>CAYLMY010000001.1:0-13382 GCA_964384635.1 uncultured Undibacter sp.
CGACAGCGTGCCGTTGATCATGCGGTGGCGTTCCAGCCGGGTCTTCCCTTTGAACGCATCAGACACGATATAGACGCGGAAATGAGTTTGCCCGCCCGGCCGGTGCCCGGCATGGCCTTCGTGCTGGTGGGACTCGTCCAGCACCTTGAGGCTTTGCGGCGTGAAAGCCTCGGTCAACTTCTTTGTGATTATATCGGCCGTTTGCATGTCTCCCGACTTAAGGATGGGCGGCAGGCCGGTCAATGGCCGCTTTGCGGCGGAATTAGGCAGGAACCGTTGCTGTCAAGTCTTGAACGCGTCATCGGCAAAAGCGCATAATGTTCGGTCATGAAATTCGACTCGCCTCTTTTTGATCGTATCCGCGTCAAACCGGACAAAGATCGCCGGCCCAAAACCGGCGGCCCGGTTTGCGAATGGGCCGGCTGCAAGGAGAAGGCCACCCATCGCGCGCCCAAGGGCCGCGGCCGCGAAAAGGACTATTGGCGCTACTGCCTCCAGCACGTGCGCGAATACAATCAGTCGTACAATTTCTTCAAAGGCATGAGCGATGCCTCGGTCATGGCCTACCAGAAGGATGCCCTCACCGGGCATCGCCCGACCTGGAAGATGGGAACCGGCAGGGGAACCGTGCGGCCGGACTTCCAGGCCTTTGCCGGCCATGCCGATCCGTTCGGCCTGTTCAACGAGGGTCTGCGCGCCGAGCAGCAGGCGCGGGCCGAGACCCGCCCGATCCGCAATGCCGAGCGCAAGGCGCTCGATACCCTCGGGCTGGAGGTTGGGGTGACCGCGCATCAGGTGAAAATGCGCTTCAAGGAGCTGGTCAAGCGCCACCATCCGGACGCCAATGGCGGCGACCGCTCGACCGAAGACCGCCTGGTCGAGGTCATCCAAGCCTACAACTACCTGAAATCGGCGGGATTCGGCTGAGTCCTAATTTATCGCGAGAAGCAACCCAGCCCCGCCTTTCGCACAGGCGTGAAGCTACCTATCTTATTGAAAACATTGATGGGGCTATTCGCGACCCCCGGGTTTTTCGCCCCGGCCCTGTCTGCTAAGTTGGCGCCATCAGCCGGACCGTACGCGTCGGACCGCATGCAAGGCTTCGGGCGTTCTGAAGCCACGGAGGATCAATGACTGCCGCAGTTCAAGAAGTCGCCGGCCTGCCCGACATGAAAGTGTCGATCCGCCAGGTCTTCGGCATCGACAGCGATATGGAAGTGCCGGCCTATTCCAAGGCCGACGAGCACGTGCCGGAATTCGACCCCGACTACCGTTTCGACCGGCCGACCACGCTCGCCATCCTCGCGGGCTTTGCCAAGAACCGGCGCGTGATCGTCACCGGCTATCACGGCACCGGCAAGTCCACCCATATCGAGCAGGTGGCAGCTAGGCTCAATTGGCCCTGCGTGCGCGTCAATCTCGACAGCCACATCAGCCGCATCGACCTGATCGGCAAGGACGCCATCGTCATCAAGGACGGCCAGCAGGTCACCGAATTCCGCGAAGGCATCTTGCCCTGGGCGCTGCAGAACAACGTGGCGCTCTGCTTCGACGAGTACGACGCCGGCCGCCCGGACGTGATGTTCGTCATCCAGCGCGTGCTGGAAGCTTCGGGCCGCTTGACGCTGCTCGACCAGAGCAAAGTGATCAAGCCGCACCCGGCGTTTCGTCTGTTCGCCACCGCCAACACGGTGGGCTTGGGCGACACCTCCGGCCTCTATCACGGCACCCAGCAGATCAACCAGGGCCAGATGGACCGCTGGTCGATCGTCACCACGCTCAATTATCTGCCGCATGACAACGAGGTGGAGATCGTGCTGGCGAAAGCCAAGCACTATCGCAACGAGCAGGGCCGCGACATCGTCAACAAGATGGTGCGGGTCGCTGATTTGACGCGCAACGCCTTCATGAACGGCGACATCTCGACCGTGATGAGCCCGCGCACGGTGATCACCTGGGCGGAGAACGCCGAGATCTTCAACGACATCGGCTTCGCCTTCCGGCTCACCTTCCTGAACAAGTGCGACGAGTTGGAGCGGCCGATCGTCGCCGAGTTCTATCAGCGCTGCTTCGGTGTGGAGTTGCCGGAGAGCTCGGTGAACGTGGCGCTGTCGTAGTTATTGTCGTCCCCGCGAAGACGGGGACCCATAACCCCGGTGTTTCGATTGAACCGAGACGTTTGTGAGTATGGGTTCCGGGCTCGCCGCTAAGAAGCGGCGCCCCGGAACGACGGATCAACAAATGGCATCCAACATCAAAGCCAAACCGTCGGCGAAAGAATCTCCGACCGAACCGTTCAAGCGGGCGGTGACCGGCTGTCTGCGCGCGCTCGCGCGCAAGCCGGAATTGGAGGTCTCCTACGCGGCGGAGCGGCCCGGCCTGATGGGCGGTAAGGTGCGGCTGCCGGAGCCGCCGCGCAAGCTCGGCAAGACCGAGGCCGCGGTGGTGCGCGGCCACGCCGATTCGATCGCATTGCGTCTTGCCTGCCACGACGCGGCCGTGCATCGCCGCCTGCAGCCAGCCGGCCAGCAGGCGCGTGCGGTGTTCGAGGCGGTCGAGCAGGCTCGCGTGGAGGCCATCGGCGCGCGCCGCATGGACGGCGTCGCGCAGAATCTCACCGCCATGCTCGACGAGCGCTTCCACCGCGGCAAATTCGACCAGATCACCGAGCGCTCCGACGCGCCGATCGAGGCGGCGCTGTCGCTGATGGTGCGCGAGCGGCTGACCGGCCTGGCGCCCCCGCAGGCTGCCAAGAAGCTGGTCGACCTCTGGCGCCCGCTGATCGAAGACCGCGCCGGGCGCGATCTCGATAAGCTTGAAGACCTGGTCGAGGACCAGCGCCAGTTCGGCGATGCGGTACACGATCTGCTGGACGCGCTCGAAATGGGAGACGACCGCAGCCATGACTCCGAGGAGGAAGAGGACGAAGGCGACGAGGATCGCCGCAAGCAGGAGCAAGGCGAGGACGGTGAAGCCGCCGACAGCGACGAAATGCAGCGCATGAGCGTGGAGGACACGCAAGTATCGGCCGAGGATATGCCCGACGCGGCAGCCGAAGCCGTCGACGCGCCCACCGCCGACATGGCCGACGACACCGACATGGGCGACGCCGAGACCCCGGGCGAGCCGCAGCGGCCGCGCCATTTCGGCGCCAACGAGCCGCGCGGTCCCGACTATCGCGCCTTTACCATGAAGTTCGACGAGACCATTGCGGCCGAGGAGCTGTGTGAGCCGGAGGAACTCGATCGCCTCAGGGGCTATCTCGACAAGCAGCTATCGCATCTGCAGGGCGTGGTGGCCCGCCTCGCCAACCGGCTGCAAAGACGTTTGATGGCGCAGCAAAACCGCTCCTGGGAGTTCGACCTCGAGGAGGGCCAGCTCGATCCGGCGCGGCTGTCGCGCATCGTCATCGATCCGCTGCATCCGCTTTCGTTTAAGGCGGAGAAGGACACCGAGTTCCGCGACACGGTGGTGACGCTGCTGCTCGACAATTCCGGCTCCATGCGCGGCCGCCCGATCACCGTCGCCGCCACTTGCGCCGACATCCTGGCGCGCACGCTCGAGCGCTGCGGCGTCAAGGTCGAGATCCTCGGCTTCACGACCCGCGCCTGGAAGGGCGGCCAGTCGCGCGAGCAATGGCTCACCGCCGGCAAGCCGGCTAATCCGGGCCGGCTCAACGATCTGCGCCATATCATCTACAAGTCGGCCGACGCGCCTTGGCGGCGCGCGCGCAAGAATCTCGGGCTGATGATGCGCGAGGGTCTGCTCAAGGAAAACATCGACGGCGAGGCGCTCGACTGGGCGCATAAGCGCCTGTTGGGCCGATCCGAGCAGCGCAAGATCCTGATGATGATCTCCGACGGCGCGCCGGTCGATGATTCCACGCTCTCGGTCAATCCCGGCAATTATCTCGAACGCCATCTGCGCTGGGTGATCGAGGAGATCGAAACCCGCTCGCCGGTGGAGCTGATCGCTATCGGTATCGGCCATGACGTGACGCGCTACTACCGCCGCGCCGTCACCATCGTCGACGCCGAGGAGCTGGGCGGCGCCATGACCGACAAGCTCGCCGAACTGTTCGAGGAACACGCCGCCGCTGCCGAGCGGCCGGCCAATACCCGCGCGCGGAGGCGCGTGGCTTGACGCGCGCCCGCCGCCGCTTGCTTGCGGCCGGCACGTTCATTGCCGCGCTGTTGTTTGTTGCCGGCTCGCTGGCGATCGCCCAGACGCAGCGCTATCCCGACAAGCCGACCCGCATCTCGATTCTCGCCTCACCGATCCGGTCTTTCGACAACCGCGACCCGTCGCAAACGCGCTTCGGTCAGCTCGAATTCCGCGGCGGGTTGGAGCTCGCCTCGAAATATGGAGCCTTCGGCGGGCTTTCCGCCATTTATCTCGATGCGCAAGGCGTCTATTTGCTCGGCGGGACCGACAAGGGCTCCTGGCTGCGCGGCCGGATTGTCTATCGTGGCGGACGTCCCGCCGGCATCGCCGACGCCGAGATGGCGCCGATGCTCGGCCCGGACGGCAAGCCGCTTGCCGCGCGGCACTGGTACGACGCCGAGTCGCTGGCGCAAGGCGCCGACGGAAAGTTCTATGTCGGCATCGAGCGCGTCGAAAAAATCGTCCGCTTCGACATCGGCCGCGACGGCCTCACGGCGCGCGGCCAGCCGATCAGTGTGCCGGCCGATTTCAAGACCCTCACCAGGAACAAGAGCCTCGAATGCCTGGCGGCGGCCCCAAAAGGCTCAGCCCACGCCGGCGCGCTGATCGCCATCACCGAACGCAGCCTCGACGTCGCCGGCAATCTTCGCGGCTTTCTGCTCAAGGACGCGGGGGCCGACCGCTTCAGCGTCAAGCGCAGTGGCGAATATGACGTCACCGACTGCGCGATCCTGCCGCCGGGCGACCTGTTGCTACTCGAGCGGCGCTATTCACTCGTCAGCAGTCTCGGCATGCGCATCCGCCGCATCGCGCTTGACGCCATCAAGGCGGGCGCGGTGGTCGACGGCCATCCGCTGATCGAGGCCGACCTCGGCCAACAGATCGACAACATGGAAGGCATCGCCGTGCATCGCAATGCGCGCGGCGAAACCATCATCACGCTGGTGTCGGACGACAATTTTTCGCCGATCCAGCGCAGCCTGCTGCTGCAATTCGCGCTAGTCGGCGATTAAACGAAAATGCCCGGCTTAAGGGCCGGGCACGATGCATCCTCGCGGTGCCGGAACTCTCAGCCCGCCGCAGCGGCTTTCTTCTTCACGATCGCCCGCTTGAGCTCGCGCATCTTCGGCGCCAGCTCGTCATCCTTGGCCTTGAGCAGGAAGGCATCGAGCCCGCCGCGGTGGTCGACGGTCTTGAGCGCGTTGGCCGAGACGCGCACGCGCACTTTGCGCTGCAGCGTGTCGGAAATCAGCGTGACGTTGCGCAGGTTCGGCAGGAACCGCCGCTTGGTCTTGATGTTGGAGTGGCTCACTTTATGGCCGACCAGCGGCTTCTTGCCGGTCAGTTCGCAACGCCATGACATGGCTCATCCCTCGAAATGCGCCGGCGCGAAGCGGCGCCGGTCCGGTCGTTCGTCTTTGGAAGACGGCCGGACGTATAGAGAGCGGGCTGCAGGGCGTCAAGCCGACCGGCTGCCGCCGATCCTTAAGCGTTTTCAGTGCCGTTCGCGGACGGCCGCCGCGGCGAGCGCGCGGCGAACACAGATTCGACTCATTCCGCGCCGATGAGATTGGCGGCGTGGCCGACCGGTCTTGATTTCTGTGGGGCGTTTAGCCTACCTGCCGAGCGGCCCTTGCCGGTGCGTTCGTGCTGCCCATTATATATCGTCGCCCGACGGCGGAAATTCCGCCGGCGCCGGCGCATGTAAGGATGGAGTCTCGTGCTGGCCTTGCGGCAAATCATAGGATGCATGTTGCTTGCTTGCGGCGCGCTCGCCGCCGTGCCGGTCCCTGCCCGTGCGGCGGGCAAGCTGGAGGCGCAATACCGGGTGACGCTTGCCGGTATTCAGATCGGCAAGGGCAAATGGGTCGTCGAGATCAACGATACTCACTACAGCGCGGCGACCAGCGGCGTCACCACCGGCCTGATGCACGTCTTGACCAAGGGCGAGGGCACCAGCGCCGTGCTTGGCACGCTCAAGGACGGCCAGCCGGCGAGCGCGATCTACGCCTCCACCATCATCAGCCGCAGGAAGACCGACGAAGTCCGGGTCATCATCGACGACGGCAACGTCACGGACTTCAAGGCCGATCCGCCGCCGGACAAGGTTGACCAGCGGGTGCCAATCACCGAGCAGCAGGGTCACGGCGTTCTCGACCCGCTGACCGCATCGTTGATGCGCACGCCGGGCACCGGAACAGTGCTTGCGCCGGAAGCCTGCCAGCGCACGCTGTCGATTTTCGACGCCCGGCTGCGCTATGACCTGCAACTGACCTTCAAGCGCATGGACACGGTAAAGGCGGAACAGGGCTATGCCGGCCCGGTGGTAGTCTGCGCGGTCAATTTTTCGCCGATCGGCGGCTATATCCCGTCGGCAGCGACGATCAAATACATTTCCAAGCTGCGCGATATGGAGATCTGGCTGGCGCCGGTCGCCGGAACCCGCGTGTTGGTGCCGTTCCGCGCCCAGGGGCCGACGCCGATCGGGGAGGCCAAGCTCGAAGCCACGCAATTCGTCTCGGTCGCCACCCCGACCCGGGCTTCGGCCGACGACCCGAAGGTCCGCTGACCACCGTTGGGGCTTGACTCTTTGGTCGAAGGCGAATCCGGAAGTCCATTAACGTTTGGCGGGATTAAAAAGGCCTTGAATCGCCATGCGGCCACTCGATCTTGTAGTCATGGAGGCAGAGCTCGCCAGATATCGCCGTGAACGAATCCACACAGGGCCGGAGTCAGTGATTCGGGCGCGGTTCGTTCCAGACTCGTTCTAAAGCTTAACCGCTGGCCTGACCGCCGTCGCATTGTGATACAGAAAGCCCGTGGCGAGGCCCCGCCAGGCCGCCCCGCCGCCCGTTTGGACGCGTGATGACCCTGACCTTCTCCCCGCGGCAAAGCCGAGCCTCGCGGGCCCGCGGCGCCGGCGTGACAGCGGTGCTCGGGCCGACCAATACCGGCAAGACCCATCTCGCCATCGAGCGCATGTTGGCGCATTCCTCCGGCATGATCGGGCTGCCGCTGCGGCTCTTGGCGCGCGAGGTCTACAACAAATGCGTCGATCGGGTCGGCGCCGACAGCGTGGCGCTGATCACCGGCGAGGAGAAGATCAAGCCGGCCAACCCACGCTTCTGGGTCTCGACCGTCGAAGCCATGCCGCGCGACCTCGATGTGGAATTCTTGGCGATCGACGAAATTCAACTCGGCGCAGACCTCGACCGCGGCCATGTGTTCACCGACCGCATGCTCAATGCCCGCGCGCGCGAGGAAACCTTGGTACTGGGCGCCGCCACCGTGCGGCCGATGGTCGAGAAACTGTTGCCCGGCGCGCACATTATTAGCCGGCCGCGGCTGTCTATGCTCACTTATGCCGGTGACAAGAAGCTGACCCGGCTGCCGCGGCGCTCGGCCATCGTGGCGTTTTCGGCCGAGGAAGTTTATGCCATCGCGGAGTTGATCCGCCGCCAGCGCGGCGGCGCGGCGGTGGTGCTGGGCGCGCTCTCGCCCCGCACAAGAAACGCGCAAGTTGCGCTCTATCAATCGGGCGACGTCGACTACCTGGTGGCTACCGACGCCATCGGCATGGGGCTCAATCTCGATGTCGATCATGTGGCATTCGCCAGCGACCGCAAGTTCGATGGTTACCAATTCCGTAAGCTCAATCCGGCGGAGCTGGCGCAGATCGCCGGCCGTGCGGGGCGTGCTACCCGCGATGGAACCTTCGGCACGACCGGACGTTGCGATCCGTTCGAGCCGGAATTGGTGCAGGCGCTGGAGAGCCACAGCTTCGAGCCGATCCGGATGCTGCAATGGCGCAATTCCGCGCTCGACTTCTCTTCGCTCGGCGCATTGCAGGCCTCGCTGGCGGCGACGCCGACTGAGCAAGGCCTGACGCGCGCGCCTGTCGCCGAAGACATTCTCGTTTTGGAACATGCCGCGCGTGACGAGGAGGTGCGGGCACTGGCGCAAAAACCGGCGACCATCGAGCGGTTATGGGACGCCTGCCAGGTGCCCGACTATCGCAAGATCGCGCCGGCGACCCATGCCGAACTTGTGGTGACCCTCTATGGATTCCTCATGCGAGAGGGTAACATCCCGATCGACTGGTTCGCTCGGCAAGTTGCCCTGGCCGATCGAACCGACGGCGACATCGATACCCTCTCCAACCGGATCGCGCATGTCAGGACTTGGACGTTCGTCGCCAATCGCCCGGATTGGCTTGCCGATCCGGAGCATTGGCAGGGCGTTGCCCGCGCTATTGAAGATAAGCTGTCCGATGCGCTTCATGAACGCTTGGCAGAACGCTTCGTGGACCGCCGTACCAGCGTGCTGATGCGGCGGCTGCGAGAGAACGCAATGCTGGAAACCGACATCGGAAAGAATGGCGAAGTGACCGTGGAGGGCCATGTGATCGGCCGGCTCGACGGATTTATGTTTGCGCCCGAGGCATCGACCGATGCCTCCGAGGCCAAGGCGCTCAATGCCGCCGCGCAGAAAGCGCTGGCCGGCGAGATCGAGGCGCGCGCTACCCGGCTTTCACAAGCCGCCAACGACCAGATTGTGCTTGCCAATGACGGCGCCATGCGTTGGCTGGGCGACGTGGTCGGCAAGCTCACCGCTGGCGACGATACCCTGCGTCCGCGCGTTCGCATCGTTGCCGACGAGCACTTGTCCGGACCGGCGCGCGAAATGGTGCAGACCCGACTCGACCTTTGGCTCAAGACACAGATCGAAAAACTGCTTGCGCCGCTGTTCTCGCTCTCCGCCGCCGATGACGTCACTGGCATGGCGCGCGGCGTCGCCTTTCAGCTGGTCGAAGCGCTCGGCGTGCTGGAGAGGCAGAAGGTGGCGGAAGAGGTCAAGGGGCTTGATCAGCCGGCGCGCGCAAGTTTGCGCAAATACGGCGTGCGCTTCGGCGCCTATCACATCTATCTGCCCGTCCTGCTCAAGCCGGCGCCGCGCTCGCTCGCGACCCAGCTGTGGGCGCTCAAGCACGAGAGTCCGGACGCCAAGGGCGTGGGCGAATTGCTGCATCTGGCGGCGAGCGGGCGCACCTCTATCCCCGTCGACAAGGAGACGCCGAAACCGCTCTACCGCACCGCCGGCTACCGAGTGTGTGGCGAGCGCGCGGTGCGCGTTGACATCCTGGAGCGGCTCGCAGACCTCATCCGCCCGGCGCTGTCCTGGCGCGAAAGCGCGACCGGTCCGAAGCCGGACGGCGCCTTCGACGGCCGCTCGTTCACCGTCACCGGCGCCATGACCTCGCTCACCGGCGCCTCCGGCGAGGACTTCTCCTCGATCCTGCGCTCGCTCGGCTATCGCATGGACCGGCGGCCCAAACCGGCGGAGCCGGTAGAGGTCAAGCCGTCGGAGCCGGGCGCAATGTCGGTCGCGGATGCCCCGGCGCCGGCCGAGGCCGAAACCCAACAGGGCGCGCCGGTCGAGGCTCCGCCGCCTGAGTCGCAGGCCGCGCCGCCCGTTCAATCGTCGATAACCTTATTGCCTGAAGCCGAATTCCTGGCGCAAGCCGGTGAAGCGCCGGTTGCCGAACCGGCACCTGCCATAGCACCGGCTGAACCGGCGCCAGAACAAACCGCTGGTCCTGCGGCTGCTGCTACCCCGGCTGATGCGGCGGAAGCCGCAACCACGACCGAAGCTGCGACCGAACTTGCGGCCGAAGAGCCGGCCTTCATCGAAGTCTGGCGGCCGGCCGGGCGCTCGGAGCGGCGTCCTCATAGGCCCCGCCGTCCGCCCCGTCCCCAGCAAGCTGTGCAGGCAGCGGCGCCCGCCGCGGGCGGCGAGGCCGCCGCCGCTGCGCCGGCAGCAGAGGCTGCGGCGCTGGCCGAGGGTTCTGAGCCGTCCGGCAAGCCGCGCCGCCATGGCCGGCCGGATGGCGCTGACAATCAGGCCCGCCGTGCCCGCCACGACCGCCAGCAGCGCGCCGATCGCCAGCAGCAGCGCGGCGAGCGCCAGGGAAATCGTCAAGATAGCGGGGCGCGCCGCGACCGCCCGCGCCGCAAGCGCGACGACGGCCCCGACCGCGCCGAGCGCGAGCAATATTACGCCAAGCCTTATGGCGCCGGTGGCGAGCGCCGCGACAAGCAGCCAGATCCCAACTCGCCCTTCGCCAAGCTCGCCGCCCTCAAGCAGCAGCTCGAGCAGAACGGCAAGGAATCCTCTTGACGCCTGCGCCGCCGGTCTTGGAGCGCCAACGCGTCGACAAATGGCTCTGGCACGCGCGCATCGTGCGCACCCGCAGCGATGCCGCCGCGCTCGCAGACGCCGGCTATGTGCGCCTCAACGGCAAGCGCATCGGTGGGCCCAGCCAGCCGGTGCGAATCGGCGACGTGTTGACGCTGGCGCTCGATCGCTCGGTGCGCGTGCTGCGCGTGGAGGGCTTTCGCGAGCGGCGCGGAGCCAGCGCCGCTGCCCGCGCGCTTTACCGCGAATTGACAACGGGTTCCGGTGCCCGGGCCAGCACCTGGGGCGCTGATTCGCGTAAAGTCGCGCCACCCAAAACGGAGGCAGATTGAGTGCAGGCCCGGGGAACTGGCGCAGCTTGCGCCCCATTTATCCATACGTTAGGCAGCGCTGCTGCTGAATTCGGTCGGAGCCTTGGATGACCTACGTCGTCGTCGAAAGCTGCATCAAGTGCAAGTACATGGACTGCGTGGAAGTGTGTCCGGTGGACTGCTTCTATGAAGGCGAGAACATGCTGGTCATCCACCCGGACGAGTGCATCGATTGCGGGGTCTGCGAGCCGGAATGCCCGGTCGATGCGATCAAGCCGGATACCGAGCCGGGCCTGGAGAAGTGGCTGGAATTGAACACGGAATACGCCAAGACTTGGCCGAATATCACGACAAAGAAGGATGCACCGCCAGACGCCAAGGACTGGGACGGGGTGCCCGACAAATTCAAGAGATTCTTCTCGCCCAAGGGGGGCGAGGGCGATTAGACCGGCCCGGTCGGGAACCGGCTACCGCCCCAGGAAAGCCCGGAATTAACCGATCGGCGAAAATCGCATATTTTTTTCGCAAAATAGCGGTTTTGCGTCGCCATAAGGCTTTGATTTTGGCCAAAAATGTGCTATATAGACTAAATCATGAAGGATTTAGCCGCCAAAGCGCTCCCCCTCCCGGGAGCCTTATTTTTCGCGGCAGGGTTCAAAGGTCTTGGATAAGAGGGCGTGCGATCCACGCGTGAGCAGTGGCAGGAAAATCGCGTCATAAGTCGAAGAAAGGCTCTGCCGGCTCGGGCCGGAGGGCCAAAAAGTCTGCCGTAGCGCGGCGGACCTCTCATGCCCCGCGCGGCAGTGTCCGTTCGGGGGCCTCGACAGCCAAAATGGCCGGCAGCCGCAAAGGGGCCGGCGAAGGAGTTTTGCCCGGAATGACTACCAATAAGAAGACTACCCAGCGACAAGGCTTCAAGACCAATGAGTTCATCGTCTATCCGGCCCATGGGGTCGGGCAGATTCTGGCCATCGAGGAGCAGGAGATCGCCGGCGCCAAGCTCGAGCTGTTCGTCATCAACTTCATCAAGGACAAGATGACGCTGCGGGTTCCCACCGCCAAGATCGCTTCGGTCGGTATGCGCAAGCTGGCGGAACCGCCGCTGGTCAGGCGCGCGCTCGAGACACTCAAAGGCCGGGCACGCATCAAGCGCACCATGTGGTCGCGCCGGGCGCAGGAATACGAGGCCAAGATCAATTCCGGTGACATCGTCGCCATCGCCGAGGTGGTGCGCGACCTGTACCGCTCGGAGACCCAGCCGGAGCAGTCCTATTCGGAGCGGCAGCTCTACGAGGCAGCCCTCGACCGGCTGTCGCGCGAAATCTCGGCGGTGCAGAAGATCACCGAGACCGAGGCGATCAAGGAGATCGAGGCGGCGCTCGCCAAGGGCCCGCGCCGCGGTCCCAAGCCCGCCGACGAAGCCGCCAACGACGAGTCGACCGAGGAAGAGGCGGCGTAAACCTCTCGGACATACGAAAAAGCAAAAAGCCCGGCGGCAACGCCGGGCTTTTTGTTTCGCTCAGTTGTACAACACCACTTCTTGCTCGTTGTGGCCGGTATCGTCGGCGAGATCGGCGACGTCGCCGCGGATCATGCCGCTCACGACCTGGACGGAGGTCGTCCAGAAGCTGCCCGAGAGGAGTTGCAGGGCGCGGAAGTAACGGTTGGACATCGCCGTTGGCGCTGTGTACCGGCAGGTGACACCGAGCCCCTCGTCGTCGAGGTTGATCGTCTTGTGCCACATCCAGGCGGGGAAAAACAGGACGTCGCCCGGGTGGAGCTCGAACTCGTGGCGCGGCGCGTATTCGACCAGGGGGTAGGCCAAGGGGTCCCGCGGGCCACCCTCGGCGTCTGCGGCAAACTCCGCGAACCGCCGCATGCTATCGCCCCGCGCCGCCGGATAGAGCAGCCAGGAGTGTTCGGCCTCGATCAAGGACCAGCGTTTCGAGCCCGAAACCGCCATGTACCAGTTCGGGCTCTCCTCGCAGTGCCAGTTGGCGTTCAGCCCGGCGCCGAGTCCGAGGATCAGAAAGCTCAGTACCGGCTTCGACGGCCGGCCCATCACCCGGAAGTAGCCATTCGACCGACCGACCTCAAAGTAGTCGCGCAGCGTGGGGTTCTGATCGAGGAGCAATTGCTGGGGGATGTAGTTGCGCCGGCCGTCTTCGTGGATGGCGCGCAGCGACACCGAGATCATTTTCTGCGCCCGCTTATCCAGCACCTGCGACACGGTGTCGGGAAATCGGTAGGCCAGCGCCGCCAGTCGCCACTGGGACACGTCGGCCCCTGCAAACCCGCGCAGTACGCATGGTATGCCGCGCTTGACGTGCTCCTTGTAAAACCGCTCGGGCCGGATCTGGTCTGGCCGATACTCGGCAATCGCTTGGACGGGACCCTTGGGGAGGCCGCGCTCCTGGAAGCGTCTGCGGATCCGGCTGTAGACACGCTGCCGCGCCGGCTGGAGCGCGTCAGGGCGCCCGCTGAGTTGTCGCCAGAGCATGATGCCCTTCAACGCGAGTACGTTGCCGTAACCCAGCGGCAGTGTCGGCACCCCGCGCCGTCCTATCCGTTCGACCAAGAACGTGTGGAGAAACAGCTTCTGCTCCACCACCACCTGCCAGCCGACATACAAGGCCGTCGCGACCCAGCCCAGGGGCCGGGCGAGTGCATCGGACCCCGCGGTGAGCCAACCCAGCCTACGCCGAGCCACTG
>CAYLMY010000001.1:13482-51864 GCA_964384635.1 uncultured Undibacter sp.
TTAGTCCATGCCAGGTCCATGCCAGGCATCACCCGCGACACGCCCAGGTCGCGGTAGCAAGCATATCATCGGATGCCATCCGACCGCCCGGTTTTTTGTCATTGAATGCCAGGACGACCAGGCGGGTTGTCCGCTGGGCATGGCGGGCTACAATGCCGACCAAAATCACCCAGGCGAGCATTCAGGGAGCAAACGGTGACCGCCATTCGCGGCTATGTGGCGCCGACCACCGAGGCTGACGCCCTCGGCGTGCATTCGCTCGACCAGTTCGTGCTGGCCGTCCCCGACGCCAGCGTCGCGCAGGACTTCTACGGCCATTTTGGCCTCGACGTGCTGGCCAATGGCAACACGCTGGCGATCAAGACTTTCGGCCACGACCACCGCTGGGGTTCAGTGGTGGAAGGCGCCAAGACCAAGGCGCTGCATCATCTCTCATTCGGCTGCTATGCCGAGGACCTGCCGCGGCTGAAGACGCGTATCGAAGGCAACGGCATCAAGCTGATCGACCCGCCGCCTGGCTTCGAGAGCAATGGCTTCTGGTTCCGCAATCATGAGAACGTGCTGATCGAGATCAAGGTCGGCCCCAAAGTATCGCCCGATAGGAAGTCCGAAAGCCATTGGACGTCGGCGCCGGCCGGCACCGCTGGCGCCGCCACGCGGCAGAAGTCGCCGCCGGTGCGGCCGCGCCGGCTGTCGCATGTGTTGGTCTTCACCCGCGACATCGACGCCTCGATGGAATTCTATGCGCGCAACTTGGGCCTACGGCTGTCCGACCGCGCCGGCGACCTGGTCGCCTTCATGCACGGCATCCACGGCAGCGATCATCATCTGCTGGCGCTGGTGAAATCCTCCGCGCCCGGTTTCCATCATTGCAGTTGGGACGTGGCCAGCATCGGTGACATCGGGCTCGGCGCCATGCGCATGGCCGACAAAGGCTGGACCAAGGGCTGGGGCCTCGGCCGCCACGTGCTCGGCTCCAACTATTTCCATTATGTGCGCGATCCTTGGGGCAGCTTCTCGGAATATTCCTGCGATATCGACTACATCCCGATAGAAGAGCGCTGGCCGTCTGCCGACCACAAGCCCGAGGATTCATTCTATCTCTGGGGTCCGGAAGTGCCGCGCGAATTCACGATCAATTACGAAGGCGGCGAAAGCTAGCGCTGCTTACTCGACGATCTTCACTTCCTCGCCCGGCTTCACCCGGTCGTGCGGGCCCAGCCCGTTGAGCACGCGGAAACGCTCGAGCGCATGATCGGACACCGCCATCCGCCGCGCCAGTCTGGTCGCGCTGTCGTGGACGCCGACGGTGACTACTTTCATCCGCAGCGGTTTGACTTGCTGGCTTTCCTTCAGGCTCATGCGGCGGAAGGACAGAATCGACTCGCGGAACGATTGGTCGGCCTGTGCCGTCATGTTCTTGGCCGCGAAAATAAAGCGATAGACGTCGCTGCCGAAACGTACGGCGAACAGGCGGAACGACCATTGCTGGCCTCTTGCCGTTGCGGTTGCCGCTGGGAAACCGTTGACGGTGAATTCGGTCACGCTCGATGGATCCACATTATCCATCCAACCCGAGTCCAGATAATTAGGCAGTGATTGCTCGGCCGGCACGGTTACCACGTCCAGCCGCATTGCCTCGCCGCCGCCGGCTTTCAGGCCGAGCACCGCCTGCGCGGTGTTGTCGAGGCTAAATCCTGGCGGCGCCAGGAAGGTGAAGCCGAGCTTGGAGTGCAGGAAGCGCCGGCCGCGCACGAAGCCCTCGCTCGGATCCTCGCCATAGACCACCCCGTCGAGATCGCTGAGATACTCGTTGCGGTCACGTTCGCCGGTGCCCGGACCGCTGTACTGGCGGGCGTTAATGAGCGCGTTCTTCACCCGCTCCGGTGTCGAAGGATGGGCCGCGAGGAAGTCTGACGCATAGGCGTCGCCGCCGCGCTCGGCCGATTTGAGATCGGCGTTACGCTGCATGTCGGTGAGGAAGCGCGAAGCTCCATAAGGATCGAAGCCGCTGCGCGCCGAGATGCCGACCCCGATGCCGTCGGCTTCGAATTCCTGCGCGCGCGAGAAACTGGCGAGTGCGAGTTTCGACTTGGCAAGCGCCAGCGCGCCCATTTGTGGATCGCTGAGTACGTCGCTGACCACGTGACTGACCAGGGCGGCCTGCCGCGCCTGCTCCTCGCGGATTGCGGCATGGCGCGCGATCACGTGACCCATTTCATGCGCCAGCACCGAGGCGAGCTCGGCCTTGTCGTTGGCGAGCACGATCAGCCCGCGCGTGACGTAGAGATGGCCGTTCGGCAGCGCGAAGGCATTGATTGCGGGCGAATTGAGCAGAGTCACTTCATATTTCAGATTGGGCCGCTCCGATGCCGCCACCAGCCGGTCCACCATTTTGCTGATCATCGCGTGCAGCCGAGGATTATCGTAGACGCCGCCATAGGAGACGAGGATGCGCGCGTGCTCGCGCTGTTCTGCCGACGGCTGCTCCACCTGTGCGGTCGCGTGCGGCAGCGTCAGCTGCGGCAGTTGCAGCGAAATCTGTTTGTTGTCCGGCGTGCTGCTGCAGGCTGCAAGCCACAGGGCGAGCGCGATCGCGATGCCGCGCGTCAAGCCCGCCGGATGGCGCGTCGCCGTTGCCGTCATGGCCGCGTCTCTTGTGGTTGCCCCATGCCGCCGCCGATAAGCTCGATCTGCTCGGGGGCGTCCGCTTCGATGATCGGGCCGCGGCGCTGCTCAATAAAGCCGCGCACCCGGACGCGGCGGCCTGCGAGCTGCTTCAGCTCGATGCCCGCCGCGGCAAAAGCGCGCCGACGGCGCCGTGGAATGACGACGCTGAACCCTTCAGTCCAGCGCCGCCCGAAATTCATATAGATAATGCTGCCGCTCTCACGCACAGACAAGACCTTGCCTTCCACCAACGCAAAATGACCCCGTTCGCCCATAAGACGAGCGCGATTTTCGGCCGGCAAAAGGGCAAAATTGGGGTCACCCCAGAGCCCGCGGCGGCCGGCGCGCGCCTCCCGCTCGGCGGCTAGAAGCGCGTCGGCGCAGGCCTTGTCGCCGACGTGCGCCGACACCCGCGCTTCGCCCCGCGCGAGCAGAACCTGCTGCACGGAATCCGTGGAGTCGCCCGCGAAGGCGAAGGCAACGAGACGGCCATAACGGTCGTGATCGGGCCCTAGTTTTTCGAGGCGCAGCGGGCGGCCGGCGACCAAGTTTTGCAAGGCGGCGGCGCTATGAGCGGGAACCTCGATTGCCGCCAGGCGCAGTTCGCGGCCGTCGGCGAGCGTGAGCGTGCGGCCGTCGCGTACCATGGCGACGGTGGCCGTGCCGATTGTCGTGAGCGGGCAGGGCTGCTGGGCGGCTGCGCTCAACGCGGCAAGCGTCAGGGCGGGCGCAGCCAAGATGGCGGCAACCATTCGGTGCAGGCGGCTTGTCATGCGGCCGAATTGTCGGAATTTGACAGCGACCGCGTCAATACGGACCGTCTGAACCCGTGCGCCCCGCGCCCGGTTATGCTAGACGGCCCCGTTACGGTCCCGTAGCTCAGCTGGATAGAGCAGCGGTTTCCTAAACCGAAGGTCGGAGGTTCGACTCCTCTCGGGACCGCCATGATTCGTAGCGGTTTTTCACAAACGACAAGTTAGCCGGCCCAATCCAGCTTTATCTGCAAAAAAAGCGGCGTCGCGGGTCAGAGGCCGTGATCGGGGATGATGTGCCAGGCCACCAGTCGGTGCCAGACGAACAGAATAACCAGTGCGCCGATGGTTGCGCCAATAAATTCGGCGCCTTGATAGGGGTGTCGATAGAATCCGAAATAATGGCCAACAAAAGTTGTGAGGAATGCCCCGCCGATGCCGAGCACGGTGGTGAAAACAAAACCCTTGGGCGTGTTCGGACCAGGCATCAGCAAGCGCGCGATGGTTCCGGCAACAAAACCGATAAAAATAATGAAAAGCAGGACAGTCATCGTCGCCATCCCTTGTTTCATTAACGCGCGACTAAATACGCTCCCTCAAAGAGCCGCCCGCGTCAATGTCTGGCGCGGCGCCATTCTCAAACGTGGCTAGCTGTAGACCGGCTGCTGCGCTTTCGCTTCTGAGTTTTGATGAAATCGCGATAATCCGGGGGGTTGAAATCAAGCAGCGTCCCGCCCGATGCAAAATGCTCGATGAAGGCCATGCCGATCGCGTATGTGGCGCCGGCAGACAACGTCGGCATGGCCAGCGCGCTAACAACTGCTCCAGCTATCGGCACGCTCTTTACCAGGCTCGCGGCTCCCAACCCGCTGCCTGCCGGGATCATCGCTCCCGCAAGTGCGGCGATGAGCGCCTTGCCTCGGTTCGCCGAAAAGGGAACGTTGTAAATCTTCGAAATGCGGCGGAGCATTTGAATTTGGACCCCGCCGACGGTAGCCAGATCGACGAACGGCACCGGAATAAGTCCGGCGGCCCCACCCCACAAAGAGAAACGTTCGACCAACTTCTCCGCAATTGCACGGCGACGCTCAGGGGATGTCTCGGCCGCGTCAGGCGAAATCTTTTCTGTCGCCACGATCGCAGTACGCGCCGGCGCCGTTGTTGCCGGCCCGGTTGCATCCCGCATGGGGTCGGCTCCGCCCGTGTCCACGCCGGACGGCCTTATTGCTTTCGGGAGATTCTTTTTATTCATGGTCACGCCGCCTGTTTGAACCCGACAATGCCATCGACTTCATCAGCGATTGCGGCGATCTCACGCGCGGCGGTCCCTGACCTCGCGATGAGACTCGGCGTTGCGCCCCAGAGCCCCGCCTCCGCATAGGCAACGCGATTGGTCATTTCGCTCTTGAGTACCGGAAACCCGGCTTCGATCAATTCAGCACGGATGTGTTTGGCGATAACTGAGTCGCGCGTCGTCTGGGCGAGGACGCAGCGAAAAGTAGGCCGCTGGCCGCCGGCGCCCTCGATAAGGGAATTGAGCGTATCCAGCATGCGGTCGATGTCGAGCGGCGATGCCTTGACCGGGACAAGAAGAAAATCAGCCGCGGCGATGCAGGCCAATGTCGCCGGCGAGCGGAATCCAGGCGTGTCAATGACAACTGGGCAGCCCGTAGCGGCGAGATTTTGCGCGGTCTTCCAAGCGTTTTCCGATGCGTCCTCTACCACCGTTACGCCGCCGAGCGCCCGCTCGCGCGCGGCCAGCCGGGCGATCGAGCGTTGCGGATCGGCATCGATGATCGTCGAGTGACGGCCGCAAAGATGCCAATGCACCGCAAGGCAGCTTGCCAACGTACTCTTGCCGCTACCGCCTTTCATTGTCGCAACCGTGATGATTTGCCTCATCAGCCACCTGCCTTTCCGCCTAGCTTCCGTGCGGCGAATCGTTTGCAACCAATGCTATCGGATTTTTAGCTGGGATTCCCCGGATGACGCCCGAATCGGCGTGAATATTCGCGTTTTTTCCGGTTGGCCTGCAAGACGGAAAGGCGCGGTTCGAACGGCAGCTCGCATGGTGCTTAAGGGACTGATCTGGCTATTTTTGCTGTCATTTTAAGCCAGCGCCCCTGTCGAGGGGTCTTGAATGCGTGACCGTTTCACGCGGGCAAGCTCGCGCGGCGCCAGCGCCCAAGAGAGGTTGAGAACGCCATGGACCCTAAGATGACACGGGGTTCGGTTGGCTAATGGGAGACCAAACCGTCCAACACATCTCATCACGCGTTTGTTGCGGTGGCTGTTTGCAACTTGACTTTGTATTCTTCAACGGTTGCTTCAAGGCGCGTAATGTTTTGAATAAGCCGATCGCTGGAAAGACGTAGAAAGAAATAGCCGAAGGCCGGATTTTCAAAGTAAACCTCCAGCAGCCGGTCGTAGGTGATTGTCAGTACTGCTCCATCCTCTATGCATTCGACCGTTTGCGTCCGTTTATTGTTGGGCGTGACAAAGCCGAGCTCTCCCATGAGGCGGCCAGGCATGAGTTCAACGCCGATTTCGGTCACGAGAAATTTGCCCGTGGTGATGAGAAACATCTCATTGGCGACCTGCCCCTTGCGAAACAGGACATCCCCCGCGCGATAGGCGCGTGTATTCATAAATGGCTTGAGCCAGTCAATTGACAGGTCGCCCTGCGCCGCGACGCGCGCCTTTTTGACGAGTTTGAGAATCTGAAACAGGCGAAAGCTGTTGATGGGCAACAACAGCGTATACATCAAGAAGGTCGGGATCGCGCTGGCCAGCAGGCCATAGGCCATGAAGAACAATGCGCTGAGGATGCCGAAAACGCGCAGCCGCACCATTGTCGGCATCAAAAAGGTTGCGCCATAAAAGGCCGCGGCGATCAGGGCGCAGGTATTCGCAATGTTGATGTTGGCAATCGCGACGTCGACAAGGCGCTGGAATATCGCCTCGAAAGTAATATTGCTCGGATCAAGATTGAGCTGGATCAGCAGCTTTTCGATCGTAAGATTTTGCGCTGCGCGTTCGACAATTTGATTTAATAGTCCAACCAGATCGAGAATCTCGCTATTCATTCCCCCCTCCTTGCAAAACTGCTAGAGGCTGTACGGCCGCGCTTTCACCGGGTGCCACCGCGCGCAATCGGTAAGGCTCATATTGAGTTTTTATTACAGTTCTCCCGCCGATTGTGAAGGCCGTCGCGGGGACAGTTAGATCGATCAGTTTGCGGATTCGAACCAGCGAAGGAACCGGCCGCCGGCCACGCCCCGCGTGAGCGCGAGGTTATATTCCTGGAAGACTTCGGCCGTGTGCCAGCCGCCGGTGGGCCAGTTCTTGATCGCACGCTCTAGCCGTACCAGGTCGATGACACGGCGCACCAGCGGAGATTCCCTGAGTTCGGCGATCTGACGTGCGAGCTCGCCGCGCTGAGTTTCGAGCTTCTCGTACCAATCCGCCGCTTGCAGGCCGCTCAAGCGATTGGTCAATACCATGTCCGGAAGCAGGCCCCACATGGCGCGGCGGATCAGCGAGCGATCGATGCCTTCGGCAAGGTACTGCTCGGGCGGAACGCCGAAGCAGTAGGAAATCACATCCAAGTCGGCCGTCGGGTCGCGCACTTCGACGCCGGTTACGGCCTTTTCCGCCGCATGCCAGTCGCCGACATAATCGATCTGCGCAAGCCCCCTTAGGCGCTCGTCTTGCCGCATGCGATAGAGAAAATCGTGTCCGACCTTTTGGGCGCGGGCATCGACAGCCATTGCGGCGGCGAAATCGGGACGGATCGCAGCGTGATCCTGCCAGGCGGCAATCCGTGTTGGGTGCCGGCGGCGATCGGCCCAATTGCTCAAGCGTTCCGGCACCAGCGGCTCGACCAAGAGTTTTCGCAGCGCCACCCAGCGTGAATAGGATGTGCGGCGATAATAAAGTTGCCACTGACGGCAGGCCGTGAGCAGCCGCCCGCCCTTAAGGTGAGCGGCCGCCTGCGACCAGCCGTTCCAGCTTATGGTATAATTCCCATAAAGGCCGCCGAGCAGCACCCGCCGCCCTTGTGCGCGCGCGAGCCGCAGAATCGCCAGGACCCAACCGAGATTGGTCGGATTACGAACCGGCCCTTCCAGCGCGATAAAGAACCGCTCAAGTTCGGCGAAGTCATCGCACTCGCCGTTGCGGACATAGGCGACGTCGATATTCGGGACCGCTCTCGCAATCGCGTCGACATAGGGGGTTTCGTCGGCGTAGTGGCCGTTCGGGACCGGACCATCGAAACCGCTCCGCGGTACGCCGGTGAATGCGACAAGCCGCTGATTTTTTTCAGCGAGAGCGCGGGCGGCAAGTGCGGAGACCGACGACGAATCGAGCCCGCCGGTGAGGAGGCAGCCGATCGGGTGGGCGCTGCGCATTTGTCGGCGCACCGCCAGATCGAGACATTCGCGCAAGCCCTCCGCATAATCGGAATCGGAAGCGAGCCGGACCGGCTTGATCTCGGCCGGAGACCAGTAGCGGCGTTGCCTGATTGAACCGTCGGCCGTCACCCGCACGATATGAGCCGGCGGCACGCGAAAGACGTTCCGGTACATCGTCGTTACGTGGTCGGCGTGATTGAGCACGAGGAAGTCGGCGAGTTTTTCCTCGCTCAATTCACGCGGCACGTTGGCAAAAGCAAACAGGCCATTTGGCATCGTGGCGAAGGCGAAAAATCGCTCAGCTTTGTGCCACATCACCACGTTTAACCCGAGATGGTCGCGCGCCAGCGTCAAAGCACCGCTGCGTGGGTCCCAGATCGCGACGGCGAAAGGGCCGCGCAGCATTGGCCAAAGATCATCGCCGAGCTTTTCCCAACCGGTCAGGAGCACGCGCGAATCGGCCCATGCCGCCGCGTCCCGCCGCGGAATTCCAATGCGAGCAAGCACGTCATCGCGATTGTCGAGCCGCACATCCGCTGTGATCAACGACCCGCTTGCGCCTCGCCACGGCTGGCGGTCGAACCGGTCCTCGGCAGTCATGCGCATCAGCACGTGGACAAGGCCGATGCTGCCGTTGGCAACGATCTCGGATTGATCGGGGCCGTATTGACGAAGTGCATTCGCTGCCCGGCCAAGATCATGCCGGGTTACGGCTCGGCCATCGAAGCGTAGCAATCCGGCGATTCCACTCATTGAAAACGCGCGTACCCCATCAGCGTGCTCCGCCGAACTCAGCGAGGCGCGTGAACCCGTCGGCCTCGGGCCCTCCGACGATTTTGTTATTGCCGATCTCAACCCAGGCATGGGCAGCCAGCTCGTCGCCTTCACGGGCAGCGCCAAGGCAAAGCCGGCTCGCTATGCCGCGCCGGCGCAGCATGGCATGCGCCGCCAGCGCGCGTGGCAAACAAAGGGCACGCATCCAGGGTCTCGCGCCGAGATTCTCGACCGCCCATGATATCCAGCTCGCTTCGTCGATTGCGAAGCGATGGATGCGCCGGGGTGGCCGGTTGGCCCACGCGAAGACGCGCGCGGGTGGAACAAAGCGCACTGCGAGGCGTGCCAACACAAGCATGACGGCCGCCTCGCGCAGATAGACGCGCCGCATCGTCTTTACCTTCATGTCACTTCACCCGGGTCAATCACCCGCACCAAGCGATGCTCGACCAGTGTTTGCAGGAATGGCGTCACGTCGCAGGCTAAGGTTTCCGCATCGACATCATGGCGTTCCGAAAGCGAGTCGAAAATTTGGCCGACACGGCAAGGCTCGGCGAGCATGTTCCAAATTTCGGTTGCCACTCGGTTGAAGCCGAAATACGAGCCGGCACGCATGCTCAAGACAACGACGCCACCATCGAGGTCGGCGGCAGTCGGCTCCTTGTCCTGCACAAGAACGCTATCGATCGTTACGCTCAAAGCTGTCTGGCTCCACTGCTACGCGGTGAAGACGAAGCTTTGCGCAACCTACCGGATGTCGTTGCTTTGCGCCACCCAGCAACTGCGCGGCGAACCGTCGCGAGAAGCTGGACAGTCGCCGCGCGCAAGGTTGAACCAGATTTGCGAGGACGGTCTTTCGGATTAGGAAGTCTGTTTCCCCGCCGTCACGCCTGCCCGTGTCCGTCAATCCCTAGCGGTCATTCAAGTCAACAAAAGGTTGATCAATTATTCGATACGAGCGGACAGGGGAAACGACATTTCGAAGGAAAATCCAAACTTCGTGGCGGGTGCCGCTGGCGGCCGTGGGTGATCAAATCTCGGTTGGCCAGAGCAGGAAGTCTCCAAGCCTAAGCGTTGTCCGTTCCCACGTGTCAATTTTGTTTCAGTGCCGATCGCCAACTGCGTTACGGCCGGAGGCGTCCAGGCGCGCCGCGTTTTAAGAATGGTCCCGCTGGATTTAATTGGTCGCATCGTCCGGCTCCGGAACAATCACGTCCATAAGCTTTTTATGGGATCGGGTTCAATATGGCAAGACCAGCGCTGAACTGCAAACCTGATATCGTGGGCCAAGGTTGATCGATCCCCATACGCATCCCGGCGGCGCAAGAAATCCAGGATACAAGTGATCAGGAGGGGGCTGAATCGTCGTCCCGGTGTCGCGACATTGATCGACACGTCCGACTAACATGAGAGCCGTTGCAAGCGCTTGGCAGCAGCTACCCGGCATGATAGTCTTTAATACTTATGTGGATTGAGCCGACGAATAAATTCGGATCGGCTCATCAGGTGGTGGGCCCGCCCCGGGGATGATGAGAAAGGATCCGCTATGGCACAGAAACCAACTGCGTCCGTAAGCTCTGAGCAAGACGAAGCCATGGCGGCGTCCGAGTTGACGCCCGAGCAGCGCGATGAAATGGCGTCGAAGCTGATCGATCGATTTGCGATATGGTCCGGCGTTGGCGGGCTTATCCCGTTGCCCGTTGCCGACGTCCTTGCCGTCGGCGGAATTCAACTCCAGATGCTGCGTCGTCTTTCGCAAATCTACAACGTGCCATTCTCGGAAAATAGGGGCAAAGCGCTGATCGCGAGCTTGGTGGGGTCGATGATCCCGGCGACCAGCGGTGTCGGCGCCGCCAGCGCGCTCAAGTTCGTGCCGGTCGTTGGTATGCTGGCTTCTGCATTTGTGATGCCGGTGCTTTCGGCCGGGGCCTGCTACGCCATCGGCAAGGCTTTCGTCCAGCACTTCGCCTCGGGTGGGACGCTCCTTGATTTCAACCCGCCGGACTATCGCGAATTCATCAAGGCCCAAAAGGAAATGTGGGAGTCACGAACCAGCCGAAAAGGACAGCCGGCTGAAGCCAGCTCTTCTGAATCGGGGGCGGCAGCGACCAGCTCTTGACTCGCAGGGGCGTATGCCAGCCAATCGGGAGTAGTTCCACCCACCGAAGCGCCATAGCTGTCGATCGGCGAGACCGAGCCCCATGCTCGAAGCCACCGTCTATATCGTTTTCTGCCTTCTGACAGGGCTTTGCGGCATCGACCGCCGAATGGGCTTTATCGGGACATTTCTCTTGGCGCTTGCCACCACTCCGTTAGTGGTGCTTCCTGTGCTGCTGCTCACCGGCCCTTCACGCCGCGTCGAATGGCGTCGCCGAGCGTAGCGCAACTGTCTATCGGGGTCGGCACGTGCATCCCCTCGCTGAGCCAGCGGCGGCATCTTGTGGAAGTGTAAACGGAAGACATCACACATATGTCCTTCCTTGAACTCGTTCGCCGCGAAATGCACGGCTCGCTGCCGAAGCTGCTGTTCATGTCGGCGCTCGGAGGCATTAGCACCGCGGCCATCCTCGCCGCCATCAACGCGGGCATGCAAGGCAAGTCCAATCTGTGGGCGGCCACGCTTTTTCTGGTCGCGCTCTTTCTATTCGTCAAAACTCAATACTACGTTACTATAACGACCACTGCCGAGATCGAGAGCATCATACACAAGATCCGCCTGCGCCTTATTGATCTAGTACGGCGCTCGGAACTTCTGCCGATTGAAGAGATCGGACGTTCGAGGATCGTTGCGGCGATCACCAGTGATACCGCGGTGCTGACGCAAGCAAGCAATTTGCTCGCGTTTACGATACAAGGCGCGGTTCTCGTATTTTTCGTCGCAATCTATGTGGCGTTCCTGTCGGTTACGGCAATCGTCATAACCATCATTGTCGTCGTCACGGCCGGGACCATATTCCACCTTAAGAACAAACGTCTGGCGGCGGAGAAGCAGGAGGCGGCAGCGTGGGAGCGCCGGTTATTCGATCGGCTGACCGACTTCCTGGATGGATTCAAGGAGGTGAGGCTCAACACTGCACGAAGCACCGAGTTGTATGCCGACGCTGTTGACGTGTCGAGAGCTGCCGCCAATATCAAAATACGCAGCCAGGCCGAAACCTTCAAGTTGATCGTGTTAACGCAGTTATCCATGTACGTATTGCTCGGCGCTGTCGTATTCGTGGCTCCCCAATTAAGCGATACCCTGGGAGGCGCATCGCTGACACAGACTACGACCGCCCTCATGTTTGTTGTTGGGGCGTGTTTTGGTCTGGTGCAATCGATACCGATCATACTGACCGCCAATGCTTCGGCGGACCGAATTGCGCAATTAGAAACTACGCTGCGGGCGATCGTCGGCCCGCCTAGGGAGCACGAAGTCAAGGTACCCAAGCGCTTCGACAAGATCGAGATGCACGACATCGTGTTCCGTTACGTGGATAAATTTTCTGACACGACCTTCCAGATCGGGCCGCTCGATTTCACCCTGAGCTCCGGCGAACTCGTCTTCATTACAGGCGGCAACGGTTCGGGAAAATCGACGTTTTTGAGGGTGTTCGCCGGACTCTATCCTCCCGATTCCGGTGAAATCACGCTTGATGGGATGCGCATCAACGACCAAACGCGTGACGCGTATCGCGCATTGATGTCGGCGATTTTCTTCGATTATCATCTCTTCCGGCGGCTTTATGGGATACCCGAACCGGAACCAGGGGAAATCGATCGCTTGCTGACGCAATTCCGATTGGCCGACAAGACCTGGCTGACGGACGGCGAGTTTAGCACGCTCGAGCTTTCCGGTGGCCAACGCAGACGTCTGGCGCTCATCGTAAGTTTGCTCGAGAAACGACCTATCCTCTTGCTCGACGAATGGACCGCCGAACAAGATCCAGAATTTCGACGCAAATTCTATGACGAGCTCCTGCCGGACATGATGCGAGCCGGTGCGACCATCGTGGTGATCACGCACGATGACCGCTATCTCGACGAGCTAGATTTGCCCGCGCGCAGGATTCGCATGGACGAAGGCCGTATTGTCGAACAGCATTCGATGCAGCACGGGTGATGGTAGCGTCCGATGGAGAACGGCCGATGGTGATGTACGCAGAGTCCCTTGACGGAGTGCCATCTCCACCGCAGAGGCGTCGATGGCGGCGTTTTCTCAGGCGTCATCTGCCGAGCGTTTCCGTCTTGTTGATGGCATCGTTGCTTGTGGCGGTCGTGCTTTTTCCTTACGTGGTGATTACGGTTCCAAGCGGGTATGTCGGCGTCCTTTGGAAGCGATTCAACGGTTACGACATGTACTGCTGGTGCTTTGTTGGTCGAGGCACCATCCTGGAACCCCGGGAACTGAGGGACGAAGGTCTCCACCTGGTCTGGCCTTGGGACAAGCTGTTCCAATATAACCTGCGGCTGCAATCCACGACCCAGACCTACAACGCCATTACCAAAGATGGCGTGAGCGTTGCTGTTCAGATCAGTATACGTTTTCAACTGCTGCATAACCCCATCGCCGTGCTCCATAAATTTATCGGTCCGCATTACCTAGCGTCGGTCGTGGCTCCCGAAATCGGCAGCCAAACACGTGAAGTCATTTCTCAGTATACGGCTGAAGAGGTTTATACCTCGCGCCAGGCAATTCAGGACAAAATTCGAAATAATTCGCAAAAGAGTCTGGGCGCCAATCTCAACACCTTGGTACAGCCCGATGCCATGGAACAGCCAGACCCCAAGCACTACAACGAATTTTTGCAAAACTCGATCCAAATTCTCGATACGCTTGTGCTCAGTATCGAACTGCCACCTGATATCGTTGCAGCCATCAATCGTCAGACGGAGCAGTTCTACCAGATACAAGAATTCAAATACCGTGTTGAGCGCGAAGCACAGGAGTCAAAGCGCAAACAGATCGAGGCGAATGGCATAGCCGCCTTTCAGCGGACGGTCAGCCAAGGGATTTCCGAGTCGTATCTACGTTGGCGTGGCATCGAGGCCACGCTTGCGCTCGCGCAGTCCAGGAATTCAAAAATAGTGATCATTGGTAGTGGCAAGAATGGCCTGCCGATCATTCTCGGCAATGTTGATACTCCTGTATCGCCAGGCGGAGGGGCGAAATCCACTGAGGGCAAGACGACACAGAACGGCAATGCGCCGGCGGGAACTTCATCAACGGCGCCTGCCGGTGGCGCATCAACGGAGGTCGACCAGAAAACTCCGGCCGCCCATTTGTCGACGCCGCAGGACACTACACAGGCTGCCAGCAAGGCGACGGCGCTGGAGAAAAAGTCGACTGCCGATTCGGCTACCGCCCCGGCTAGTTCGGATAAGCAGTCGAGCTCATCTATTCCAGTCGATCTCTCAGATATCAAAGCCATCCTTTCGCGGATATCGGAGAAGCTGCACCTGACCGGATCAGCGACGAGTTCTGGCACAGGAGCGCAACCAAAACAGTAGCCGGCAGAGCTGTGGGTGTAGCCGCCGCGGTGTCGGCCTTTCTTCGCCAATACGCCCGTCCTCTGAGCCAGAATATCAGAGGCATCGGTGTTGATCGGGCCGATCTTAACGTCGCGTCATTGCGGGCACTGACGAACGTCAGGACAGACAAATGCTTAGAAATGCAAAACCAAGGTGCGACGCTTCAACAGGTGCGCACGATAGCCCGACGATGAGTAAGGCTGATCTGGACACTTCGCTTTTCGAATTGCCTTCCCTTCCACAAATCGGCAATCATGCGGGCGCGCCCCCGGCCGTCACGCCGGCGCGATGGGGAGGAATTAAAAAGTGACCGAAAGGACGGAATCAAGCCGCTCGGTCGGGAAAAGCCCTCGACCATACACGGCGCGAAGGAGCCGACTCCTCGTGGTCGCCGTCAGTGCGTGCGTCATGCTAGGCGGCGTAATTGGAGGCTACCTATTAGGCCGTCAATTGGCTTACCGCCCCCTTGCAGACGCCACCAAGCTGATCCAGCAGCTCCAGCCTGAAAATCAGAGGCTCAAGACGACAGTTATCGACCAAAACGTTAGACTTGTTGCGCTGCAAGCCAAGCTTACAAAAGCTCAAGCCGCGTTGGAGGCGATCATGCCTTCGAAGAACACCTATAAGATCTTTCCCAATCAATCGATGATCGTCGGGAGCGGTCATTTGACCATCGGATTAGTCGGCCCTCCCACGAACGAGTTTGTCAACATCAACATCAACGGAAAGCAGCATTCAGCGGTCACGGGTGACATCTTTAAGATTATGCCCGATCCGGCGACAACATGTGAGGTGACAGTCCGGGGCTTTGATATGTTCGAGGTTATTTTTGCCGCGTCGTGCGCAGCAGCGAAGCCGCAGTAGACTCTATTATCCGCTATCCGTTCGCTGTGGCTGTGCTCCGGCACGAAGTCGAGCACGACGACAAATTTATCGACCGCCGCGTGCACGGCTACTCCCAGATTAGGACGTCGGGAAGCGAGTCATCGACTCGACGCAACGAAGTATAGCCCACACCGGCAAGCCCGCGAAACAGGCCCAAATTGAACTGCCTCTTTCCGCTGTTCCATCGGAAGTCGCCGGTTGATGCCGCAGCTTCCAGAAGAGTCATCAGCCGCCGCGATGCAAGTTCACGAAGATCGCTCCGCCCAAGAGCGGTCCCGGCCTCGCAGAAGAATTCGATGCTGCCGAGCGTGCCACAGCACAGCGTATCCACCTGACCCGGCCAGCCTCGCTCCACGCCCACGAGAGCGTTCCGGATATCCGTTGCCAAGAGCTTGGAATCCAATCCGCCCCGTTTGATCGTAGCAATGCGCGCAAGGCCAATACCGGGAGCTCCGTGACACCACTGACATGGCCAGCCCGGCGCTCCATCGTCGCGAAAATCAGGCCAGTTATGCCGTTCTGTGTCGTAGCTTATGTTTTCAAACGCGATGCATTCCGACGCGGCCTGCGCGAAATCGTCGCGTCCCGTCGCCGCCGCCAATGAAGCGAGCGCATAGGCAAAGCCTGCCGCGCCGTGGGACATGCCATTGAGGCCCTGCGCGGGCGAACCTTGGCCGCTCCAACCGCGGCGGCCCTCCGGTCCGACCCGGCGTTGACCAAGCAGGTGTTCGCCGCACTTCGTCGCGCGCTTGAGCACGTCGCTGGATTGCGTATCACGATAAAGACGAAGAAGACCGAGTATCCCGCCGGCGCTCCCCCCCATAACGTCCAACTGTTTGTCTGCCGCAATAAGATCATCGTTGAACAGATCCGCCGCCACCTGAGCATCCGCGAGCAAGTTGTGGTCGTGGAGAAGGTTGGAAATCACGGTCAGGGCATAGACGATCGAGCCCATCCCAGTGGCGCCGCCGATGCCTAAGGATCGGGCCATGCGCGCTGCGTTCCGGCTTTTCAAGTTCTTGCGAAGATGCGACAACCCAGCCAGCGCAAGTTCGCCTGAAGACTTGCGCCCCGTTACGGCTGCGTGCGCAGCGAGAAAGACCGCAATGCCGGAAGCGCCATTGTAAAGTTCCGGACCCAGGCACGTGAGCTGAAAAACTTCGGAGTCGCCCAGCCAGTCGAGACCAATCCAAGCGGCGCCTGGCCCGCGCCGAATTGCATAATGGGACAGCTCCTCGGCAATCTTGTCGGCTTCCTCGATGAAAATCTCGTTTGCTGGGGCAGCAGCTCGGTCCGACAGCAAAGCTTGTTTCAGTTCCGCGCTGCTCGCCGACGGCCCGGCGGGTCTCGCAATCGAGCTCAAATTCTGCCTGATGACCTTAAGCTGCCAGGCGATTTCCTGCTCATCGAAGTCATGAACGCGCGCGCGCGCGCGATCCAGACCCGCGGTAGCCGCGCTATGAGTCAAAATGCCGGTTTCGTCGCGTATCTTGTTTCCGTCGCTGGGCGACACGAAATGTGGAACGTTCAACGCGACGAGAGCCGATCGTTCGGCCCGCTGCAATGGCCATAGCGGATCGGACTCTTTCTCCCAATCTGAAAGCCTGGCCGTGAAATCCGCTTGTGCGGACCAGATCACACCATCGTCCATGCTCCGATGATTTTTGAGGCGCTGGAGCAACATGTCGTAGAATTTGGTAGGCCGAATGACTTTCCGAACCGGAACGCCGGTAAAACCGTCGAACAATCCGCCCTGGTTTGCATTCCTGCTCTGACGCAGCAGGAATTTCGCATAGTCCTCGAAGCCCGAGATGAAATCGTCGATGTGGTCGGCGAACTTGGCGTAACGGCCACCGACATGCGGCAGGTTCGGATTGGTCTTGGCGGCTTCCTTCGATTTCACGGGCCGCATCTCGTCGGAATTTATGTTGTCCCACTTGAGTTTTATTTTGGAGTTCCAGTCGGCGGTCATTCCGCCGAATGCAAAGACATCGTTGTCGGGAGACCGTCCATAGGCCGGAAGCAAGCCGACCATCATGACCGAGTTACCGATGATTTCCATGGCGGCATCAACGGCCTGACTTTCCGGATCCCGAGCTTTGTCCTCATCGGTGGTTGCCTGAAGGATCATCTCCAGGTCGATTGGCACCGGATGATCGCCAGCCGCAATCATGTTCTCCTGATGCATGTCAGTGGCGGCAAAGCAGTGGAAGAGCGCAAGCCAAGCACCGGCACGTCGAAAGAACCGATTGCAGCCTTCCTGATCGGCACTTCCCGCATGATCAATGAACTCGGTCCAGCCATAGCCGGCGCGCGCGATCGCGCGCACCGCTTTCAGCTCGACTGTAGGATCGGCCCGGTTCAATCGTTCGACTAAAGCGAACCAGGCAGCATCGAGTCGCAAGTCCTTTGGCTTGTACATGACCCGCGAGCCGTCCTCGAAGCTGACGAGCTGGACCGAATGGCCGTAATTGTGCGGATCGGAAAGATCGCCTTCGATCTTGGCAACCCGGCCGTCGGCGGTGGAATGGAGGATATCTCGACGGATGGCCGCCAGATCGGCGTCAAGGCGCAGGATAAATTCGCGCGACGTATCGATCCACTGCCGCGTGATCGAAGCAATCAACCGCAAAAGTACCGGTTTATCTTCGAACAGACGCCGCAACCCGCCAGCTTTCATTTCGGCAATGAATTGATGATAACGCGATGTGCCGGCTTCGAACTTCGGCTTCGTTGCATTGGGTGGTGTTGCCCTGGCCTTCCGCGCCTTGGCAAAACGCTCGTAGATTGCCGGAGTGGAAAGGTCGGACAGGTGTTTGAGAAGCGAATGGCGCAGACAAGCGCGAGCGGATTCCTTCAGGTTATCGGACACCCGTGCATCGATATCCGACCAAAGCAGCGCCCCGGCTTGTTCAACCAGTGGCGCGAACAGGTGTTCAAATGCACGCTGCTCAGTCTGGTCAAGCGCAGCCATTGGCTTGGCTTCGGCGTTTTTGGTCGGGCTTTGCAACGCCGCCTCGATCCAGATTGCGTCTTCAATCCACGCAGGCGGCGCAGCGGAAGCCTTGCGGCGAACGGCCGCAAATCTCGACAGCACCTGACTGATCGCCAAGCCGTCCCGATCCAGCCGCCGATCAAACAGCGGCCAGTCGCCGCTGGCACACGACCGGCACCAGGCGGCGAGCCGCCGCCCGGCCAAATCGGCATCGCCTTTCTGACCTGGTAACGGTTCGAAATCATCCGACAGGAGTTCGTCGATGGTTGCGGCGCGAACGATCAAGCGCTCGTAGAAAGCATCCATTGTCCTCTCCGGCCGGGTTTCTCAATCTACACCCGGGCCTTAGTCATATTATTACCGGGGAGCTTGATGTCAGCCACCGTCCGGCTTTCGGTGCCGAGCCGAAAATACGCCACGCTGGCCGCGCCGAGGCGGCTGGCCCGGGCAATGGACATTAAGGGAAGGGGAGGTCAGGCGGGGGGTCTTTTCGGTCTTTCGGATGCCAGGGAGCAAGCGGAAACGGCCGGCGCGGCACGCTATTGCCGGCGACAATCTTGCGGTTCGATGGTGGTGGAGGAAATTGCGCGTGTTCTGGATCAGTTCTGCATCAGTTCTGTACGGGTAACGCGTGTAGACGTATTTTGATAGTCTTTACATCGGACCCAGCCGATGATTTAATAAGCATTGGGGGAGGTTATCCGGATTTCTCCTCCTTGTTGTTTGCAAACACAAAGGGATCAGTTCCATGAGCGATACCAACACCGGTCTCGACCGGACGGAAGAAGAAATCCTCAGCTTCGAAGTCTCCGATGAGGCGCTGGAGACCGCGGCGGGGACAGGGAAGGAGAAGGCGGGGAACTACACGCTTGGATTCTGCACCGGTATGTCTGTCTGCCCCGGTGGTTGACCAGTTTTATTAGACTGGTCCCGGCTTGTAAGTTTCGTCCCTATCTGCCGGACCGATGAACTTTCCGACGAGGCGCTGCATACCACGGCGCCTCGTCGTCTTGTCTTTATTTCTCATTTAATTTCTCCTTCTGCTTGCACCTGTCGCAATAGGTGTCTTTTTTGGTCTGCGGATTCGCGTCCACCGCAGCAAGCCGCATGGGCAGTAAAATCCATTTTGTCCCGGCACCGTTACGCTGGCGCGGTAATTGAAAAGTGTATAATCACCAGCATTGATCGGTGCTCGCAGGGTTGCGAGCTACATTGGAGCATCAGATGAATCGTCGGTCCCTGCTCACATCCGCCCTGCTCGTGCCTGCCGTGCGGTGGCTTCCGTTGTCCGCCTGGACGAGCCGCGCCGAAGCAGCCGCAACGAGCCCAGCGTGGCGGCATGGCGTATCGCATTTCGGCGACCTGAAATATCCGTCCGGCTTCAAGCAATTCGACTACGTCAACGCAAGCGCGCCGAAGGGCGGCGCGGCGCGGCTGATCGTGCTCGGCACCTACGACAACTTCAACATGGTGGTGGCCGGGGTCAAAGGAACGCTTTTCGCGGGCATCGGTCTCATCCACGACACGCTGTTAGTGCCGGCGCTTGACGAAGTTTCGAGCGAATATGGGCTGCTTGCCGAGGCTGTGACCTACCCGGACGATTTCTCCTCGGCCACTTATCGCCTGCGGGCGCAAGCAAAATGGCACGACGGTAAGCCTGTCACGCCGGACGACGTGATATTCTCCTTCAACGCTTTCAAAAAATTCAGTCCGCAGGCCGCCGCCGAATACCGCCACGTCGTAAAGGTCGAAAAAACCGGCGATCGCGAGATCACCTTCACGTTTGATGGGCCCGGAAACCCCGCGCTTCCGAAGATCGTCGGCCATCTCACCATCCTGCCCAAGGAATGGTGGGCCGGCACCGACAAGGACGGCAAGAAACGCAGCATCGGCAAAACCACGCTCGAGCCGCCGATGAGCAGCGGCCCCTACCGCATCAAGGAGTTCTCGCCTGGCCGCTCCGTAGTCTACGAGCGGGTCAAGGACTATTGGGGCAGAAACCTCAACGTGAATATCGGCCGCGACAATTTCGACGAGCTGCGGTTCGAATATTTCCGCGATTCAACGGTCGCCATCGAGGCGTTCAAAGCGGACTCGGTCGACTGGCGCATCGAGAACAGCGCCAAGAATTGGGTCAATGCTTACGACTTTCCGGCTGTCCAGGAAAAGCGCGTCGTCCTCGAGGAATTCCCCATCAATAATATCGGCATTATGCAGGCCTTCGCCTTCAACATCCGCCGCGACAAGTTCAAGGATCCGCGCGTCCGGCTCGCCTTTAACTACGCGTTTGATTTCGAGGAGATGAACAAGCAGATTTTCTTCGGCCAGTACAAGCGTATTGCCAGCTATTTCCAAGGCACGGAGCTCGCAGCCACCGGCCTGCCGACCGGCCGGGAGCTCGAACTCCTGAAAACAGTGCACGGCAAGGTTCCCGCCCAAGTTTTTAGCACGGCCTATTCCAATCCAGTTTGCGGCAGCCCAGCGAAAATCCGCAATAATCTGCGCAAGGCCGTGCACCTGTTCAGAGAGGCAGGCTACGAGGTTCGCAACCAGCAGCTCGTCGATAAAAAGAATGGCGAGCCTCTCACGATTGAACTCCTCGGCAATAACCCGCTCTTCGAGCGCGTTTTCTTGTTCTACAAGCCCTCCCTCGAACGCCTCGGCATTACCGTGTCGGTGCGCACGGTCGATGAGGCGCAGTACGTGAACCGGTTGCGCACCTGGGATTTCGACATCATCACCTACGTCTGGGGGGAATCGCTCTTGCCTGGCAACGAGCAGCGCGGCTACTGGGGTTCGCGGGCGGCCGATCAGCCAGGCTCGGAGAACGTGATCGGCATCAAAAACCCGGCGGTTGATGCGATGATCGAGAAGATCATCTTTGCCAAGAACCACGACGATCTCATCGCCGCCACCAAGGCGCTCGATCGCATCCTGTTGTGGAATTACTACGTCGTGCCGCAATGGACCTACGGCAAGATGCGCACCGCGCGCTGGGACCGCTTCAGCCATCCCCATCCAATGCCGAAATATGGCATGGCGGCGTTTCCGCCCCTGTGGTGGTGGGACGCGGCCAAGGCAGCCAAGGTGGGAAGCCGGCAGTAATTCAGAGGCGATGCTGCCTGACGGGTCCATCGCGTCGACCGCCAGCCGCGCGGTCGGATTGCAAGCGCGCGCCGACGCGGCGAATGCGCGCGTCGCATAACACCTTACACCTGATGACTGGGACGGTCGCCTAAACCGACTTGCACCGCGGCGGCATCACGCCGGCGCCGGCCGGTTATGGGCTTCCAGCGCGCGCTCCATGCGATCGACATTCTGAAGCAGCCGCTCGCTGGCGACCCTTAGGAAATAGAATCCAAAAGATGGATTCTGGAAATAAAGCTCCCTTACTTTGTCGTAGGTAATGGTGAGCATTTCGACGTTTTCAATGCATTCGACCGTCTGGGTGCGCTGTTGATCCGGGGTGAGAAATCCGAGCTCGCCCACCATTTGCCCAGCCGGGAGCTGCAAGCCGAGCTCCTTGACGCGGCAACTACCACTCAGAATATAGAACATCTCTTCGGCGTGGTCCCCCTTGTGAAACAGGGCCTCGCCTTTCTCGTAGCTGCGCTTGTGCATGAACGGCTTCAGCCAATCCATCGACAGATCGCCGTGCGAGGCGGTGCGCACTTTCTTGATGAGCTGCAGCATCTCGTAAAGCCGCAGCGAATTCAGCGGCACGAGAATGGCGTACAAGCCAAGCGTCGGCCAGGACGGGTACATAAAGCCATAAACGACGAAGAGCGCGTTGCTCGCAATTTCACAGAGCCGCAGCGGCACCATCGTCTTCATATAGTGACTGGCGATGTAAAGGATTCCCCCAACAAAACCCAAGCCGACAGTAAAGTCGTGAATATCCATTACGCTCTTCTCCCTCACGCACTGGTTGGTCCGGCCGCGGCGCAGCAAAATACCGTCATTCGCGCGGCGATACCAGATGCAGGGGAGCGAGATGTGCGTTGTGTCGCAGGAGAGTCAGCAGTCGCTCCGATCAGATGTCGATGATTTGACCCTCGCGCGCCGTGATGGTGCCGGGGCGCGCATCATTGGCCTCGGCGGCGAGGACATCCATGAAATCGTCATCGTGCGACGGATCGTGGTGAAACAGACAAAGCTGTTTGACGCCGGCCTCATCGGCCAAGCGAATCCCGCGCGCCCACGTGGAGTGCCCCCAACCGCGACGGGAGGCAATTTCCTCCTCGGTAAACGTGGCATCATAGACGATCAAATCGGCGCCACGGGCGAGCGTGACGAGCTCCTTGTCGCGCTTGCCCGGAAAACCCTCGGTGTCGCTGATCAGCGAAAACACGCGCCCGCCATGCTCGAGGCGATAGCCGCTAGCGCCGTCCGGATGATCGAGCGGCGCAGTCCGCAGCGTCACATCGTCGTAGGGGCGAAGAATGTCGCCCGAACTGAAATCGTGAAACTCGATCGTCGCCTTGAAAATCTCGACCTCGACCGGAAAAAGCGGTGAGCTCATTAGCTTTCTCATCACCTGCTCGATGCCTTCGACTGGCAACAAATTCCCCGCCCAGATTCGGATACGATAACCGTCGACGAAAAACGGCGCGAAGAACGGCAGCCCGGTGACATGATCGAGATGGCAGTGGGTCAGGAAAATGTCGCATTCGCGGATCGTCTTATCCTTGACGAGGACGTTGCCGAGCGCCCGCAGTCCGGTCCCACCGTCGAAAATCAACACGCGCTTGCCGCAGCGAATTTCGATGCAGGGCGTGTTACCGCCGTAACGAATGGTCTCCGGTCCGGGACAGGCAATGCTTCCTCGGACTCCCCAGAATCGAATGCGCATGGCAGTCACCCCGGTCTGCATCCAAAGCATCGATCATCGCTACTCTATTCCGAATACTTGATGAAGGCGAGGCAATCGAAGGTTCGCAAGCAACAGGCAATATGATGCGGCAATGCTGTCATCGCTCGGTCATTCACCGACGCGGCTGTCCAAGGGTTGCGGCGTCGGTTCCGCTTCCGTTGGAATTTCGTCACCGATCGTTTTCCGGCGTCGTGCGGCCTCAGTCTCAACCGCCATCGCAAGCTCTGGATGATGGGCGGTGAAGGCGCGAAAGTCGGAAACTTCCAGGATCAGCAAGGTCGAGGGCATTGTCGTTACTACGGTTGCTGTGCGCGGACCGCCCTCGAGCAAAGCGAACTCACCGAAGAACGATCCCGCGCCAAGACGGATCGGTTGTGGCTCGAGTCTCACTTCAACCTCGCCGGAAACGATGAAATACATGCAATCGCCCGGCCGCCCGCGCCGCACCACGACAGTGTGTCCCGCCAGATCGAGCCGCCGCAGCATGCGCGTCAACTCGATGACGGAAGGGGCGTCAAGATTGCGTAAGAACGGCACGCTCGTCACCAGGTCCCAGTTTTGGACGAAATCGCGGCGCCTGTGCTCTGCGGCAAAACCGGTCGCGAGAATACCGGCCCACAAGCCGAACACGCCGAGGCCGCAGACCATGACGAATGCAGCGATCAGGCGGCCAAGAGATGTTTCCGGCACAGCATCGCCGTAGCCGGTGGTCGTCAACGTTGTCACCGCCCACCACAGCGAGCGCGGCAAGCTGCCGAACCGTTCAGGCTGGCCCGCGCGCTCGAGCACATAGAGCGCCACGGCGGACAGCAGGAGAACAATGATGAAAATAACGAAGACGCTTGCCAGCGGCCGGGCTTCCTGCTCGACGACTCGTCCGAGCAGCGATAAACCCGGCACCACGGGCGCGAGCTTGAGCAGCCATAGCGACGCCAGCAGCCATGCGGTATCGGCGGGGACTCCAAACAGCAGAGCGAGCGGAATCGGCACCACCGCCAGAAGGTCAATTGCACCCGGGACGGTGAGCAGGTAATTGCGCGCGCCTGCAACAGCCGCACCCGGCCGCGACTTGACCACCAAGTCGCCGGCGAAAAAGCTGAGGCAGCACCAAAGCGTGACCGCAAGCCAGATACGTGAACCCGCGTGCAGGTCCGGCACCGTCATCGCCGTCATCGCCGCCAGGCCGACGGCCAAAACAGAATACTGCACGATGCGATAGGCGCCGCGTCTCAACGCGCCAAATAGGCCAAGCAGCTCTTCGATGTGGTGCTGGGCCATGGGAAAGGTTGCAGCTGATGGTTCCGGTTTCGGGGCCTGTGGTGCCCGGAGCAGCTTGGGGACACTACGAGACTGCCGGGTTCTCCCGCTACCTGGATTTGCCGCCACCGGAGGGTTGTTTGGCTGGCGAGTTGTTCGCGGCAAGCAGGAGGAGCAGATGGTGGTATTGAGCAATAAATGGCCGAGTTGCCTACCTATTAATGCAAGATTTGCATGGAACTCCCGTTCGGGGGGTCAAATCCGGTCCTGCCCAGCGCGCGCAGATTAACATTACTTCAATAAGTTCACATGCTTCCGGCGGGTTTGATCATTGACTAAGCTCCAAGTGGCGGTAAGAATTTATTGATAAACCCGGCACCCGGGGAGTTGCGGCTGCCTTGTCAGCCGGGATGTATTGATGAAAAAGCAGCACTTCTCTGAAAAGCCGTCCGAGCTCTCCGCGGCGCTCGCCGCCTGCCGCAGCGCGTTTATCGGCACCGCGCTGATCAGCGGCATGAGCAATATCCTCATGCTCACCGGCGCGATGTTCATGCTGGAAGTCTACGACCGCGTGGTGCCGAGCCGCAGCATGGCGACGCTGGTCGGCCTGGTGGCGCTGGCCGCCGGCCTCTACGCGGCGCTCGGCGTTCTCGACGCGATCCGCGTGCGCATCCTATCGCGCATCGGCGGGGCGCTCGACGAGACGCTCAGCGGCCGCGTCTACGACACCCTGGTGCACCTGCCATTGCGCATCGGCAGCCGCAGCGAGGGCAACCAGCCGCTGCGCGATCTCGACGCCATCCGTTCTTATTTCTCCAGCCTCGGCCTGGTCGCGCTGTTCGATCTGCCCTGGCTCCCGATCTATCTCGCGATCTGCTTTGCTTTCCATCCGCTCATCGGCTTCACCGCGCTGGGCGGGGCGATCGTCTTGATCGCGCTGACCTTGCTGACCGAGACGCTCATGCGCGCCCCGAGCAAGGCGGCGACCGAGGCGGCCATCGCGCGCAACGGCCTCGCCGATGCCAGCCGCCGCAATGCCGAGGCACTCACCGCCATGGGCATGGTTTCGCGCATGGCGCAGCGCTGGGGCGAGGCCAACCGCCAATTTTTGCAGAGCCAGCGCCGCACCAGCGACATTGCCGGCGGTCTCGGCGCCGTCTCCAAGGTGCTGCGCATGATGCTGCAGTCCGGCGTGCTCGCGGTTGGCGCTTATCTGGTGATCCATCAGGAGGCGACCGCCGGCATCATCATCGCCGGATCGATCCTGAGCGCGCGCGCGCTGGCGCCGGTCGATCTTGCCATCGCCCATTGGAAGGGCTTCATCGCCGCCCGGCAGAGTTGGGGGCGGCTGAACACGTTGCTGCAGGCATTGCCCGCGCAAAGCGCGCCGATGGCATTGCAGGTGCCGGCGCACCGGCTGGCGGTCGAGAGCGTCAGCGCCGCGCCGCCCGGAGTGCAGAAGATCGTCGTGCAGGACATCGGCTTCAAGCTTGAAGCTGGCCAGGGCCTCGGCATCATCGGGCCGAGCGGTTCCGGCAAGTCATCGCTGGCGCGGCTGCTGGTCGGGGTCTGGTACCCGGTGCGCGGCAAGGTCCGCCTCGACGGTGCCGCGCTCGATCAATGGTCGCCCGACGCACTCGGCCGCCACATCGGCTATTTGCCGCAGGATGTGGAACTGCTGGGTGGCACAGTGGCGCAGAACATCGCCCGCTTCGAAACCGAACCGGACTCCGAAGCGGTCATTGCTGCAGCTAAAGCGGTCGGCGTCCACGATATGATCGTCGGGCTGCCTGCCGGTTACGATACGCCGGTCGGCGAGCACGGCTCCGCGCTGTCCACCGGGCAGGCGCAACGGGTCGCGCTCGCCCGCGCTGTCTATCGCGATCCGTTCCTGGTCGTTCTCGATGAGCCGAATTCCCACCTCGATTCCGAGGGCGACGAAGCGCTCACCCGCGCGATCCTTGGCGTGCGCGAACGCAGGGGCATCGTCATCGTCATTGCGCACCGTCCGAGCGCCATCGCCGGTGTCGATCACCTGCTGGTCATGAACCAGGGGCGGGCGCAGGCCTTCGGCCCGAAAGACGAAATTCTTTCGAAAGTGCTGCAACGGCCCACCTCCGCGCTACGGCCGCTGAAGGTGGTGCCCGAGAGCGGGAGTGCGGGCGCATGAGCAAGCCGCAAGACCCTTCGATCGTCGCGCGGATCGTCGATTGGTTTGATCGGCTGGTGTCGCCCGCTCCGGGCAGCTCGCAGGCCTCCATCCATCGCCATCTTCTGGCCGGCGTCGTGATCGTGCTGTTGCTCGGCGGCGGCGTCGGCGGCTGGGCCGCCACCACCCAGCTTTCCAGCGCGCTTATCGCCGAAGGCTCGATCGTCGTCGATTCGAACGTCAAGAAGGTGCAGCACCCGACCGGCGGTATCGTCGGCAAGCTGCTTGCGCACGACGGCGATCACGTCAAGGCGGGCGATACTCTCGTCCAGCTCGACGAAACGGTCATGCGTGCCAATCTGGCGATCGTCACCAAGGGCCTCGATGAGCTCATGGCGCGCAAAGCGCGTCTGGAAGCCGAGCGCGATGGCACGGACACTGTCACGTTCCCGCCCCAACTGCTTGCGCACGATAACAAAGACGCCGTGGAAGCGGTCAACAGCGAGCGCAAGCTGTTCGAGTTGCGGCGTAATGCACGACTCGGACAGAAGGCGCAGTTGCAGCAGCGCGTCGAGCAGCTGCAGCAGGAAGTCGCCGGCATTGAGGCGCAGCAAGCCGCCAAAGGGAAAGAGATCGACTTGATCAGCCACGAACTTTCCGGCGTGCGCGAGCTTTACGCCAAGAACCTTGTGCAAATCACGCGGCTAACCCAGCTTGAGCGCGAAGCAGCGCGGCTCACCGGCGAGCGCGCGCAGTTGATCTCGTCGGTGGCGCAGACGAAGGGCAAAATATCGGAGATTCGCCTGCAGATCATCCAGATCGATCAGGATCTCAGCAGCGAGGTGGCCAAGGAGCTGCGCGATATCGAAAGCAAGATCGGCGAGTTCGTCGAACGCAAGGTGACGGCCGAGGACCAGCTTCGCCGCACCGACATCCGCGCTCCGCAGACCGGAACTGTGTTTCAATCGACGGTCCATACCGTCGGCGGGGTGATCACGGCGGGCGAACCGATCATGCTGATCGTTCCCGACGCCGACAAGCTGCAGGTCGAGGCCAAGGTTCGTCCGCAGGACATCGATCAGGTGCAGGTCGGCCAGCCTGCGGTCCTGCGCTTCTCCGCGTTCAACATACGCGCGACGCCGGAAATCAATGGAACGATTACACGTGTCTCGGCGGACATCACCACCGATCAACGCACCGGGCTGAACTATTACACCATCCGCGTTGCCCTGCCGCCGAACGCAGCGGCGCAGCTTGGCGACGTCAAGCTCTTGCCCGGCATGCCGGTCGAGGCCTTCGTGCAGACCGGCGAACGCACGGTCATCTCCTATCTGATGAAGCCGCTGCGCGACCAGTTCACGCGAACATTTCGCGAGAAGTGATCCGAGGCCGAAGTCGTGGTAACCTGGCGGGCGGTGCCTGTCATGAACCAAACCGCAGATCCGGCCGCCTGAGATGAACAAGCTTTCCCGCCTAGCGCAGTCCTTCGGCCTTGGCCGGGCGGTCTGCCTGTTATTGCTGGCGGCGTTGCTCGCGCTGCGCATCTGGGATCCGCCGCCGCTCCAATCCCTGCGCGCGCGCACCTTCGATTTCTACCAGGTGCTCAAGCCGCGCGACGCCAAGCTACGGCCGGCCGTGATCGTCGATATCGACGAGGCGAGCCTCGCCACCTTCGGGCAATGGCCGTGGCCGCGCACGCTGCTGGCCGACCTGGTCACCAAACTCGCCAGGCTGGGAAGTGCGGCCATCGCCTTCGACATCATCTTTGCCGAACCCGACCGTATGTCTCCGGCGATCGCGGTGCAAAGCTTCCGCAATCTCGACGATCAGACCCGTGCGCAGCTTCAGAAACTCCCCAGCAACGACCAGGTATTCGCCGACGCCATTCGACGGTCGGGGCGCGTGATCCTCGGTGAATCGGGCCACCACCTGGCCTTGCCGCAGTCCGGTCCGCAGCCGCCAGGCGCTGGATTTGCCATGCTGGGACCAAATCCAAGCACCTATCTCATGAATTTTCCGGGCATGCTCCGGAACATTCCGGTTCTCGAACGGGCCGCCGCCGGCCGCGGCATGCTCAGCATCCGCGCCGAGCCCGACGGCATCGTGCGCCGGGTGCCCATGGTGATGAAGGCGCAGGGCGCGATCGTACCGGCATTGACGCTGGAAATGCTGCGCGTCGTCACCCACACCGGTGCGATCAGGATCAAGAGCGACGCCGCCGGCATCCGTAGCGTTGCCGTCCCCGGTCTCGAAATGCCGACCGACCGCAATGCTCAGCTCTGGGTTCATTTCGCGCCCTACGACCCAAGCCGCTACGTATCGGCCAAGGATGTGCTGGAGGACCGCGTGCCCGCCGACCGGATCAGCCGCAAGCTGGTCTTGATCGGCACCTCGGCGATCGGGCTGCGCGACATCAAGACAACGCCAATCGATCCGGCCATGTCCGGCGTCGAGGTTCACGCCCAGGTGCTGGAAAGCGTGCTGAGCAACTCGGTTCTTACCAATCCAGACTATGCAACTGGCGCCGAACTGGCCGCGGCAGTGATTATCGGCCTGGCGATCATTGCGCTCGCACCCGTTCTCGGCGCCTCGATGATGTTGGGTCTGGGCGCCATCGTCGCTACCGTGCTGGCGGCGGGCTCCTGGTATTTCTTCACCGAGCACCGCATCCTGATCGACGCGACTTATCCGCTATTGGCGACGTTTCTCGTCTACCTGACGCTGATTTTCATCAACTATTTCCGCGAGCAAATCCAGCGCCGCCGCATCCGCACGGCTTTCGGCCAATATCTGGCGCCATCGCTGGTCGAACAACTCGCCCATTCGCATGAAACGCTGGTGCTCGGTGGCGAGGACCGTGACATGACGATCATGTTCAGCGACGTGCGCGGCTTCACCACAATCTCGGAAATCTACAAGGACGATCCGCAAGGCTTGACGTCATTGATCAATCATTTCCTCACGCCCATGACCAACGCCATCATCGATCACAACGGCACGATCGACAAATATATCGGCGACGCGATCATGGCTTTCTGGAATGCGCCGCTCCGCGACCCTGGTCACGAGATCAATGCCTGCGAAGCCGCGCTGGAAATGCTCCGCCGCGTCGAGACGCTCAATCAACAGCGCGAGCAGCAAGCCCAAGAGACCGGCCAGCGCTTCATCCCGATCAAGATCGGCGTTGGCATCAATACCGGCAAATGCGTCGTCGGCAATATGGGCTCGGATCTGCGGTTCAACTATTCCGTGCTCGGCGACGCGGTCAATCTGGCGTCGCGCCTGGAAGGCCAGACCAAATCCTACGGCGTTTCCATTGTTATCGGTTCCAAGACGGCGCAATTGGCGCGCGAAAAATTCGCCGTGCTGGAGCTTGATTGCATTACGGTTAAAGGGAAAACCCAGCCAGAAAACATCTACACGATTCTCGGCCGCGAGGATGTCGCTGGCAGCGACCGTTTCAGGCACATCCATACCGTCTTCAACGAGATGCTTAGCCGTTATCGCAAGCGCGATTTCGCCGGCGCCCAAGAGGCGATCGTTCGATGCCGCGAGGCCAGCGCCAGTTTTGGTCTCGGCCACCTCGGCGATCTCTACGCCGCGCGCTGCACCGCCTTCCAGGAAAATCCGCCGCCGGCGGATTGGAACGGAGTTTTTGCCCTGGAGACCAAGTAGCGGCACCTCGGCCGCGGCCGCATGACGTGCGGGCGCGCGCGGCCTAGGCACGCAATCCTAACGTTTGGTCTGGACGGCCGCCGACAAATAGTACAAATTGAATGTGTATCGGGTTGAGGGAGGCGACGAGCAACAACAAACAACATGACTTGGCGTGGCGGCATCGCGCCATCCGTCGGTTGGCAGCGTATCGCATCACACCGCTTGATTTCGACAGCCTCGCGCAAGTGAGGTTCGCGGTGTTGCGGTTTATCTGCCAGCAACGTGTGTGCGCTCGCTGCAAAAGTACTCACCATCGCTACCAGCATGGGAAATAATTTCATTGCAGATTGCAGCCTGTCGCCTAAAGTGGACGTGAAAAGCAAGAAAAAAACGCCGCAGCAATAAAATGATTACGCATTAAGGTCGGCCATAACGACCAAATGCGCTGGGGAGGAAACGAGATGGAATTGAGACAGTCGCAATTTGTGCTGGCGGCGATTGCCGCCGGAGTCGTCGGCGCCATGGTGCTGGGCATGAGTGCCACATCCGCCGCGCCGTCGGAAGGCGAAAAGCTGGCGTTCGCGCGCAGCAAAGGCAATTGCCTGCCCTGTCATGAAATTAAGGGCGGGCCCGATGCGGGCAATATCGGCCCTGCGCTTTCCGGCATGAAAAAGCGCTTTCCGGACCGCAAGGTACTGATCGCGGTCGTCTCCGACGAGACCAAGCGCAATCCGCTCACGGTCATGCCGCCGTTCAAGCGGAATCTCATTCTGAACGACAAGGAAATCGAGGCTATCGTCGATTTCCTCTACACCCGCTAGCGCATGATCCCGAAATGCATGTCCCGGGCTTGATCAGGGATGGGAACCGGTTTTCGGAAAAGATCATGCGCAAGAAGGATGTATGGGAAGAACAATGATTAAATCTGAACGGATCGCGCTTTAGCCGCGCGTGTGGTCCAACAAGGAGAGCATGCAATGAGTGAATTTCCGGACGCGCCCGATTCCGCGCGACGTATGATCCTGAAGGGCGCCGTCGCTGGCGGTCTGGTCGGCCTGGGCTTTGGCAGTTTTCCGCTGCCGGCTTACGCCGCTGCGGACGCTAAGGAGTGGCCGGCGGACGCCTTCAAGCAGAAGAACGAAGCCGACGTGCTCAAGGCGCTGTACGGCAAGAGCGCGCAAGCCTCGGACAAGATCAGTCTCGACGCGCCTGAGATCGCGGAAAACGGCGCGGTCGTGCCGATCGCGGTCGCTAGCAGCCTGCCCAAGGTCACTGGCATCGCCATCCTGGTGCTGAATAATCCCAACGTGCTCGCCGCCGCTTACAAGATTCCGGAAGGGACCGAGGCTGCGGTGTCGAATCGGCTGAAAATGGCCAAGACCAGCAAGGTCGTCGCGGTCGTCGAGTCGAACGGCAAGCTCTACAGCGCGACCAAGGAGGTCAAGGTCACCGTCGGCGGTTGTGGCGGCTGATCGGACTTCATCGAACAGAGAGGCGAGAGCAATGGCATCGACAATCCGCGTAAAGGCCGTCGCGAGCGGCGATATGATCACGGTCCAGTCACTGATCCGGCATCCGATGGATTCCGGTTTCGTGAAGAACAAGAAGACCGGGAAGCTCATCCCGGCCCACCACATCGAAGTGCTGCAGTTCGAACACGGCGGCAAGACGGTTTTCACCGCGTTGTGGGGACCGGCCGTCTCGAAGGACCCGTACCTGAAGTTCAGCTTCAAGGGCGGCAAGAAGGGCGACGACCTGAAAATAAGTTGGGTCGACAACAAAGGCGCATCGGATTCAATGATGGCCAAGATCAATTAAAGCCCGGTCAGTCGGGTACAGGGAGGATTGGTGAATGCTGCGCAAAATTTTCGTCGCGGTCGCGATTGTCGTCGGCACGGCGCAGCCTCTGCTGGCTGCCAGTGACGTAAACCCCGAAGCGGATCGGAAGGCGTTCCAGAAATACTTCACGGACCGATTCCCGAAAGTGCCACTCAAGGATTTTGTCAACGGCCCCTATTCGATGGACGCGGGCCTGCACAAACAGTGGCTGGCGAAAGAAGAATTCCCACCCTACGAATTTGCCGTCGAAAAAGGCAAACAGATGTTCAATACGCCGTTCAAGAACGGCAAGACCTACGGCGATTGTTTCGCCAACAAGGGCATCGGCGTCCGCCAGAACTATCCGATGTTCGATGCCAAGTCGGGCAAGGTGATCACGCTGGAAGTGGCGGTCAACCAGTGCCGCGAGGCCAACGGCGAGAAGCCGTACGACTATAAGAAGGCGGATATGGCGGCGATAACGGGCTACATGGCCTTCACCTCGCGCGGCAAGGCGATGGACATCAAGATCCCGAACGACCCGCGCGCGCTTGCCGCCTACAAGAAGGGCGAGGAGTATTTTTACACCCGCCGCGGCCAGCTCAACTTCTCCTGCGCGAGCTGTCACGTGCAGAGCGCGGGCAATCACATCCGCACCGAGGTGCTGGCGCCGGCGCTTGGCATCATGAATGCCCTGCCGATCTACCGCTCGGCCTGGGGCGGCATGGGTACCACCAGCCGCCGCATCACCTCCTGCAACAGCCAGGTGCGCGCAACGCCGCTCAAGCCGAACGACGAGCTCTATCGCGACGTCGAGTACTACCTGTCCTACATGGCCAACGGCCTGCCGGTTTCGGGGCCAGGCGCGCGCCCGTAACAGACCAATGTGGAGGAATAACATGCGAACTCGTGTTTTGATCCAGTTGGCCGTCATCCTCGTCATGGGCGGCTTCGTGACGGCCGCGTTCGCCGCGTCCGCCGACGACTTCAAGGCGGCCTACGCCAAGGCGGAAGCGGTGAGCAAACAGGCGCTGGCCATGAAGGCTGGATGGCTGACCACGACCAGCGCGCTCAAGGCCGCGAAAAAGGCGGCCGACGCCGGCAAGTTCGACGACGCGGTCAAGCACGCCAACAAAGCCGAGGCGCTGGCCAACGCGTCGATCGCGCAAGCCAAGGACGAGGAAAAGAACTGGACGAAGGCGGTCATCCGCTGAGCTGAGCCGGACTGGCCACCAAACGGTCCACCAAGGAGACTGTTGCGATGCGTCGCCGCGACGTGTTGAAGGCGCTCACGGCCGCGGCGATGTCTGGCGTGATCCCTCGCATCGGCCGCGCCGCCGCAGACGACGACCTCTATGATATCGGCCGTTTCGGTAATGCGCGCGTGCTGCACATGACCGATACCCATGCGCAGCTTAGCCCTGTGCATTTCCGCGAGCCGAGCGTCTATCTCGGCGTCGGCGCCATGGCCGGCAAGCCGCCGCACCTGGTCGGGGAGGCGTTCCTCAAACACTTCGATATCGCGCCGAAAAGCCGGCTGGCGCACGCCTTCACTTATCTCGATTTCGCCGAAGCCGCTCACCGCTACGGCCGGCTCGGCGGCTTCGCGCATCTGAAAACGCTGATCGACAGGCTGCGTGCCGATGCCGGGCCGGGCAAGTCGCTGCTGCTCGACGGCGGCGATCTCTGGCAGGGCAGCGGGCTTGCCAACGCCATGCACGGCGAAGACATGGTAGACGCCGCCAACCTGCTGGGCATCGAAGCGATGAGCGGGCACTGGGAGTTTACCTACGGCGAGGAGCGCCTGCGCGCCAATCTCAAGCGCTTCAAAGGCGAGTTTCTGGCGCAAAACGTATTCCTGACCGAGGAGGCCGCGTTCAACGACAAGCCGGCCTTCGACAAGGCAACCGGGCGCGTTTTCAAGCCGGCGACGGTGAAAGAAGTCGGCGGCTTCCGCATCGGCGTCGTCGGCCAGGCCTTTCCCTATGTACCGATTGCGCATCCCAAACGATTCACGCCCGACTGGACCTTCGGCATCCGAGACGCGGACTTGCAGAAAGTCGTCGACGGCTTGCGCCAGAAGGACAAAGTCGACGCCATCGTCCTGCTCTCGCACAACGGCATGGACGTCGACCTCAAGCTCGCCAGTCGCGTCACCGGCATTGACGTCATCCTCGGCGGCCACACTCACGACGTAGTGCCGCGGCCGGTCGCGGTGAGTAATTCCGGCGGCAAGACACTGGTGACCAATGGCGGATCGGCCGGCAAGTTCCTGGGCGTGCTCGATCTTGAATTGACCAAGGGCGCAGTCAAGAACGTGCGCTACCATCTGCTGCCGGTCTATGCCGGGCTGCTGAAGCCGAACGCAGAGATGCAGGCGCTGATTGACCGTCTTGCTAAGCCGCACGCGGCGCAGTTTTCCGAAAAGCTGGCGGTGGCCGGCGATCTCCTGTACCGCCGGGGCAACTTCAACGGCACGATGGACCAGCTCATTTGCGATGCCCTTCGCCATGCGCTCGATGCCGAGCTCGCTTTTTCACCTGGCTTCCGCTGGGGCAACACGGTGCTGCCGGGCGAGCCCATCACCATGGCCGACGTGCTGACCGAGACGGCCATTACCTATCCGGAAGTCTACGTGCAGGAGATGACCGGCGCCCAGATCAAGGCGATCATGGAAGATATCTGTGACAACCTGTTCAACCCCGACCCCTACTACCAGCAGGGCGGCGACATGGTGCGTATCGGCGGCATGGATTACGCCTGCGCGCCGGCCGAGAAAGTGGGTAAGCGCATTTCCGACCTCACCCTCGACAATGGCCGCAAGCTCGAAGCCGACAAATCGTATAAAGTCGCCGGCTGGGCTTCGGTCAATCCGCAGGCCGGCAAACCGGTGTGGGACGTGTTCGCCAACTATCTGCGCGGCCAAAAGATCGCCAAGCCGAATAAGCTCAATCAAGTCGTACTCAAAGGCGTGTCGAATAATCCGGGCGTTGCCGGGTAAATATCATGTCGCAAGCGCTACCTCGTTTGGCGTGGGTTGCCATTCTGGCTCTGGCGGCCTCGGCGCTTGCGTTGTCGCCGGTCGCCGCGCAGACGCCGGCAAACCCGCCGTCGCCCGACAAGCCGTTCGCCGAGCACCACCTGGTCCTGCAATTGTCCGACCGCGAGCAGGACAAACAGGCGCTGGTGATCAGCATCACCTACAATCTGCTGAAAGCCTACGGGCCCGACAAGATCGCGATCGAGGTGGTGGCGTTCGGCCCCGGCATCGATCTGTTGCGTGTGGAAAGCCCCAATCGGGCCCGGGTCGACAGCCTGGTCTCGCAAGGCGTCCAGTTCGACATCTGCATGAACACCGTCGACACGCTCGAGCGTGAAGGAAAACATGTGAATATCAATCCGAAGGCCGTGAAAGTCCAAGTCGGCGTCGCCCGCATCCTGGCCTTGACCGAGAAGGGCTACACACTGGTCCGTCCCTGAAAGCTGGAGAACTGAAATGAAAAACTTCTTACGCTTATTGGCTGTCGGCGTCGCGCTTGCCGCCGGCGTCATGCTGGCAGCGCCAGGCCATGCCGCCGATAAAAAAGTCCACCGCATCGCCGTTCAGGTCGATCAAAACGATCCGGCGGTGATGAACCTCGTCCTCAACAACGTTTCCAACGTCCTGAAATATTATAACGGCAAGGGTGAGGAGGCGCAGGTCGAGGTCGTCGCCTATGGGCCCGGGCTCAACATGCTGCGCGCCGACAAGTCGCCGGTGAAGGACCGCTTGAAGCGCATCAAGGAGGGCAGCTTTCCCTCGAAGGTGCAGTTTTCCGCCTGTCACAACACCATGATGGGCATGGAAAAGAAGGAAGGTCATCCGATATCGATCGTGTCGGAAGCAACCGTCGTTCCTTCGGGCGTCGTGCGCTTGAACGAGCTGCAGGAGCAGGGCTGGAGCTATATCCGACCATAAGAACGAACAATAGGAGGCTGGTATGAAGCGCATCGTGTTGGCCGCTCTCGCGGCGGCATGCCTTGCGGCAGTGCTGCCTGCGCGCGCCGCAGAAGGAATCATCACCTACAAATCGCTGTCGCCCGACATTGCCTTAGATCTGGCGCGCGCCGCGCTCGACCAGTGCCGCAAGGACGGCTACCAGATCGCGGTGGCGGTGCTGGACCGCTTTGGCCAGCCGCTGGTGGTGCTGCGGGATCGCTACGCTCCTTCGGCCACGCTCGGCATCGCTAGAGGCAAAGCCTGGACTGCCGTGACGTTCAGTCGTGATACCAGGGATTTTGTCAAAGGGCTCAAGGACGGCACGCTCAGCGCAGGCTTGGCCGGCGTGCACAGGGTAACTCCATTGGTCGGCGGGCTGGTCATCCAGGCCGGCGGCTCGCTGCTCGGTGGCATCGGCGTATCGGGCGCCTCCGGCAGCGACAAGGACGAGGCCTGCGCCAAGGCCGGCCTCGCCGCGGTGCAGGACAAGCTGGAGTTCTGATCGCTGTTTGCGCCTAAATCGGCTGGATTATCGTGAACCTGCAGCACTTTACGCGGTTGCATTGCCTATTGTGGAAAAATCTTTAGGTGAGCGGGCGGCGCCACGGCCGTTGCGCATATATCCGCTTTGGAACGCGACGAATCACGGGCTAGAAGGAATCCATGAAAACAGATACCGAGGTCCGCAAGCCGCCGAGCGGCAAGGACGCCGGCCCCAAGCTGGTGGTGCGCAACGCCGTGCCCGCCGACATCCCCGGCATCAGGGCCCTTATGGCCAAGGCCTACGCCGCGCTGGGGCCGGCCGGGGTCTATTCCGAAGCGCAACTGCTCGGTCACCAGCACCAATTCCCCGAGGGCCAGTTCGTCGCAATTTATGAAAACACCATCGTCGGCTATTGCGTCACGTTCCGGATTTCGGGCGAGGTGGCGCTCAAGCCGCATGACTGGGTAACGATCACCGGCCGCGGCTTCGCTTCGCGCCACGATGTCAAGGGCGACTGGCTCTACGGCATGGATGTTTGCGTCGATCCGGATTTTCGCGGCCAACGCATCGGCCAGCGGCTCTACAACGAACGAAAGCGGCTTTGCCAACATCTGCGGCTGAAGGGCATTGTGTTTGCCGGGCGCATGCCGCAATTGGCGCGGCGATGGAACTCCGTCGGTTCGGCGGAGAAATATCTCGAACTGGTGATGGCCGGGAAGCTACGCGATCCGGTGATCGGTTTCCAGACCCGCAACGGCTTCCAGCCAATTAGGGTTCTGCATGCCTATCTTCCGGTCGATCATGAATCGCGCGGCTTCGCGACGCACATGATCTGGCGCAACCCGCAGGTACCGGAGGATTCCGTTGTGGTTGCCGGCACGGCGACGCGCGGCCTGCAGACCGTGCGCGTTGCGGCGGTGCAATACCAGCAACGTGCGCTCACCTCGTTCGAGGAGTTCGCAAAGCAGGTCGAATATTTTGTCGACGTGGTCGCCGACTACAAAGCGGATTTCGTGCTGTTTCCGGAGCTGTTCACGCTTCAGCTATTGTCGATCGACAACAAGCGCATTCCTGCCGCCGAGGCGATCGGGACACTGACCAATTACACTGAGCGCCTTAAGGAGCTGATGAGCCGCCTCGCCGTCACCTATAACGTCAACATCATTGGAGGCTCGCATCCGACGCGCGAGGCCGACGGCGAAGTCTACAACATTTGCTTCGTCTGCCTGCGCGACGGCAGTATTCATCCTCGGAGCAAGGTCCATCCGACGCCGAGCGAGCGCTATTGGTGGAACATAAAGGGCGGAAGCGACGTCAACATCGTGCAAACCGACTGTGGTCCGATCGGCGTGCAGATCTGCTACGATTGCGAGTTTCCGGAAATGACGCGCTATTTGATCGACCAGGGCGCGCTTCTGCTGTTCGTGCCGTTCTGCACCGATTCTCCGCAGGCCTATCAGCGTGTGCGCTATTGTGCGCACGCGCGGACGGTCGAGAACCAGTGTTACGTCGTCATGGCCGGCAACGTCGGCAATCTGCCCGATGTCGAGAATATGGACATTCAATATTCGCAGAGCTGCGTGCTGACGCCGTGCGACTTTCCGTTCGCACGCGACGGCATTGCCGCCGACACGACGCCGAACGTCGAGATGGTGGCGATCGCCGATCTTCAGCTCGATTCGCTGCGGGCGTCGCGGCAGGACGGCACCGTGATGAATTTGCGGGATCGCCGGTTCGATCTGTATTCGTTGACCTGGGGAAAGACATAAGGCATGAGCGCCGCGCCGGCCTGCTGCCGAACTGCGGAGAAGAGCGGCCATGCGCGATAACAAGGGAGGCGAGAACCAGGGCCCGCTCACCGGTATCCGCGTGCTCGATTTCACTACCCTGCTGCCGGGGCCGATGGCGACGCTGCTTTTGGCCGAAGCCGGCGCCGAAGTTATCAAGATCGAGCGTCCGGGCGGCGAGGACATGCGCCGCTTCCGCCCCTCCTGGGGCCAGGAAAGCGTCATGTTCGCCATGCTCAACCGCGGCAAGAAAAGCGTGACGGCCGACCTGAAGGACGCCCGCGTGCGCGACCGCATGATCGCACTCGCCAAGACCGCCGATGTCGTGGTCGAGCAGTTCCGCCCCGGCGTCATGGACCGCCTGGGGCTCGGTTAC
>CAYLMY010000001.1:51964-78043 GCA_964384635.1 uncultured Undibacter sp.
CGGAAAGCGTGTTCCCCTTCCTGTATTGGGCGATCGGGGCGGGGCTGGGCGCTGGTCATTGGCCGGCGGACGGCGGCGAGCGCCTCAGCGGCGGCTCGCCGCGCTATCACATCTACGAGACGCGCGACGGCAAACTGGCGGCGGTCGCTTCGCTCGAGCAGAAGTTCTGGGAATCGTTCACCGCGGCCATCGGGCTGGAGCCTGAGTTCATCGACGACGAGCGCGACAGAGCGGCGAGCATCGCCCGCGTCGCCGAGATCATCGCCGGCAAGACCGCCGCCGAGTGGTTGCCGATCTTCGACAAGGCCGATTGCTGCTGCTCGATCGTGCAGGACATCCGCTCAGCCCTCGACGATCCGCATTTCAAGGCGCGCGGCGTGTTCGCGGCGCGACTTACCAACGAGAAGGGCGAGACGCTACCGGCGATCCCGGTGCCGATCGACAAGCCGCTGCGTCCCGGCGCCGCGACCGATGCGTCCGCGCCCGCGCTTGGCGCGCACAACGCGGAGTTCGGATTTTAGACGGGAGGCTGCCCGATCTCATCCACTCGTCCCCGCGAAAGCGGGGACCCAGAGCGACATTTGCCACGCCCAAGAACTGGATTCCCGCTTGCGCCTGCCCCCGCGCAGGCGGGGGCGGGAACGAACGGAAGTAGTGTCAGCTTTGCGCCGCCTGCTTCGCCGGCGCGCCGAGACCGGCGGCGACGGCGGGCGCGATCTGCGCCGGCGTATCGACGACCACGACGCCCGCGGCTTCCAGCGCCTTGCGTTTCCCCGCATAGCTGCCGGCGCTGCCGGTGACGATGGCGCCGGCGTGGCCCATCCTCTTGCCCGGCGGCGAAGCAGCGCCGGCGATGAAGGCGACCATCGGCTTGGCGACCTTGCGGGCGTATTCGGCCGCCGCTTCCTCCATGCCGCCGCCGATCTCGCCGACGATGACGATGGCGTCGGTGCCGGCATCCTCGTTGAGCGCCTGCAATGCGTCACGCGTCGTGGTGCCGAGCATGGGATCGCCGCCGATGCCGATGAAGGCGGATTGGCCAAGGCCGGCGCGGGTGAGGTTGAGGCAGACCAGCGTGCCAAGGCTGCCGCTGCGCGAGATCACCCCGACGCGGCCAGGTGCAAATACGCTGGGTACAAAGGCCGGCATGATGCCGACGAAGCATTCGCCCGGCGTCACCAGGCCGGCGGTGTTGGGGCCGACGATGCGGGTGCCGTGCTTTGCCGCCGTCGCATGCATCGCCATCACGTCCTGCGCCGGGATGTGCTCGGTCAGCACCACCAAGAGCTTGACGCCGGCCTCGGCCGCCGCCACGCCTGCGTCCTTGGCCATCGGCGGCGGGATGAACATGACGGCGACATCGGCGCCGACCTTGGCCGCCGCTTCGGCGGTGGAGGCGAAGATCGGCACGCCGACATGAGTTTCGCCGGCGCGCTTGGGATTGACGCCGCCGACCACATTGGTGCCGTAGCCGATCATCTTCTCGGTCCAGAACGTGCCCTGCTTGCCGGTGATACCGAGCACGAGCACGCGGTCTTGTTTACGGACGATCATTGCGCCGCCTTCACCGCTTCCTGGATGGCGTCTTCTATGAAGTCGTAGGGCTCGATGGCGAGTTCCTTGCGCACCAGCGCCACCGCTTCGTCCTCGCCGGTGCCGTGGATGGAAAAAAACACCGGCACTTTCGGCTTCAATTTGTGCCAGGCTTTCACCACGCCGTCGGCCATCACGTCAGTGCGCGCGAAAGCGCCGCAGAAATTTATCACCAGACTTTTCACGCCGGGATCGGACAACACCAGATCGAGCGCGACTTCGGATTTGGTGTAAGCCTCGCCGCCGATCTCGAGGAAATTCGCAGGTCTCCCGCCGTAGTGGCGGATCACGTCCATGGTGGTCATGGTCAGCCCCGCGCCGTTGGCCAGCACGCCGACATTGCCGTCGAGCTGAATCAGCTTGAGGCCGGCCTCGGCGCCGCGCTGTTCCAGTTCGGTCATGACGCCGGGCGAGCCATGGCCAGCGATCTCCGGCTGGCGATAGACGGCGGCATCGTCGAGCACGAATTTGCAATCGAGCGCCACCACGCGGCCATCGGCCAGCAGCGCCAGCGGGTTGATCTCCAAGAGTTCGGCGTCGCGCGCCCGGTAGGCGGCGTAAAGACGCGCCAGGATGTCGGCGATCTGCCCTTGCGCGGTGCCGAGATCGAGGCCCTTCAACATGCCGGCAATGGCGCCAGCCGAGGGCTTGTCGTCGATATCGACCAACAAGCGCCGGATCGCTTGCGGCTTTTCGGCAGCGATCTCCTCGATATCCATGCCGCCTTCGGTCGAAAACAAAATCAGCGGTTTGCGCGCCGACGTGTCGTGCAGCACCGCGGTGTAGAATTCGCGCGCGATCTTCGCCTGCTCCTCGATCAGCAGGTGCGCGACGGTATAGTCGCCGATGCGCATGCCGAGGATTTGGCCCGCGACTTGCTCGGCCTCTGTGGGCGTGTTGGCGAGCTTGATGCCGCCGGCCTTGCCGCGTTTGCCGGCGGGCACCTGCGCCTTGACCACGCAGGGGCCGATCTGCGCGGCCGCCGTTGCCGCTTCTTTTGCGGTCAGGCACAGGATCGCGCGCGGCACTGCAATGCCGGCAGGCGCCAGGATCAGCGCTTTCGCGGTATGTTCGTCGAAATTCATTACTTGCCGTATTTCGTCCAGTAAGGGCCGAACAGCTGCTCCTCGCTCGGCTTGTCTTCGGGGATGGTGGTGACGAGGTGGGTGATGTTGAGAAAGTTCATGTAGTTCAGGTTGTCGGTGATGGAATTGCCGCCCCAGGTGCCGCAGCCCATGCTGAGCGTGAAATTGAGGCCGTTGTCGAAGCCGCCGCCGTTGCCGAAGGTGTGCGCCTGGTTGATCAGCACGCGCACCACGTCGGAGCGCTCCGCCAATACGCGCCCGCGCTTCATGTCCTTGGTGTGTAGCCCGACTGAGTGGCCGAGGCCCTGGTGGCGAAGGATGGCGTTGGCACGTTCGATCGCGGCGTCGAAATCCTTGGCGCGATAAATGGTGAGCACCAGCGATAGTTTCTCGCTCGAGAACGGGAAATCGCGGCCGACCCCGGTCTCCTCCACCATGAAGAATTTCTTCTGCTCCGCCGCCGCCGGCAGCCCGCAGCCGCGCGCGAACACCTCGGCATCACGCGCGATCAGCGTGCGGCTCAATTTGCCGTCCGGCCAGAGCGCGCGCTGGATGCGTTCCTTCTCGGTTGGCGTAGCGCGGTAGCCGCCGGCGCGCTCGAGCGCGGCCATCGCCTGGTCATAAATCGCGTCGACCAGGATCACCGAATTTTCCGACGAGCAGGAGGTGGCGTTGTCGAATATTTTCGACGCGCAGATTTTCCTGGCGGCGTCGTCGAGATCGGCGGTCTCGTCGATAATCACCGGCACGTTGCCGGTGCCGACACCGATCGCCGGCGTGCCGCTGGAATAGGCGCGCCGCACATTATCCTGCGAGCCGGTGGCCACCACCAGATCGGCGGCCTGCATCAGCGCCTGCGTCATGTCCTTGGAGGCCGGCGGCGGCAGGATTTGCACGAGATCCTCAGGAACGCCGATCTTCTTCAGTTCGGCGCGCATGTAGTCGACCGTGCACGTGGTCGTCTTCAGCCCGGCGGGCGAAGCGGCGATAATGATGGCGTTGCGGCCCTTGATCGCCATCATCGCCTTGTTGACCGGCGTCGCGCCTGGATTGGTCGAGGGCGTAATCGCGCAGACCACGCCCACCGGCTTGGCATATTTGACGATGCCGCGCTTGGCATCCTCCTCGATGATGCCGACCGATTTCACGCGCAGCAGATCGCGCAGGGCACCGAAGGTCTTGCGCTGCTTCTTGACGATCTTGTCGGGTACGTTGCCGAGCTTGGTGTCGGCGACCGCGAGTTCCGCCAACTCCTTGGCGTGCGCCGGATTGTAGAGCGCCCAAGCCAGCGCGGTCACCGCCTCGTCGGTGCGCGCCTGATCGGCATTGGCGAATTCAGCCATGGCCGCGCGCGCCCGCCGCACCAGCTCGTCGACGATCGTCTGGGCGCTTGCATCCACCGGTGATTTCACTGCCACCGTCATCATGTCACCTCGCGCCTAAGCAACCTGCTGCGGACGCATGTCCTCGCGCTTGATGCCGGCCACGACCACAGGTGTTTTCATGGCATCGCGGCGGAACGGCTCGCCGAGCTCTTGATTGAGCAGAACCTCGATGAAAGTCGTTACACGATTCTTCTGCGCTTCGCAGGCCTGTCGAAGCGCCTCGGTCAGTTCGCTCTGCGTTTTGACCGTGACGCCTTTGAGACCACAGCCTTCGGCCACCTTGGCGTAGCTCAGATGCGGGTCGAGCTCGGTCCCGACGAAATTGTTGTCGAACCAAAGAATCGAATTGCGCTTTTCAGCGCCCCATTGGAAGTTGTGGAAGATGACCATCGTTATACCCGGCCATTGTTCGCGCCCGATCGAACTCATCTCGTTCATCGAAATGCCGAAGGCGCCGTCGCCGGCAAAGCCGACGCAAGGGGTATCCGGATTGCCGATTTTGGCGCCGATGATCGAAGGGAAGCCATAGCCGCAGGGTCCGAACAGACCGGGCGCCAAATATTTCCGTCCCTTGTCAAAGGTCGGATAGGCGTTGCCGATGGCGCAGTTGTTGCCGATGTCGCTCGATATGATGGCGTCCTTCGGCAGCCCCGCTTGGATGGCGCGCCAGGCTTGTCGCGCCGACATTTTGTCGGGCTCGCGCTTGCGGGCGTCCGCGTTCCAGGTGGTGCCGTCGTCATCCTCCTCGTGATCCATGCTGGAGAGCGTCTGCAGCCACTTGGACTTGGTGGTGTGGATCAGCGCTTTTCGCTCCTCGCGGCCGGCGTCGCCGGCCTTGGGCGAAAGCTGCGCCAGGATCTGCTGAGCGACCAGCCTCGCGTCGCCGCAGATGCCGACCGTGACCGGCTTAGTCAGACCGATGCGGTCGGCGTTGATATCGACCTGGATGATCTTGGACTTCTTCGGCCAGTAGTCGATGCCATAGCCCGGAAGGGTTGAAAACGGGTTGAGCCGAGTGCCGAGCGCCAGCACCACGTCGGCTTTGGCGACAAGCTCCATCGCGGCCTTCGAGCCGTTGTAGCCGAGCGGACCAACGGCAAGACGATGGCTGCCGGGAAAACTGTCGTTGTGCTGATAATTATTGCAGACCGGCGCATCGAGCCGCTCGGCAAGCGCGACGCATTCCGGGATTGCGGTGCCGAGCACGACCCCCGCGCCCGACAGGATGACCGGAAATTTCGCCTCCGACAGCAGTTTTGCCGCTTGCGCGACGGCATGGGCGCCGCCGTCCGGACGCTCGAATTCGATGATGGCCGGCAAGGTGATGTCGATGACCTGGGTCCAGTAGTCGCGCGGGATGTTGATCTGCGCCGGCGCCGACAGGTATTTCGCTTTCGAAATGACCCGATTGAGGACTTCCGCGATGCGTGACGGATCGCGCACCTCTTCTTGATAGCAGACCATGTCGCGGAACAGCGCCATCTGCTCCACTTCTTGGAAACCGCCCTGGCCGATGGTCTTGTTCGCCGCCTGCGGCGTGATCAGCAGCATCGGCGTGTGGTTCCAGTAAGCGGTCTTGATGGCGGTGACGAAATTGGTGATGCCCGGGCCGTTCTGCGCGACGCACATCGCGATCTTGCCGGTCGCGCGCGTATAGCCGTCGGCCATGTAGCCGCCGTTGCACTCGTGCGCCACGTCCCAGAACGTGATGCCGGCTTTGGGAAAAAGATCCGAGATCGGCATGAATGCCGAACCAATGATGCCGAAGGCATGCTCGATGCCGTGCATCTGCAAGACCTTCACGAAGGCTTCTTCGGTCGTCATCTTCATGGCTGTGTCGCTCCTGCGGAAAACGGCAATTGAGATATTTCAGGATTTAGCCTGAAAGATTTCGGCGAGCTCGCTCGCGGCGCGACGCAGCGCGGGAAGATGGCCGCGCGCGGTTTGCTCGTTCATGCGCGCTTCCGGCGCCTGGATGGCGAGCGCGGCGAGCGTCTCGCCGTTCTTGCCGACCACCGGTACCGCCATGCAAACCACGCCGACGAGATATTCCTCGCGGTCGAACGAGACTTGTTCTTTGCGGATTTGGCGCAACTCGGCCTCCAGTCGCGCCCGCTCGATGATGGTGGCCTCGGTGAAACGGCGCAACTCCAGGCTTTGCAGCAGCCGCTGCCGGCGCGGTGCCGCCGCCAGTGCCAGGAATAGCTTGCCGATCGCGCTGCAATGCAAGGGCACGCGTGAGCCGCTGGTGTAATGCAGCCGCAGCGGCCAGTGCTCGGCTTCCACGCGGTCGAGATAGACCACTTCGCCGTTGAGTAGCGTGCCGATATTGCAGGTCTCGTCGAGCGTGCGCACCAGGCGCTGGAGCACGACGTGGGGCGCGTCGTTGCGCATCGAGGCCGACAGCACGCCGAACGCCAGATTGGTCAGCCTGGGGCCGACGATCAGGCGCTTGCGGCCCGGCTCGCGCGCGAGATAGCCATGGGTGACGAACCAGTCGACCAGCCGATAGGCCGTGGCCTTCGGCAATTTGAGCGAAGCGATGATGTCGAGCACGTCCACCGGCCCGCGCGAAGCGGCGACGTGATCGAGGATCGCGAAGGAGCGCGCGGTGGCGCCGAGCTTTTGCTTGCGGCTCTTGATAGTAGCGCTACCGGGAACCGAACGGCGCAGCGGCAAGGTCGCGACATGGGTCGAGCGTTCTCTTGCCGGCTGCACATTGCTGCGCCTTGCGCCGATACCAGGATTCATACCCATGTCTTCATCACTCCACGACGCATTACGATATTCGGCACGGCGCGCGCCGGCGGTAAGTGCATGGCTGGCCCCGCATCGCGTCGCGTTGTGCCATGCGGGGCCGCCGGTCTGCAGCCGCGTTACTTCTTCTGACGCAGCTCCTTGAGCAGCGCCTCAAGGTACGTCTTGCGCGACTCGAACATCTTTTGGACCTGCTCACGCGTCATGACGTGCAACGGCGAGCCGCCCGCCTTCATCTTCCCTATCACCTTCTTGTCGTTGAACATCTTCGGCACGTTGGTGGCCAGCATGGCGATCACCGGCTGCGGCGTGCCTTTCGGGGCCATGACGCCGCGGAAGTTCACGCTCGAGTCGTCGACGTCGATGCCGCTCTCCTTGAAGGTCGGCACGTCCGGCAGAAATTCCTTGTTACGCTCGTTGTCGGCGACCGCAAGGATCTTGAACCGATCCTTGCCGCGGAAGGCGTCGGACAGGTTATTGAACCCCGCCATCACCTTCCCGCCCATGACCATTTGCAGCGCCGCGACGCCGCCTTTGGCCGGCACGTAAGTGAGCTTGATGCCGGCGGCTTTCGCGAGCTGCAACGTGGCGATGTGATGGCCGACATACAGGCCCGCGCCCGACACCGTGATCTTGCCCGGATTTTTCTTGGCGAAGTCGACGAAGTCTTTCACCGAGTTGAACGGGCTGTTCTTGGGCACGATCAGCACCGCCGGGTCGGCGCCCCAATTGGCGATCGGCTCGACGTTATTGATGTTGTACTTGGTCTTGAACATGATCGACTGAGCGATGAAATGCGGAAGGTTGTAGGCGCCCAGCTGATAGCCGTCCTTGCTCGCGCTGGAGGCGAACCAGTTCCAGCCGACCTGTCCGCCGGCGCCGCCCTTGTTGATGATCACGATGGGCTCTTTGATGTATTGGCTGCTCATCATCGTCACGATGCGCGCCTGGAAGTCGGTCGCCCCGCCTGGCGGGTACGACACCATCAATTGCACCGGCTTGTCCGGATAGTCGGCGGCGAGCACGCCCGTTGCGGCGACTGCCAAACCGGCGGCCAGGGCTATTCCCAGTCTGCCTAACAGTTTTGTAGCGATTGTCATTGTCGTCCTCCCTTTGGTCAAAATGCGATACCACTCGGCAACTGGACGCGAAGCAGCGTCCAGAAGACGAGGTAGAGCACGGCTAGAAATACGATCGAAATCGGCACGCAACGCTTGGCCGTTGCTAGACGGTCGCCGGTGGGCGCGTAAAGAACTCCGATCGACGTGAAGGCGAGCCAGGAGCTCACGTAGAACCCGACCGTCTCTGCAACCGCCATAAAGACCACAAGAACGAGCATACCCGGCCAAATTCTGTACCACTGGGTTGCCGACCAGGCGGCCTGCCGTTTGTTGCTGCTGCGGAAATCTATGACGAGCATTGCCGCGCCCATCGCGACCATCGTCAAGGCGAGTATCTGCGGAAAGAGATACGCCTTCGAGTTGTCGCTGCCGAGCGCGGCCCAGTACAGCAACCCGCCGAGCACGATGCAGGCGATGGAGATCAGGCGTGCTGCCATGACTCGGCCTCCTGCGTCTTGCGTCGCTTTCTCGCCTGCAATTCGGCATAGGCGCTGTAGCCGACCGAAAACAGGCACAGCCCGATCAGGACAAGATTGATGCCGCCGGTGCAGAAATACGTGAACAAGCCGTTCTGCGTGCCGGCGATCAGCTGGCCTTGCATGAAGTTATTTTCGGCGATCGGCCCGAGAATGATGCCGAGAACCACCGGCGCCGCGCTGAACCCGAGCTTGCTCGCAAAATACATGCCGCTGCCGAGCACCATCATGACCAGCACGTCGGAAAAACTGTTCTCGACGCTGTAGGTCCCGAATACCGCGAGCACGACGACGGCCGCGGCCATGTAGTTGCCGGGAACCTGCATGACCCAGCTGCTCATGCGGCTCATCATCAGTCCGAAGACGCCCATCAGGATTTGCCCGAGCAGCAGCGAATCGATGAAGGTCCAGGTGACCTTGGCGTGGGTGGTGAAAAGGTTCGGTCCCGGGAACAGGCCGTGGATGAGCAGACCGCCGAGCAGCACGGCGGCGGTCGGGCTGCCCGGAACGCTGAGCGTCAGCAGCGGTACCAGCGACGGCCCTACCACCGCATTGTTTGCCGCTTCCGAGGCGATCACGCCGTCAGGCTCGCCTTTGCCGAAATTGTTGCGGCGCGAGCTGAACTTCCGGCACTGGTCGTAGGAGACGAGACCGGCGATCTGGGCGCCGGCTCCGGGGATCAGCCCGACGACGATCCCAACGATGCTGCCGATGGCGAGCGTCTTGACCCGCCGCAGGTTGGTGCGCAGCGACTCGAGCACGCTCCGGTTCTCCATTTTGTAGATGGAGGCGCCTTCGGTGCTGGTTGAGCCCTCGAACATGCCGAACACCTGCGGGATCGCGAACAGCCCGATAAGCGCGGCGATGATGTTGACGCCGCCCTGCAGGTGATCGGTGAACACGAACCGCTCGACGCCATTGATCGGATCGTAGCCGATGGTTGAGAGCCACAGGCCGAACACGCCGGCGAACAGGCCTTTCATTACCGACCCGGAGCCGAGCGATCCGATCACGGTGACGCCCAGCACCGCCGTCCAGAATAATTCGGACGGGCCGAACCTGAGCGCGAACTCTGCGAGGATCGGCGTGAAGAAGATGAGCACCAGGACGCCGAGCACGCCGCCGATCACTGAGCTGATGAAGGCGTAGTGCAGCGCCTCGGCGGCGCGCCCCTGCCGCGCCATCGGGTGGCCGTCGAGCACCGTGGCGATGTTGGCCGGGGCCCCCGGAATATTGATCAGGATTGCGCTGACCGCGCCGCCGGCGACGGTCGAGGTGTAGACGGCGCCGAGCAGGATCAGGCTCGTGGTCGATTCCATGTGAAAGGTGAACGGGATGAGCAGCGCAACCGCCATGGTGGGGCTGAGGCCCGGCGCCGCGCCCAATATCAGACCGCCGACGGTCCCGAGGAGCAGGACCATCAGATTCCAGGGAACGAAGATCTCCGGCAGGTAATGGATGAAGTCCAAGCGTGCTCTCCCTGCTAGCGCGCGTGTTCACATACGCGCGCGTCTGCGGTCGCGAAGAGGGCGTTCAACCATGTCCAATGTTTGCGTGAGGCAATAACGGCCGGCAGAGCGTGGCTGGGCGCGCACCGCATTTTGACCTCCCGTTGCAGCGCCGGCTTACCGCCGGTCGCCAAAGTCTCATTAAACGAGACCAGCTTTCTTATAGGATAAGCAAAACAACACGGCGGCCGCAATGACGCAATGCGACTGGCGTTCTCAGTCGATGAGAATTTGGCGGGGTTAACGCCCGCGCTCGGCGATCGGCCGGTAGGGGCGCGCCTGCGGCCCGCTGTAAAGGGTGAGCGGGCGGATCAGGATATTGTTGTCGAGCTGCTCGAGCACCTGCACCACCCATCCCGGCACGCGGCCGATGGCGAAGATCGGCACGAACAGGTCGCGCTTGACGCCGAGCAGGTGGTAGACCACGCCGGAATAGAAATCGACGTTGACGTTGACGCCGTGGCGCGCGTAGGGCGCCATCGCCTGAACCACCGCCTGCAGGATTTCGTACCACTTCGGCTGGCCCATTTCCTTCGACAGGCGCTCGACGCCGGCGCGCATGTGGCGCGCGCGCGGATCCTCGGCGCGGTAGACGCGGTGGCCGAAGCCGGTGACGGCGGCGCCCGACTTGCGCTTTTCTTTCACGTATTCTGCCGCGCGCGCCGGGTCGCCGATCTCCTCCGCCATTTTCATCACGTCCTCGGCGGCGCCGCCATGCGCCGGCCCTGACAGCGCGGCGATCGCCGCTGTGATCGCCGCGTGCAGATTGGCTTCGGTGCCGATCACCACCCGGGCGGCGAACGACGAGGCGTTGGAGCCGTGCTCGGCATGCAGGATGAGATCGCGGTCGATCAATTGGGAAGCGTCGCGGCTCGGTTTTTCCCCGCGCAGCATCCACAACAGGTTGGCGGAGTGGCTGAGCGCCTCGTCGGCCGGTACCGGCTCAAGGCCTTCGCGAATGCGCGAATGGGCCGCGACGATCACCGGAACCTGCGAGGTCAGCCGCACCGCCTTGCGCAGCGTAGCGTCGCGCGAATTGTCAGCGGTTTCCGGATCGAAGGCGGCAAGCGCCGAGACGGCGGTGCGCAGCACGTCCATGGGATGCGCGTGCTTGATTGAACGCACGATATCGAGCACCGGCTGTGGCAATTGGCGCGCCGTTTTGAGCTGGGCGTCGAACCCGGCCAATTCCTGCGCGGTCGGCAGATCGCCATAGAGCAGCAGCCAGGCGGTTTCCTCGAAGGTCGAGTTTTCTGCGAGATCGTGGATCGAATAGCCGCGATAGCGCAACTCGCCCGCCTTGCCGTCGATGAAGGTGCAGGGCGAACGATCGAAATAGACACCTCTGAGGCCGCGGTGAATCTTGATCGCTTCGGCAGTTTCAGTCATTGATGGCCTCCTCGGTTGCACAAGATCCTCATCCGAAAACTGCTTGCCCATCCCCGATCAGGTCGAGGACAAGCTTTTCGGGGATCATGCGCGCTCGCGCGACTTGAACGTTTTCTCACGCGGTGAGAAGCATGGATTTGATCGCTCGGTTGTTTGATATCGCACGTCGACGCCATCGCAAAATTGTTTTGCCGGAGGGCGAGGATGCGCGCATTGTCGCGGCCGCGCTGCGTCTCATCAAGGACAAGATCGCGCAGCCGATCCTGCTTGGCGCCGCCGACGCGATTCAGAGCGTTGCGAGCGGCATCGGCGCTTCGCTTGAGGGCATAGAATTGATCGATCCGCGCAACGATGCGCGGCTCAAGTCCTATGGCGCGGCCTGCGCGGCGACGCGCGCGTCCATGACGGCGGCGATCGCCACCCGCCTTGTCGCAAAACCCTTGTATTTTAGCGGCATGATGGTGCGCCAGGGCGACGCCGACGCCATGGTGGCGGGCTGCTCCAATCCGACCCGCCGCGTGATCGAGGCCGGGTTGATGACGGTGGGCCTTGCCGATGGCATCGCGCTGCCATCGAGCTGCTTCCTCATGGTGGTGCCGGATTTCTTGAAAAAAGGCCCGCGCGCGTTTCTGTTCGCTGATTGCGCGGTCAACGCCGACCCAGACGCGAGCGAACTCGCCGACATCGCCATTGCCTCTGCGCGCAGCGCTGAAACCTTGCTCGGCGAAACCCCGCGCATCGCCATGCTGTCGTTCTCGACCAAGGGCAGTGCGCAGCATACGCGCGTCGACAAGGTGCGTGAGGCGCTCGAATTCGTGCGGCAACGCGCGCCTTCGCTCGCTGTCGACGGCGAGTTCCAGGCCGACACGGCGCTGGTTCCCGAGGTCGCCGCCAAGAAGCTCAAGGAGGCAGGCCCGGTCGCCGGCCAAGCCAATGTTCTGATCTTCCCGGACCTCGATTCCGGCAATATCGGCTACAAACTGACGCAATGGCTGGGTGGCGCGCAGGCGATCGGGCCGTTTCTGCAAGGCTTCGCCAAGCCGATCAGCGACCTGTCGCGGGCGGCAAGCGAGGACGATATCGTCACCACCTGCGCGGTGGTGGCCGCGATGAGCTAGCGCGGCCCAGGCGCGACCATGTATCCTCGGAGCCATGGAGCTGCGCCATCTGCGCTATTTTCTCGCCGTCGCCGACACGCGCAGCTTCACGCGCGCGGCCGAACGCCTGCACGTCACGCAGCCGACGCTTTCGCACCAGATCAAGCAGCTCGAATCCATGGTCGGCACCGTGCTGTTCGACCGTAGCACCAAGGAAGTCGAGCTCACCGACGCTGGCCGGCTGTTCAAGCCCTATTGCGAGCGCGTCCTGAAGGAGATCGACGCGAGCGCACTCGCCATCTCCGAACTGGAAGGTTTGATGCGCGGCACGCTGCGCATGGCGGTGTTCCATTCCTTCTCGCATTCGATGCTGCCGCCGATCATGTCGGAGTTCGCGCTGCGCTACCCCGGTGTGCACGTCATCACGCGGCTGGTGCCGCGCCTGGACATGGAGCGCGAGCTGATCAATGCCGAGCTCGACATGGCGGTGGCCTATGCCGCCGGCGACAACGATCAGATCGTGGCAGAGCCGCTGTTCGAGGAGGAGCTGGTGCTGGTGGTCGGCTCCAAATGTCCGCAGGCCGGCCGCAAATCGCTGCCGATGCGCGAGCTCGCCAAGCTGCCGCTCGTGCTGCTGACGCCGGAATTCGGCGCGCGTCAGTTCGTCGACCGCTTCTTCAGCGAGACCGGCCAGCACCCGCACGTGGTACTGGAGATGAACGCGATCGATCCGATCCTGGCGACCACGCGCAATTCGGGCCTGGCCACGGTGCTGTCGGCTGGCGCCATCCTCGACGCCAGTGGTTTGCATATCGTGCGGCTCACCGATCCGGCGCCCAAGCGCATGGTCGGCATTCTTTGGCGGCGCAACGGCCATCGCTCGGCGGCGGCGCTGCGCATGGCGGAGATGATCCGAGCGGCCTACCGCCCGAAGGAAAGGCGAGCGCCGCGCGGCAAGCAGGTGGCCGCGCGCGCCTCATAGATGAAATCAATTGCGACGATAGCGAGAATACACTTGATCTATTTTGTTGCGGCTCTACGCTTCTTCGCAGGCTCGCCAGCGCCATAACGAGCGAGCGTCCTGGGAGGATGCCCCTTGTCCGCGTTTCAAGCGCAAGCCACGCGCGCGCCGCTCCACGAACCGTGAGGGGCGCGCATGGCCATGGCAGACACGGCGGTGGTGACGGGTGCCAGTTCCGGCATCGGCGAATCCATTGCCGCGGCGCTGCTCGAGCGCGGCATCCCGGTGGTGACGCTGCAACGCTCGGCGCCCAAGCTCAAGAATGACAACTTGCATTTCCGCCCGATCGATCTCACCGATCTTGCGGCGACACGCAAGGTGGCCAACGATGTGGCCGCCGAATTTCCCGTGCGCTACCTCGTCAACAATGCCGGCGAGAACGCACCCAACCCGCTGGAAAAAGCGACGGTCGAAGAGCTCAATTACGTCACCACCATCACGCTCGGCGCGGCGATGGTGCTAATCCAGAGCTTCGTGCCCGGCATGCGGCGCGCGAAGTTCGGCCGCATCGTCAACATGTCCTCGCGTGCCATCCTCGGCAAGTCCGAGCGCGTCGTCTATGCCAGCGCCAAGGCCGGCCTCGAAGGCATGACGCGCGTGGTGGCGATTGAGACCGGCGCCGACGGCATCACGGTCAATGCGGTGATGCCGGGACCGGTGGAAACCGCGCATTTCAACCGCGGCCATCCGCACGGCTCGGTCAAGCGCCAGACCGTGATCGACAAGGTGCTGGTCAAGCGCCTCGGCACGCCGCAGGACGTCGCCCACCTGGTGACCTTCCTGCTCGACCGCAACAGCGGCTTTATCACCGGGCAGTCGATTTATGTCTGCGGCGGCACCAGCGTCACCGGCACGGGAGGCGAATGATGGCGGGTGTCAAGACCGCGATGGTCGGCGTCGGCAATTGGGCGCGCGTGCTGGCCAAGGCCGCGAGTGGTACCAAAAAGATCGAAATCGTCGCTTGCGTCGGCCGCAGCGCCGAACGGCTGTCGGCGTTCTCCAAGGACTTCGGCATTCCGGCGCGCGATTTCGAGGCCGTGCTGGCGGACAAGGATATCGCGGGCGTGGTGCTGGCGTTGCCCAACGAGCTGCACTACGAATTCGCGCGGCGCGCAGCGCTCGCCGGCAAGCACATTTATGTCGAGAAGCCGATCGCCAACACCATGGCCGACTCGCTACGTATCGCTGCGCTGGAGCAGGCGCAGGGCGTGCGCATCGTGGTCGGCCATTGCGCGCGCCTGCTCACCGGCGTGCGCGCCATCCGCGCCGCCATCGACGCCGGCAAGCTCGGCATAGTCAGCCAGCTCGAGGCCAATTTCTCCAACGACCGCGGCCTGCGCCTCACCGCGAAAGATTGGCGCTTCTACCAGGAGAGCGCGCCGGGCGGCTCCTTGAGCCAGATCGGTGTGCATCAGTTCGACACGCTGCGCTATCTGGGCGGCGATATCGCCGCGGTGAGTGCCAGCGCCGCGCGCCATTCGCCGGTCGGCGCCGAGGTCGAGGATCAGTGGATCGTCGCGGTGCATTTCACCGACGGCAAGCTCGGCGTCATGCTGTCGAGCTGGACCAGCCCGGGCACCTACAGCGTGCGCGCGACCGGCGCCGACGCCTTGATGTTCTACGACATCAACCAGACCTTTTGGCCGACGCCTGAGCGCCTGCACGAAAACGCGACGTTGTATCTGCAGGCGCGCGGCAAGGGCCCGGCCGAGCGCGAGGCGCTGCCCGTGCCGGCGGGCAACATGTTCCGCGACGAGCTCGACATGTTCGCCGACAGCGTCACAAACGGCAAAGGTTGCGAATTGTCGGCGGCTAATGGCTGCCAGGCAGTGGCTGCGGTTTATGCCGCGCTCAGATCGGCGCGTGAACAGAGCCGCGCCGTGCCATTGGGCGAGATCATCGACGAAGCGCAAGCCGAACTTGCCGGCCAGGGCAAGCGGCGCGGCGCCGCCGGCGCGAGATAGGGACGGACCAGGTGGCCGATCAGATCGAAGTCCAGAACGTGACCTTCGAATACCAGGTCGACAAGGGCCGGGTGCTGGCGGTCAAGGACATCAATTTCTCCGTCCGCCAGTCCGAGTTCCTCTGCCTGCTCGGCCCCAGCGGCTGCGGCAAGACCACGATCCTGAACATCCTCGCCGGTCTCCTGCAGCCGACCGCCGGCAAAATCCGCATCGGCGGCGCTGCGCTCGACAAGAACCGCCAGAACCGTGGCGTCGTGTTCCAGGACTTCGCGCAACTGTTTCCCTGGCGTACCGCCAAGCACAATGTCGAGTTCGGTCTGGAAATGCGCAAAGTGGACAAGGCCACGCGCGAGCGGACCGCGCTCGAATTCCTGCGCTTGGTGGGGCTGGAGAAATTCGCCGATACGTTTCCGCACCAGCTGTCCGGCGGCATGCAGCAGCGCGTCGCCATCGCCCGCTCGCTCGCCTACAATCCGCAGGTGCTGCTGATGGACGAGCCGTTTGCCGCGCTCGACGCCATGACGCGCGACGATATGCAGCAATTGCTGACCGGCATCTGGCAAAAGACCAAGAAGACCATCGTCTACATTACCCACAACGTCGCCGAAGCGGTTTATCTCGGCGACAAGGTGATCGTGCTCAATGCGCATCCGGGCACCGTCAGGGCCGAGCTCGCGCTCGACCTGCCGCGCCCGCGCGATCCGCTCAGTGAGCCTTTCATCGCCAGCCAGCGCGAGATTATGCGCCATTTACGTTCACACTGACGGAGACTGGAACGGTAAGTTGATGCAAGAGGCAACGGAGTAACCGGAAAAGTATCGATCAAACGGGAGGAAACCATGACCAAGCTTGTTCTGCCACGACGCGACTTCTTGACGCTCACCGGCGGCGCGTTGGCCGCCGCCGCGCTGCCCGATCTGCCTGCCTTTGCCGCGGGCAAGACGATCAATTTCGGCTACCAGACCACGTCCTGGGGCTCGCTCGGAATGATCGCTGAATCGCAGGGCCTGTTCAAAAAAGCAGGCGCTGACGTGAAGATCTTCCACTTCAGCAGCGGCAAGGACGCGCGCAATGCCATGATCTCAGGCCGCGTCGACGCCGGCGTGATCGGCGCCACGCCCTTCATCATCGGCGCCGCCAAGGGCGACATGGAAGCGATCGCGCTCGCACTCTACGGCGCCAAGACGCTGGCCGTCGTCGCCGGTGTGAAATCCGGCATCAAGACGCTGGCCGACCTCAAGGGCAAAAAGGTCGGCTCGCAGCTCGGCTCCGCGACTGACTTCGTGTTCCAGAACAAGATCATGCCGAAGGCCGGGCTGAAGAAAGAAGACGTGCAGATCGTCAACGTGCGCTTCCAGAACCACGTCGCGGCGCTGACGGCCGGCTCGATCGACGCCTTCGCCGGCGTCGAGCCGTTCCCGTCGGTAGCCGAGGTCAACGGGCTGGGCAAGGTTCTGACCGACTACTCGTCTTACGACCTGCAGCCGATCATCCTCGCCGCCAACACCAAGACCATCAAGGAGAACCACGACAACCTGGTTGCTTTTACTCGCGGCTGGCTGGCGAGCGTGAAGCTCTATCAGGACCACCGCGACGAGGCCACGCAGATCGTGCTCAAGTTCTTCAAGGACAAGGGCTTCGACGTCAACGAGAAGATCATCAAGCTGATGCTCTCCAAGATCGACGTCAACCCGGATTTCGGGCCGCAGCTGAAGTCGTATCTGGAAAACCAGTCGAAGGTGCTGCTCAGCCAGAAGAAGATCGCGGCGGTGCCGGACTGGGGCAAATTGCTCAACGGCAACATTTTGACGGCCGCGCGCGCCAAGGCCTGACGCGCGCATGTTGAGACGGGCGCTGTCGTTCGGCTTGCCGCTGGCGACCTTCGCGGTGATCGCGGCGGCATGGGAACTGCTCGTGGCCTACGGCGGTTTTCCCCCGAAGCTGGTGCCCGGTCTCGGTGTCATTGCCGAAGCCTTGGTGCGGCTTGCCGGCAACGGCATCCTGCTGGCGGCGGCCGTTGCGACGCTTTATCGCCTCGGCATCGGTTTTCTGATCGCCGCCCTCATCGGGGTCTCGCTCGGGATCGCGATGGGGCGGCGACAGTGGGTCGAGGACACGCTGCTGCCGATCGTCACCTTTCTCTATCCGATCCCTGGCCTCGCCTATGCGCCGCTGTTTGTGCTGTGGTTCGGACTCGGCGATTTCCCGACCATCCTGCTGGTGGGCGTGGCGTCCTGCTTTACCGTCATCATCAATACCTGGAAGGGCGTGAAGGCGGTCAAACCGATCTGGCTGCGCGCGGCCGAGGTGATGGGCGCGCGCGACCGCGACATGTTCCGCCGCGTCGTGCTGCCGGGGGCCTTGCCCTATATCATGATTGGCCTGCGGCTCGGCCTGGCGCAGGCCTGGCGTATCCTGATTGCCGTTGAAATGTTGATGTCGGTGCAGCGCGGGCTGGGCTGGCTGATCTTCGGCGCGCAGACCTTCCTCAACACCGACGTGATGCTCGCCACCATCGCGGTGATCGGCGCCATCGGCATCGTGCTCGAACGCCAGGTGTTCACCCGCATCGAGCGCTGGACGGTGGTGCGCTGGGGCATGGTGGCGGCATGAGAAAAGGGTTTTCCTGGATCGCCTTTGTGCGCGGCGTTGCCGGCGTCGTGGTGCTGGCCGCCGTGTGGGAAGCTTTCGCGCGCAGCGGCATGTTCTCGACCGCCATGACGCCGCCGCTGGAATCGATCGGCAAGATCATGTGGCGGATTTTGGCGGACGGCAGCCTGGTCGAAAACGCGGGCGCCACACTGGTGCGCGTGTTCGTCGGGCTCGCCATTTCGTTCAGCGTGGCGATCCCGCTCGGCGTGCTGATGGCCCGTTACTGGGTGTCCGAGCGCATCTTCCTGCCCGTGCTGAGCGTGTTGCTGCCGATCCCCTCGCTGGCCTGGGTGCCGTTGTTCATCCTGTGGTTCGGCATTGGCAACACCGCCACCATCCTGGTGGTGGTCTATGCCTCGGCCTTTCCGCTGGTTTACGCCGTCTGGACTGGGGTGCGCGCGGTCAATCCGCTCTGGCTGCGTGCCGCGGCGGTGATGGGCGCCGACGAGGCGACGCTGTTCCGCAAGGTGATCTGGCCGGGCGCGCTGCCCTACATCATCACCGGCGCGCGGCTCGCCTTCGGCCGCGCGTGGATCGGCGTCATCGGCGGTGAATTGCTGGCGAGCCCGAAGCTCGGCCTCGGCGAGATCATCTTCAACGCCGCTGAATTCCTCGACGCCGGCGTCATGCTCTCGACGCTCATCGCCATCGGCGTGATCGGCGTGTTCTTCGAGCGCTTCGTGTTCCAGACGCTGGAGCAGGTGACCGTGCGGCGCTGGGGCATGGTGGCGGGATCGAGCGGCTAGGGTGTGTCCTCATAACTTGAGGTTCTTTTGAAGCGATGCTTCAACGTCCATTTTACTTTGCAACAGGGAAAATTCGCTTGCTGAAAGGGCCACGTCCGCTCAGGGCCAAAAACGTGCATGGCCCGCATGTTTGCGCAAGCCGCCGAAGGCGGAGTATTAACAATTTTTAGAAGGATTCTTTATATCGTCACAAGCCGTTGATCCTTGGCAATGTGCGATCCATGCTCGAGCGAAGATTACATCCACGCGTCGGGGTATCGAAGGCCGGCAAGGTCGCGCTCGATAACGGAACCAGAATCGACTGTGTCGTCGTCAATCGTTCGAGCGGCGGAATTTGCATAGAAGTCGACAGCCCAGCGAGAATTCCAGATTGCTTTAAGCTCACAATTGGCGCCGACGACGTCAGTCGCGCTTGCGGCGTTGTGTGGAGACTGGGAAAAAGATTAGGTTTGAAGTGGTTATAGCCTCGCTTTGTCTCGCACGCCTCGATGAAGTTTTCGAGCGCAATTAAGCCAATTTTCGCAGACGCTATTCCCCGCCGCGGTAGAAGGCTTCGGCATCCTTGCTAAACGCCTTGCGCGAGGCCGGGTCGAGATAGAGCATGTGCCCGCCGCGATAGACCTTGAGCGCCACGCGCCCGGGCGGTTCGACCGGCGGCAGGTGCTCGAGCGCATAGCGCGACATGGCGTAAGGCGTGACCATATCGGAAAGCCCGTGCGCCACCAGCAAGCGGAACGACGGGCTGAACGCCAGCAGCACGCGCAGCTCGTCTTCAACGCTCGCCTGCGAGCGGCCGCCATGCCAGTCCCAATGGCGCGTGACGTCGTTTGCCAGCAGTTGATAAGTCATCGGCGTCTTGAAGCCGAGCTCGTTGCGGGCGTATGCGGAATAGGCGCCGCCATAAGCACGCGCCAGGCTGTCGAGGATCGGATCGGGGCCGCGCGCCGACCGTTGTTCGGGATAGGGGTCGTCGACCGCGAAATTCGCATCGTAGCGGCTGACGAGCTTGCCGGGCTGCAAGGTTTTGAGGAAGGCGCTGGTGATGAACCCGCGCGCCTTGGTCACCACGTCGAGCGGCAGGCCGGAAATCTGCGCCACGCGCGCGTAAAACGTCTTCGCCGCCTCGCCTTGCAGCGGCGGCCCCGCGAGCGCCGTCAGGTAATCGGTCATGGCAAATTTTTCAGCGTCGGCCAGCGCCTGGCGGCTGAAGGCGCCTTTGCGCTCCAGCGCGGTGGCCGCCAGCGACGGCAATTGCAGCGCGGCGCGCAGCGCCGAGGTGCTATCGCCGAAGGTGAGCCAGCCTTCCAGCATTGGCGACAGCATGACGATGCCGGACACCGCGATGCCCTGCTCGCGTTCCAGCGCGCGCGCCGTCATGGCGGCGCGGAAGCCGCCATAGCTCTCGCCCAGCAGGTATTTCGGCGAGCCGGCGCGGTTGTTCTTGGCGACGTAGAGCGCCACAGCCTTGGCCATCGAGTCGGCGTCGCTGCGCGCGTTCCAGAAGTGCTTGGCGTCGTCGGATTTTACCGTGCGGCTCCAACCGGTGCCGATCGGATCGACCAGCACCAAATCGGTAAAGCGCAGCCAAGTCTCTGGATTGTCGCGCAGCGCGGCCTGCGCCGGGTCGCGGCCGAGTTCGAGAATGCGCGGGCCGACCAGGCCGAGATTGAGGAAGGCGGAAGCGGCGCCCGGGCCGCCGTTGAAGGCGAAGGTCAGCGGCCGGTTGCCAGAGGCGCCTTTGGCGACATAGGCGGTGTAGAACACCGACGCGCTCTGATCGCCGGATTGGTCGTAGAAGGCGAGCGTGCCGGCGGTCGCGGTATAGGCGAGCTTGCCCTGCGCGGTGTCGATTACATGTTCGGTGACGGAATCGGCCGGCAGCAACCGCAAGATGCCCTTGCCGGCCAGTGCCTGCCGCTGCGTTTGGCCGGCCTTGCCGTTCTTGTCTTGGTGGCTCTTGTCTTGAGCGACGACGGGACCGAACGCGCCGGCAAAGATGATTGCCAGCGCGAGGACAAGACGGAGCAAGGCATTCTTTTTCATGACGACCCGCTATGGTGCAACGCTCGGCCGGCGGCGAGCCATTCTATCATGCTCGCTGCGTGCGGCCCGGCCGATTTAGCCGGCCGCAATGTGGGCTTTGTGGGGCAGGAGAGATGAAGAGATTGTCATGGGGCCGAACCGAGCCAAGCCGCCGGTAACGGCGAAATCGCATTTGGCCGAGGCCTTCCGCTGGTCGACCGAGACCAGGCCCGATTGGGTCGAGATTCTCGCCGCAGCGATCGGGATGGCGGTACCGATCCTGCTTGGCGCGGCGATGGGCGAGCTTGCGCTCGGATTCGGCATGGCGGTCGGCAGCCTGCTGGTCGGCGGCGTCGGTGCGAACCGCGACTGGCGCACCCAGGGGCGGGCGGTACTTGCCGCGCTGGTGCCTGCCGCCGCGGCGTCCGTCATCGCCATCAGCGTGGCCGGTCACGGCTGGATGAGCGACGCCGCCGTGGCGCTGCTCGCCGGCGCCGCGGGTCTCTTGGCGGCGATTGGCCGGCCGATCGCGCCGATGGCGATCCGCTTCATTCTGCTGCTGGTCATCACCATCACGGTCGCCGAAAACATCCCGGACCGCGCCGGGCTTTTATTTCTGATCGTCGTTGGCGCTCTTTGGACGGCGGCGGTGAGCCTTTTGCTCGGCGCGCTGGCACGCGCGCGCCGCCGCCGTGACCCGCCTCGGGAAGCCGTGCCGCCGCCGATGACGCTGCGCCAACGGCTTGCGCGTTGGCGCCGCGCGCTCTCCCATCTTGCTGGCTGGCAATATGCGCTCAGGCTGATGTTCTGTCTCGGCGTGGCGGGCCTGTTGCGCTGGCTTTGGCCCGACCATCATCTGCATTGGATCGCGCTCACCGTCGCGCTGCTGGCCGAGTGGCAGATCGAGGCTTTCCCGGTGCGGACGACGCAGCGGGCGCTCGGCGCCGCTGCCGGCGTGCTGGCGACTGGATTGTTGCTCGTTTATGCGCCGCCCGCCTGGGCGCTGGTCGCCGTCATGGGCGTGTTGGCGGGCTTAAGGCCGCTGCTGCGGGCGCGCAACTATCTCGCCTACACCGCCGCGATGACGCCGCTGATCATCTTGCTGCTGGATGGCGGTCGTCCGCCGGGATTGGGCGTGCTGATCGATCGCCTCGTCGCGACGCTCATCGGCGCTGCTTTGGTGATCGCGGCGAATCTGCTGTTCAAGAAATTGGTTGGGAAGACGGCCTAGGAGCGGCCCGTATTGGCTCCGGCAGGCGTGGCAAGCCGCCTGCCGGTCTATTAACGGCGGCGGAAGTTGGGCCGGCGCTGCTGCGGCGAGGGGGCCGGGGCGTCGCCCTTGTGGCGGAAGCTGATGCGCCCGCGCTTGAGGTCATAGGGCGACATTTCCACGATGACGCGGTCACCGACGCCGGTGCGGATGCGGAATTTGCGCATCTTGCCGGCGGAATAGGCCAGCACCTCGTGCTCGTTGTCGAGCTTCACCCGGAAATTGCCGTCCGGCAGAACCTCGGTGACTGTCCCGTCGAATTCCAGCAGTTCTTCCTTCGCCATCCAGGGGTCTCCAATTAAGCGCGGCTGTCTGCATTGCGGCGCGGCCCGTGCGGGCGCTGCAGGAATGTAACATTTCCGATGCCTTTTGGCTCCCCTTGCGGGGCGTCATGCCGGGGGCCCTGTGGTCGGCCGGCCTGATGGCCGTTCCGGCTGGACCGGCCATGCTGACCCTTGCCGCCGTTATGGCCGTGCTTTTGCCCGTTGCCGCGATGGTGCGGCCGGCCGTTATGGCGGTTGGCCGCATGCTGTACCGGCTGCGGGTTCGGCCGTCCGCCGGTGCGCCGGTCGGTCGCCGGGATCGCCATGCGGATCAGCCGCTCGATGTCGCGCAGGAAGGCGCGTTCCTCGTGGTCGCAGAACGAGATCGCCACGCCGTCGGCGCCGGCGCGCGCGGTGCGGCCGATGCGGTGGACGTAAGATTCCGGGATGTTCGGCAGGTCGTAGTTGAACACATGGCTGACGCCGTCCACGTCGATGCCGCGGGCGGCGATGTCGGTGGCGATCAAGGTGCGCAAGCTACCGTCGCGGAAGGCTGAGAGCACGCGCTCGCGCTGGCTCTGCGACTTGTTGCCGTGGATCGCCTCGGCGGTAAGGCCGGCCTTATGCAGGCCACGCACGACCTTGTCGGCGCCGTGCTTGGTGCGGGTGAACACCAGAACGCGCTCGACCGGCTCGCTCTTGAGCAGCTCGGCCAGCAACGCCGGCTTGGCGGCCTTTTCGGTGAGGATGACGCGCTGGGCGACGCGCTCGACCGTGGTGGCCTGCGGCGTCACGGCGACGCGCGCCGGGTTGCGCAGCATCTGGTCGGCGAGCCGGGTGATTTCCTGCGGCATGGTGGCCGAGAAGAACAGCGTCTGCCGCTCTTTCGGCAGCATGGCGACGATGCGCTTGATGTCGTGGATGAAGCCCATGTCGAGCATACGATCGGCTTCGTCGAGCACCAGCACCTCGACTTGGTCGAGGCGCAGCGCGCGTTGCTGCACGAGATCGAGCAGGCGGCCTGGCGTGGCCACCAGCACTTCCAGCCCGCGCGCAACGCCGCGGATCTGCCGGTTGATCGGCACGCCGCCGATCGCCAGCTCGACCGCCAGCGGGCGGATGTGCCGGCCATAGGCGCGGAAGCTGTCGGCGATCTGGCCGGACAGTTCTCGTGTCGGCGACAGTACCAGCACGCGCGCGGACTTGCGTTCGGGCCGCTGGCGCTTGTTGAAGAGGTGGTTGAGGATCGGCAGCGCGAAGGCTGCGGTCTTGCCGGTTCCGGTCTGCGCAATACCGATGACGTCGCGGCCTTGGCTCGCGAGTGGGATGGTCTGGGCCTGGATCGGAGTGGGGGTGATGTATTTCTCTTCCGCGAGGGCGCGGATGATCGGCTCTGCGAGGCCGAATTCGTTAAATGAAGTCAAAAAGTCTCTTTCTTATACGGCGAATCGGCCGGCTCGTTCATGCGAGCAGCGGAATCGCGGGGTTCTGAAGACATCCCGCGTGGCCAGGGTTGTCGTTTGGTTTGAGAAACGGAATGGGCGGGGCGAAAATCGTTTTAATGAGTTTCGTGCACGCGGCCCGCGAACCCGAGACCGGGTCTTTCATCCGCTGCGGTGCATATGACAGGTGGAGATGGTCTTTTCAAGGCACCGGGCGCGGCTTTAGCGCCAAATGATGAATAAAGTGCCTGCACCACCCCGGCTTCGCCCGATGGACAAGGCGTGACAGATCGGGGATGGTCGGGCCCGAAAATCCAATTCCAGGCCGTTTTAAGCCGTTCGGAGCGTCGAAATGCCGTTTCCCAGAGCGTCCCAGGCCCTTTCCCGCTTCACTGTTCTTGATTTGACGCGTGTGCGCTCGGGGCCGACTTGCGTGCGCCAGCTCGCCGACTGGGGCGCCAACGTCATCAAGATCGAGACGCCGCCGCATCTGGAGAAAGGCGAGGCGCCGGGCGGCCCGCGCGACAATGCCGACTTTCAGAACCTGCACCGCAACAAGCGCAGCATCACGCTCGACCTCAAATCGCCGCAGGGCTTGGCGGCCTTCAAGCGCATGGTCGAGAAGGCCGATGTGGTGGTGGAGAATTTCCGCCCCGACGTGAAGACGCGGCTCGGCATCGATTACGAGCAGTTGAAGAAGATCAACAAGTGCATCGTGCTCGCCAGCATTTCCGGCTTCGGCCAGGACGGGCCCTATCGCGACCGGCCGGGCTTCGACCAGATCGCGCAAGGCATGGGCGGGCTGATGTCGATCACCGGTCAGCCGGGACAGGGCCCGATGCGCGTCGGCATTCCGGTCGCCGATCTGTCCGCCGGCGTGTTCTGCGCGCTCGGTATCCTGGTGGCGCTGCTCGAGCGCGAGGTCTCCGGCGAAGGGCAATGGGTGTCGACCTCGCTGCTGCAGGCGCAGATTTTCATGCTCGACTTCCAGGCCGCGCGCTGGCTGCAAATGCAAGAAGTGGCCAAGCAGGCCGGCAACAACCACCCGACCAGCATTCCGACCGGCGTGTTCAAAACCAAAGACGGCCACATCAACATCGCCTCCACCGGCCAGGTGATGTGGGAGCGGCTATGCAATGCGATCGCGGCGCCCGATCTGATCGACCATCCCGAATTCAGGACCAGCGATCTGCGCTCCAAGAACCGTGACGCCCTCAACGCCGAAATCGAGAAGCGCACGAAGAATAAGTCGAGCGCGGAGTGGATCGACATCTTCAATAAAACCGGCGTGCCCTGCGGGCCGATCTATTCCATCGACCAGATGTTCGACGATCCGCAGGTGAAGTATTTGGGGATCGCCCAGAGCGCGACCCGACCGGACGGCAAGGAGCAGACCTTCGTCGGCCAGCCGGTCGCGCTCTCGCGCACCCCCAGCAAGATCGTCGCCACCCCGCCGAGCCAAGGCCAGCACACCGACGAGGTGCTCAAGGAATTCGACTTCGCCGATAACGAGATCGCGGCGCTGCACAAGGCCAAGGCGGTGTGATCCGCCGCGCCCGCGCGTCAAGAGAAGGAATGCAACGATGGACGCCAAGACCGACAAAATGCTGTCCCGCAAGGAGGGCGGCGTCGGCTATTTGATCTTCAACAATCCCGAGCGCCACAACGCCGTGTCGCTGGAAATGTGGCAGGCCGCAAGCGCCATTCTCGCCGACTTCGCCGCCGACAAGGACGTGCGCGTGGTGGTGCTCACCGGCGCCGGCGGCAAGGCCTTCGTTTCGGGCGCCGATATTTCCAAGTTCGAGAGCGAGCGCTCCAGCCAAGAGGCGATCGATCGCTACGCCGTGGCGGTCGATATGGCCAATGCCGCAGTTTACGAATTTCCCAAGCCGACCATCGCCATGATCCGCGGCTACTGCATCGGCGGCGGCATGGGATTGGCGCTGTGCTGCGACCTGCGCATCTGCTCGGACAATTCGAAATTCGCCGTGCCGGCCGCCAAGCTCGGTCTCGGTTATCCGTTCAAGGGCATCAAGAAGCTGGTCGACTTGGTCGGGCCGTCCTTCGCCAAGGAAATCTTCTACACCGCACGCCAGTTCACCGCCGCCGAGGCGCTGCAGATGGGCCTCGTCAACCGCGTGCTGCCGGCCGAGGAGCTGGAGAAATTCGTCAAGGACTATGCCGACACCATCAGCGGCAACGCGCCGCTCACCGTCAATTCCGTCAAGTTCATCGTCGGCGAGGCGGTCAAGGACGAGAGCCAGCGCGACATGAAACGGTGCGCCGAC
>CAYLMY010000002.1:0-14122 GCA_964384635.1 uncultured Undibacter sp.
CCGGCCAATTGCATCGAGCCCAATCCGGACTGGAACGAGACGCAAGAGGAACTGCTTGCCAAATACGAGCAGTTGCACGGCTGAGCCATGAATTTCGAAAACCGCGTTTGCCAGAAACTGCATGAGGAGCACGCCGCCGTTATCGCCATGCTTGAGCGGCTGATGCAGACCATCGCGCGCCACCGGGACGACGTTGCGGACGCGAAAGATCCGATGGTGGCGAAGCTCTTGAACGATCTTGCCGCCGAAATGCCGGGCGAGGTTGAGCGTCATTTTGCTTTCGAGGAAGCGGAGTTGTTCCCCTATCTCAGTGAGGCGGGCCATCAAGGCATCGGCGCGCACTTGACCTACGAGCACTCGATCATCCGCCCCATCGGCACCGCGCTGGTTAAGTTGATCGGCGAGGTCCGCGTGCAGGGTTTTGACGCTGCGCGCTGGTCGGAATTCCGCAGCCTCGGACAGCAACTGCACGACAGTCTGATCCCGCATGCGCGAAAAGAAGACATGGCGTTGTTGCCGATGCTCGAAGACGCCATGGATGCGGAGACCGAGACCCGGCTCTACCAGGAATATGTCGAGAATGCATGAGGCTGTCGCATGAACATTGCTGCCACGAATGCGGACAACACTGTCCGTCCGCTGCGCCCCGCCGACCTCGAACGCGTGATCGCCATCGATTCAGCGCATGTGGGTGAGCCACGCCGCCGCTTTTTCGAGAAGCGGCTGGCCCACGCCAAACAACATCCGGAAGATATCGTGCATGTCGGCGTCGTCCGCAAAGACACGCTGGTCGGTTTTGCCTTCGCCCGCATTCAGCGAGGGGAATTCGGCCGTGCGCAGGCCATCGCCACGCTCGATGCGGTTGGCGTCGAGCAGGACAGCCGCGAACACGGTGTCGGGCACGCCTTGATGGATGGCCTTACCAAGGTCATGCGTCAAAAGGGCGTGCAATCCCTACAATCGCTAGCCGACTGGACCAACCACGGCTTGCTGCGGTTCTTCGAATCTTCCGGCTTCCGGCTGGCGCCGCGCCTGGTGTTGGAGCGTTCCGTTCTGACTCCGCTGGCGGAGCCTCTCGAGGACGAGTGAGAACAAGACAAGGAGCGACGGTCATGGCTCGAAGCACCGGCATCACCATCCCGCAAAACGTGGGGGAGGCCGCCGAGATCAATTACAGCGGACAGCCTGCCGCAGATTTCGGGCCGCTGGCGCGCGACAGGATACCGGTGCGTTCGATGGCCGAAGGCGATCTGCATGCGCTGGTGGCGATCGATCGTCGGGTTACCGGCCGCGACCGGGCGGGATATTTCCAGCGCAAGCTGGCCGACGCGTTGACCGAATCGGACGTACGCGTCTCGCTGGTTGCCGAGCTCGACACCGTGCCCGTCGGCTTCATCATGGCCCGCGTCGACCTCGGCGAATTTGGCCGGGTCGAAACCACGGCGGTCATTGACACGATTGGTGTTGATCCGGACTATCAGAATAGGGGCATCGGCCGCGCGTTGGTCTCGCAACTGCTGGCGAATCTCGGCACGCTGCGCGTTGAGAAGGTGCGTACTGAAGTCGACTGGCAAAATCGCGATCTGCTTGCCTATCTCGATCACAGCGGTTTCGTTCCCTCGCAACAGCTGTGTTTTGACCAACCCCTCGTTTGAGGTCCTCGTCGATGCTCGTCGAATTGAAACTTGCTTGCCAGCCGCGCTTTGATTTTCGCGATCATCGGGCCGTCGTCACCGGCGGCAGCCGCGGCATCGGCCGGGCAATTGCCGACGCGCTCGGCGAGGCCGGGGCGCATGTGTACGTCTTCGATGTCGGCGAGCCGGAGCGCTCCGAGAATTTCCCGCATCAGTTCGAGCATATCGATATCGTCGACAGCAACGCCGTGCGAGCGGCCATTGCGGAATTGCCCCAGGCGCCGACCCTCCTTGTCAACAACGCCGGCATTACCCGCGATCGCTCGATTGCCAAGATGAGCGATGCCGATTGGGCGGCGGTGCTCAATGTCAATCTCACCGGCGCGTTCAACATGATCCGTTCCGTTGCGCCGCTAATGGCGGGGCAGGGATTTGGCCGTATTGTCAACATCACGTCGATCAACGGATTGCGCGGCAAATTTGGCCAGGCCAACTACGCGGCGGCCAAGGCGGGCCTGATCGGCCTGACCAAGACCGCGGCGCGGGAATTCGGCAAGAAAGGCGTCACCGTCAATGCGGTCGCGCCCGGCATGGTGATGACCGACATGGCGCGTGCCTTGCCGGAAGAAATTCTCGCGCGGGCGGTGGCCGAAGCGGCGCTGCCCGAGCTTAGCGATGCGCAGGACATCGCTAATGCGGTGCTGTTCCTGTTGTCTGACGCCGCCCGCGCCATCACCGGCGAAGTACTGCGCGTCGATGCCGGGCAATATATCTGACGACCTGCGGCGCGCTGATTAACCCCAGCGCACCATGTGCAGCATGAAGCCGCCCTCGCAGTCGCCGCACTGTGAATCGACGATCTCGTGGCTCCAGCCGCGTTCTTCGAGCTCCGGATAAAGGGAGATCGGCTCGCTGTCGAAATGGCCGACGAGCAGGGCATCGACTTCGCCGCTTTCGATGGTGCGCAGCACCGCGTCCACCGGCTCCGGCGGCGCAAGGCCGCGAAGGTCGAGATGGATGCCTTCGGCGGTCCGCCACTTCCGGGATCCGTCCGCCGGGCGCGCGTGATCGTGATGGTGATGCACGGCAATCCTCCGCGAGTGGTATAATCCGGTACCACAATGCCTAATTATGCGCTATAGAGCATTGATCAGAATCAAGGGTCAGCTCATTTGGCGACAGCCGCTAAATCGCGCGCAACAAATACCGACACGGCTGTGCGGGTCCGGCGCGTGCAAGCCGCCGACATCCCGCAAGTGATCGGGTTGGACACCCGCGTGACGAAACTCGCCAAGGCGGAGTACTGGAACGATGTTTTCCTTCGCTACGGCAAACGGCGGCCGCACGAACGCTTTTTCCTGGTTGCCGAACGTCGCGCCGACAAAACGAAGTCGCGCGTGCTGGGGTTCATCATCGGCGAGATTCGCGCCTGGGAATTCGGCTCGACACCTTGCGGCTGGGTCTTCGCGTTGTCGGTCGAACCGGAGATGCGCTTGCACAACGTCGGCTACGCCTTGCTCGAAGCGATCTCTCGTGAGTTCAAGAAAGCGGGCGTCGGCAAGATGCGGACTATGGTGGCAAGGGATGCCCGCCTGCCTATGCTGTTTTTCCGCAGCGAAGGAATGATGGCTGGGCCGTATATCCAGCTTGAGAAGGACCTCGATTGAACAGGCAAATCGGCAATGAGAATTTCGACGGGATCAGCATGCGGATGACGATGTCGTGAGGCTGCAGATTTCGACGCGGCTTGCCATTTTCGCGGTTCTGGAACTTACCGCGCACGAAGGCCGTCAACTTTCCGTCGCCGAAATCGGTCAGAAGTACGGCGTCTCTAGTCACCACCTGGCGAAGGTCATGCACGTCATGGGCCGGGCTGGCCTCGTTCACGCCGTTCGTGGCGCGGGTGGCGGGTATCAGTTTGCCGGCAATGCGCGGCGAACAACGCTACTCGACTTGGTCCAATTGTTCGAAGACCTAAGCTCTGTTGAGCAGGACGCAGATGCTAGGGATGCGACGCCCGAAGGCCAAGCCCTGCGCGAAGTTGTCAGCGAAGTCGACGATATCGTGCGCGCAACCCTCGGGTCGATCACGATAGCGACGATGCGCAAACTGGTGGATCGCCACGCGATCAGCTGCGCCGGGCGTTCGAAGGCGGTGCTATCGCGGCGACGGAGTCAATCGCGTCTCTGACTGGTGGAATGAAAGCCCATTTCGGAAGTCACTTGAATGAATCGCGTCTGACGGCTCGAACGCCAATGGTTTATTGCCAAATTCATTGTGCATTGCAGCATCGACGAGCAGCCAGGCCATGGAAATCATTGATCAAGATCAAGGCGGTCTGGTCTATCGATACCTTGAGTAGGCGTGGTTTCATGTAGGGTTTCGTCCATGGCTTCAAAACTGACGGCCGGCGACCTTCAAATCATTACCCGGATCGCGGTGTTTCGGGGACTGAAAGCTGAGACGGTTGAGCATATCATTGCGCCTGCGACTGCCATTATGTTGCGGCCGCACGAATTGATCGCACGCCAAGACGATCCGGCAACGGCATTCTTCATCGTGATCGACGGATGGATAAAGCTCTATCGGAGTACGCCTGCCGGCGACGAAACCGTGATCGATATCATGACGACAGGGCAGAGTTTCGCGGAGGCCGTCGCGTTCACCGGAAATCGATATTTAGCGACGGCCGAAGCAGTGAGCGAAGCGCGCGTCGGACGTATTCCTGCCGATCATATTGTGCGTTGCATCCGCGAAAGTCCCGATATCGCATTAGCGATGATCGCATCGACCTCCCAGCACATGCATCATCTCGTCCAACAGGTCGAACAGCTCAAGGCGCAAAGCGGCGTGCAGCGAGTCGCCGAGTTTCTCGCGTCGCTGTCATTAGCAGAGCATGGTCATTGTGCGGTCGCGTTGCCCTATGACAAGGTCCTGATCGCTGGACGGCTTGGCTTGACGCCGGAATCGCTGTCGCGTGCCTTTGCACGCTTGCGAAGCATCGGCGTCGTGGTCGATGCGTCGCACGTTGTGGTCAAAGACGTCGCCAAGCTGCGTCAGCTCGCTAACGACGATCGCAGCGCGGTGCGCGGCACCTTGCGGGTGGTGCGTTGACGCCAAGTCGGCTGGTGTTTTGTCTAACTGTTGGGATGGATGGGCCCTAACGCCACCCTCACGCCATCACTACGAGGACCTTCCAATGTCGTTGCAGATTCTCCATCCACGCGGCTGGTTGCCGCCGATCGGCTATGCGAATGGTCTCAGTGTGGCGGCTGGTCGCCTCGTGTTCATTGCCGGCCAGGTTGGCTGGGATGCCGATCAGCATTTCCACAGCGAAGAACTCGTTCCGCAATTCGAGCAGGCGCTCAAAAACATACTTGCCATCCTCGCCGAAGCGGGCGGGACGCCGAACCACATTTGCCGAATAACCGCTTTTTGTATCGACAAGCCGGCCTATCTCGCCGGTCGGCGCGAACTCGGGCGCATTTGGAAATCGCTGATGGGAAGCCATTTCCCTGCGATGAGCATGATTTTTGTCGCCGATCTTCTCGACACGCCGGCAAAGATCGAACTGGAGGCAACCGCCGTTATTCCAACCTTACCGACGTAGTCGTCCGGCGACGTTTGGCATTGCCGAAATCAAATCCGTCCCCGCGCTTTTAGCCGGGTCAAGTCGTGCGTTCGGCGAAAAGCCTTGCAGTCAGACGCCGTGCAAGCGCAGCGGCCGCGACTCGACGATAATTGGCGGATGCAATCGTCGTTCGCATGGGTTGGACTTGCTTCTGCACTAGCCGATCGATCTCTTGCAACAGTTTATCGTCGACTGATCGGCCGGCCATGGTTTCCGTGCCGGCGAGAAGGAAAGGCCGTGAATTTGTACCTGTCAGCGCGATGCGCAGTGAGCTGACGTTCGCACCGGCCGTCGCGAGCGCGACCGCGACGCCTGCCAATGGAAAGTCGATGGCCCCGCGTACCCGAACCTTTGCATAAGATGACGCAGGCGGGTTTGAAGGCAGATGAACCGCCACGATGAGCTCGCCGTTGGCCAGCGCTAGGTGGGCCATGCCGTCTTCGACATAGAGCTCGCTCAGAGGAATTCGGCGCTGGCCTTGGGCGCCGGCAATCTCGACTTCGGCGCCGAAAACGAGCAGGGCGGGCGCAAGATCGCCGCTGTAGGCGGCGTGACAGCGCTGTCCCTGGGGGGCGACATGGCAAGTATCCCCGCGACTCTTCAGGCAATAAGCGTTTGCGCTGCGCCACCATTCGCTCTGGTTGTAGTAAATGCAGCGCGTATCGAGGCACAAATTGCCGCCGACCGTCCCCATGGTGCGGTGGCCGGGTCCGGCGATCGCTTCGGCGGCTTGCGCCAGCGCACAATATTGGCTGGCGATTACGGTATTGCGAGCAAGGGCGGCGATGGTTGCACCCGCGCCGATCGTTACGCCGCGTTCGTTGGTGTTAACCTCGGTCAGCTCGTCGATACCGGAAAGATCGACCAGTAAATCCGGGCTGCCAATGCCGCGCCGCATGTTCACGATGAGATCCGTTCCGCCCGCAACGAAGCGACTGCCGGGATGGTTCAGACACGCCGCAATCGCCTCTTTGATGGTGCTCGGCTGGGCAAGGCGGAACTCGGCCAAGGGCGCGCTCATGATGTGGCCTTCAAGCTGTTCGCAAGCCTCGCCTGCCGCCGGCGCTGGATGAGCGCTTCCATGACCCGATCAGGCGTCACCGGCAATTCGGCGAGATCGATGCCGATGGCGTTGGCGATTGCGTTGACCAGGGCCGGCGGGAAGCCGGCCAGCGCGCCTTCGCTTGCTTCCTTGGCGCCGAACGGTCCGTAGGGATCGTGGCTTTCCACTATTTGGACCTCGATCGGCGGGGATTCCGTAATGGTTGGCATGCGGTATTCGAGAAAGCTTGCATGGGCCGGCAAGCCGTCGAGGTAGCGGGTCTCCTCGCACAGCGCCTGTCCCATTCCCATCCACACCGATCCCTGAATCTGACCTTCGACCGCCAATGGATTAATGGCGTGCCCGCAGTCGAGCGCGGCCCAGACCTTGTCGACGCTGACCACACCCGTTGCGTCGTCGATGCTGACCTCGATGACCTGGGCGGCGTAGCTGAAGCCCATGGTCGAGCCGACGGCACCGCCCTTGTGCCGGCCTCCCTGCGATTCGGGCGGGCAGGTAAACGTTCCGCTGACGGTGATCGCGCCGCGATCGACCAGCGCGGCTTTCACCACTTCGGCGAAGGGAAGGCTCGCCTGCTGGCCACTGTCGATGCGAAAGACTTCGCCGGCCACCTCGATATCGTCCGGGCGCGCTTCGAGTTTGCCAGCGGCCGCCTCTACGAGAATTGCTTTGAGCTTTTTTGCCGCATCGATTGCGGCATTGCCAACCATGAAGGTGATACGCGACGAGTAGGCGCCGTTATCCTTGGGCGTCACGGCGCTGTCCGCCGCAATGACCCTTACGCGATCGAGCGACACGCCGAGCGTTTCCGCGACTGCAATGGCTACCATGGTCGAGGAGCCCTGGCCGATATCGGCGGCGCCGGTCAGCGCGGTGATACCGCCGTCGAAATCGAGCCGCACGTTGACGACCGCGTGCGGCTCGCCGGTCCAGTGAACCGGCTTGGCGGCGCCGCTGACATAGTGCGAGCAAGCCATGCCCAGTCCCTTGCCGGCCGGCATCTTGCCGATGCGCTCATGCCAGCCGCTGGCACGCTCCACGCGATCGAGGCATTCCGCCAGTCCATAGCTGTTGATCATCAGATCATTCAAGGTGCGGGTTGGTGCCTGAAGAAGATTGGCGCGACGCACCTCGAATGGATCAAGCCCCAAATCGCGGGCCATCCGGTCGAGCAGGCACTCAAAGGCATGGCGCGTGTCGACGGATCCGTGACCGCGCATGGCGCCGCAGGGCGGCAGATTGGCATAGACACGATACCCGTTGTATTTGAGCGTCGGAATGTCGTAGAGCCCCTGCAATAGCGCGCCGGCATAAAGGATCGTCACAATGCCGTATCCGGCATAGGCGCCGCCGCGCTGAACCACGTCGCAGGTGCAGGCGGTGATCTTTCCGTCGCGACGCATTCCGATCCGCAATGTCGTGTCGGTTTGCGGACGTGCGCGGTGGGTCAGAAATGTCTCCTCTCGGCTCAACCGTATGAGCACTTTTCCAGCGGCTGCGCGGGCGAGAAGCGCCGTTATGATTTCAAAATTGAGAACTTCGACGCGTGCGCCGAAACCGCCACCAATGAACGGCTTTATTATACGGATGCGCGACGAGTCCATCTCGAGACATCGCGCGAGCATGAGGTGCAGGTAATAGCCAACCTGGGAAACGGTTTGGACGGTGAGCCTTTCGGTTATTGGATCGTAGTCCGCGAAGCAGGCATGTGGTTCAATTTGAGCATGGTTGACCTCCGCGCAACTGAATTTCTCTTCTCGAACAAGATCCGCCGCCGCGAAACCCTGCTGCCAATCGCCAAATTCGTGATGAATTTCGCGTTCGAGATTGCCGGGCTTATCGTCGTGTAACAACGTTGCGCCCGGCGCTCGAGCGTCCTCTGAAGTGTAGTATGCCGGCAATCGGTGCAGCTCTAATTCGATTAGATCGATTGCGCGCTCAGCGGTCTCGGCATCAATGGCGGCCACCGCGGCGATGGGCTCGCCACGGTAGCGCACCCGACCGCGCGCCATCGGATATTCGTTCATGGCAACCGGCAAGACACCGTAGGTGAATGGGCAATCATCGCCGGTAACAACGGCAAAGACGCCCTCAAGAGCGCGCGCCTTGGAAACGTCGAGGCGAACGATTTCTCCGTGGCTTACGGGGCTCCGCAATATGCGTCCGACCAGAGCGTCGGCATGGTCGAGGTCGGCGGTATAGCGTGCGCCCCCGCTGACCTTTTCAAGGCCATCAATAAGAGGAACGCCGCGGCGCGAGACACGGTCGTCTGTGATCGGATCAGCCGTCATGAGGTTGCCCCGCCGCCGCCTGGACGGACTCGATGATTTTTACATAGCCCGTGCACCGGCAAAGATTCCCCGATAATGCAGCACGTATTTCGCTATCGGTCGGTGTTGGATTTCGGCGCAAAAGAGCCTCAGCCGCCATGATCATTCCCGGCGTGCAAAAGCCGCATTGCGTGCCGAGCTTTTCGTGAAAGGCGCGCTGCAGCCGGCTGAGCCGGCCCTGCTTGGCCAAGCCTTCAATCGTTTCGACGTTTCGGCCCTCGCAGCGCACCGCGAGCGTGATGCAGGAGGGTACTGCTTCGCCATCGATCAGGACCGTGCACGCGCCGCACTCGCCGCCATCACAGCCGATCTTCACACCGGTGAGGCGCGCGACTTCGCGCAAATAATCGACGAGCAACTCCCTCTCGGCAACAGCGTCTTCGCGCCATCGACCGTTAAGCCTCAATCTCAGCAGACGCTTTTTCGGCCGTGGGCCCGGTGCATGCATCGGAACGCTCCTAGTTCAAAAAATGCGCTGTTTGGCGGCGTATTTCCATGACAAAAATCAAGGCAACTCACCCCCCGAATGCAGCATCAGCGGCCGATCGACCTGACCAAAGTCAAGGATTGGACTGCAATTGGCCAGTAAATTTTCAAATATTAAGTGGTGTTCATTGGCGAGGCTAATGATGGCGCTTCGCGACTATAATGCCATGGTCGAATTTGTGGATCGGAATGTCGCTGAAGGCCGCGGCGACAAGACCGCGTTCGTCGATCTGTCTCGCAACCCGACTTATGGCGAGCTGCGGGCGTCGGTGCCGCGGCAAGGCGGCATCTTTCGATCAATCACAAAACTTGAACCGGCACGTCCTTTGCCCGGCGACCGCGTGCCGATGTGGGGCGCCGCCGCATATTTAGAATTTTGCGTCATTTGGAGATGGGCATGCTGACGCAAATGGCGCGTGCGGGCAACGAACCGAAACAAGCAGCGCAAGACGTTTCCGCGCTGAGCGTGTTTTTCAATCCGAAGAGCGTCGCTGTGGTGGGCGCCTCATCGGATCCGAAGAAGCCGGGCAACACCGCGCTACGCCACATGATCTCCATGGGCTACAAAGGGAAATTATATCCGGTCAATCCGCGCGAAAAGGGCATTTTGGGACTGCCTTGCTACAAGAGCGTGAGCGACATCCCAGAGCCGGTCGATATGTGCATCCTGATGGTGGCTGCCGAGCTGACCGTGGCGGTCGCCAAGGAGATGGCGGAAAGGAAGAAGCGCTTCGATGATATCAAGGGCGCGATCTGCATGTCGGCGGGCTTCGGCGAGATCGACGCGCCCGAAGCGAAGCAGCGCCAAAAGGATCTGATCGATACGCTGCGCTCGGCGGCGATCAGGCTCATCGGTCCGAACTGTGTCGGCGTCATGGATACGGCGAGCGGCTTCAACACCAATTTCGACATCGGCTCCTATCCGCACGGCGGCATCAGCGTGCTGACGCAGAGCGGCGCTTTCGGTAATTCCTTCCTGTTCGCCTCGGGGACGACCGGCCGCGTCGGCCTTAACAAATACGTCTCCATGGGCAACATGGCCGACGTCCAGATGGCCGAGTTGCTCAGCTTCCTCAAAGATGACGACTCGACGCGCGTCGTCGGCATCTATCTGGAAGGGCTTGCCGATCCGCGCGGTTTCTTCGAGGCCGCCCGCGCGGTCGCCGCGGTCAAGCCGGTGGTGGTGCTCAAGAGCGGCCGCAGCGCATTGGGCTCGACCGCCGCGCTTTCCCATACCGGCGCCATCGCCGGCGCCGAGGCGATCTACGAAGGCGCTTTCCGCCAGTACGGAATGATACGCGTGCGCAGCGTCGCGGAGTTCTACGACACGCTGCGCGCGTTCTCGATGCAGCCGGTGCCAAAGGGTAACCGCGTCGCCGTACTCACCCACATGGGCGGGCCGGGAACGATGTGCATCGACGAGATTTCCGAATTGCCCGGCATCAATATGGCGTCGTTCAGCAATGAAACCCACGCGGCGTTGAAGGCGATCCTGTCGCCGGCCGCCAATGTCGGCCATCCGCCCGGTTATATCGACCTGACGGCGGCGCATTACGAGCATCTGCACAACGAGGTGCTCAAGCTGCTGTTCAAGGATTCGAACGTCGACGGGGTGATCCAGATCCTGGCGCCGAGCGCGTTCCTCGATCAGCCGCTGCTCGCCAAGGAGGTTGCCAGCGCCTACCAATCCCAGCCCGAGCCGAAGAAGCCGCTGCTCAACGTCATCACCTTCGGCGATTTCGCCGAACACCTGCGCGAGGGCCTGGAGCACGCCAGCCTGCCGACTTTCGATTATCCGGATACGGTCGCGCGGGTCGCCGCCAATCTTTCGGGCTACGCCGCCATTCAGACCGCGCCGCTGCCGACTGCCAAGCCGCGCCCGCGCGACGCCGAAGGGCCCGCCGCCAAGCTGATCGCCACGGCGGTCACGGAGGGCCGCGTCAGCCTGCTCGAGCCGGAAGCCTATGCGGTGTGCGGCCAGTACGGCATCAAGGTGCCGCCATTCAAGCTGGTCGACGGGTTGGAGAGCGCGCTCAAGGCCGCCAACGAGGTCGGCTACCCGGTCGTGCTCAAAGTGGTGTCGGCGCAGATCCTGCATAAATCGGATATCGGCGGCGTGATGCTCAATATCGGCTCCGATGCCGCTTTGGAAAAATCCTACGCGCGTCTGGTCGAGAACGTCAGAAAGGCGGCGCGCGACATCGCCTCGCCGCGCGTGCTGGTGCAGAAGATGATGCCCGCGACGACCGAGCTGGTGTTGGGCGCCGTGCGCGACAAGTTGTTCGGGCCGGTGGTCATGTTCGGCCTCGGCGGCATTTATGTCGAAGTGCTCAAGCGCGTCGGCTTCCGGGTGGCGCCGTTCGATCTCGACCAGGCGCGCGCGCTCATTCACGACACGCTGCCGCCGAAGATCATCGCCGGCGCGCGCGGCCGCAAGAAACTCGATGTCACATCCATCGCCGCCATGCTGGTCTCGCTTGGCCGGTTGCTGGAGGAGCACCCGCAGATCGAAGAAGTGGACCTCAACCCCTGCCTTGCGCTCGATGATGGCTGCCTGGCGGTGGACGCGCGCATCGTCCTCGCTAAGGCTGAGTGAGATGGCTCAATGACCATCATGCACCCACAAGAGTTACCTGCAATGTCGAAGGGTATGCCGCAGGAATGACCGAAATTCGCGACTATAATGCCGCTGTCGATTTCGTGGATCGCAATGTCGCCGAGGGACGGGGCGAGAAGACCGCGTTCATCGACCCGTCGCGCAACCTGACCTATGGCGAACTACGCGACACCGCGGCGCGCATCGGCCCGATGCTGGCACGCATGGGGATTGAGCCGGAAAACCGAATCGCGCTCGTGCTGCTCGACACGGTCGACTTTCCGGTGCTGTTCTGGGGCGCCATCCGCGCAGGTATCGTTCCGATTCTAGTCAATACGCGGCTGACAGTCGACCAGTATCGCTACCTTTTCGAAGATGCGAGAGCCAAGGCGATTTTTGTTTCGGCTGCGCTGCTTCCAATCGTTCAGGAAGCCGCGAATGGGCTACCGTCTGTGAAGGAAATTGTTGTCGTCGGCGGAGGCCCTGCGCCGGTATCGCGGCTGGGCACGTTGTTGGCGGCCGAGAACGAAGGCGCGGCACCGGCAAGAACCTGTGCCGATGAGGTCGCATACTGGCTCTATTCGTCTGGCACGACCGGAATGCCGAAGGGAACGATGCATGTGCATTCGACGCCGATGAGCATCGCGCGCACCTCAGGGCAGGGCCGCATCGGCGTCCGTGAAGACGACCTGATCTTTTCCGCGCCGAAGTTGTTTTTTGCCTATGGCCTCGGTGACGCAATGTTGTGCCCGATGTCGGTCGGCGCGACCTCGGTGCTCTATCCGGAGCGGCCGACGCCGCAGACTGTGTTCGAGACGCTACGCGCGTACCAGCCGACGATGTTTTTTGCGGTGCCGACGCTGTATGCGGCCATGCTTGCCGATCCGGAATGCAAACCGGAAAACATCTCGAGCCGGTTGCGACTCTGCTTCTCGGCCGGCGAGCCATTGCCCGCCCATGTCGGTGAGGCCTGGAAGCAACGATTTGGCCTCGATATCGTCAACGGCGTCGGCTCGACCGAAATGGGGCATCTTTTTCTGACCAATCTGCCCGACGCCGTGGAGTACGGCACATCCGGCGTTCCGGTAGACGGCTACGATCTCAGGCTGGTTGACGAAGATGGGAAGGACGTGGGCGATAATGAAATCGGGGAGCTTTTAGTACGCGGTGAATCGTCCGCGGTCGGTTACTGGAATCAGCGCGAAAAATCACGCCGCACGTTTGTGGGTGAGTGGACCCGCACCGGGGACAAATACCTGCGACGTCAGGACGGAGTGTACACCTACTGCGGCCGCACCGACGATATGTTCAAGGTCGGCGGCATTTGGGTCTCTCCGTTCGAGGTTGAGGGCGCATTAATTAGCCATCCGAAGGTCCTTGAGGCCGCTGTCGTGCCGTCGGAAGACGACAGCGGCCTTATCAAGCCAAAAGCATTTGTCGTACTCAGGAATCGTAGAGAAAATGATGCGAGCCGGGCGCTGTATGAAGAGCTCAAAGTGCATGTAAAGCGAACGATCGGCCCTTGGAAGTATCCGCGTTGGATCGAATTTGTCGATAGTCTGCCCAAGACCGCGACCGGAAAAATCCAACGCTTCATGCTGCGCGACAGCAAGCTTAGTGCAAACGGTGGAGAGCGCTGATGCCGCCTCTCTCCCATCTTGCTTGGCCCTTTTTTAACGAAAGCCATCAGCAATTTGGCTCAGCGCTCGCGCAATGGGCTAACAAAGAGGTTGGCCAATACATCGATCACGCAAACGTCGATAATTCCTGCCGAGCGCTCGTTCGTGCTTTGGGGGAAGCCGGTTGGCTAAGGGCCGTTGTGCCGGCGGCCTACGGTGGGCTGTCGGAAAAAATCGACGTGCGCACGCTTTGCGCCGCGCGCGAGATTCTCGCTTGGTACGACAGCCTCGCTGATTTTGCCTTCGCCATGCAGGGCTTGGGTACCGGCTCGATATCGCTGTTCGGCAGCGATGAGATAAAGACCAAGTATTTACCGCCGGTACGCGACGGCCGTCATATAGCGGCATTTGCGCTCTCGGAGCCCGAAGCGGGTTCCGACGTCAGCGCGATTGCAACGACCGCGACTAAGGACGGCGCGGCGCATGTCCGCATTGACGGAATCAAGACCTGGATCTCCAATGGCGGGATCGCAGATCACTACGTCGTGTTCGCACGAACCGGCGAAGCCCCTGGCGCAAAGGGCCTTTCCAGTTTCATCGTCGATGCCGACACCCCTGGTCTTGAGATCGCCGGCCGGATTGACGTCATCGCTCCGCATCCGCTCGCGACGCTTCGCTTCACCGGCTGCCGCGTCCCGTTGGCAAATCGGCTCGGTGGCGCAGGCGAGGGCTTCAAGGTTGCAATGGCGACGCTCGATATCTT
>CAYLMY010000002.1:14222-41657 GCA_964384635.1 uncultured Undibacter sp.
GCGTCGATGGCGAAAGCCTTCGCGCCGGAGATGGCGCAACGGGTGATCGATCGCGCGGTGCAAATCTTCGGTGGGAATGGCGTGCGTGTCGGCGTCAAAGTCGAGGCGCTTTACCGCGAAATTCGCGCGCTGCGCATCTACGAGGGCGCAACCGAAGTACAGAAGCTGATCGTGGCGCGGGAATTGATGAAGGCGCGCGAAGCCACGCGACGCCAAGCAGCCGAGTAGAAATGATGCTGCTGACCGACGAGCATGAGCAAGTTCGAGACGTCGCGCGCGAGTTCGCGCAGCGCTCCTTGGCGCCGCATTCGGCCGAATGGGACAGCCGGGCGAGTTTCCCGCGCGCCGCGCTACGCGAGCTGGGCAAACTCGGCTTTATGGGGATGACGGTGCCCCCGGAATGGGACGGCGCCGGCACGGACTACGTCGCCTATGCGCTTGCGCTGGAAGAAATCGCGGCCGGCGATGGAGCCGTCTCGACGATCATGAGCGGTCATAACTCCGTCGGGTGCATGCCGCTCGTCGAGTACGGAACGCCTGCGCAAAAGGAGAAGTACCTGCGGCCAATGGCGCGCGGCGAAATGCTGAGTGCCTTCTGCCTGACCGAACCGCAGAGCGGGTCGGATGCCGGTGCGATCCGCACGCGCGCCGAGCGGCGGCGCGGAACCTATGTTCTTAATGGAACGAAGCAGTTCGTCACCTCGGGCAAGAACGCCGACGTCGCGCTGGTCTTTGCCGCGACCGACCTCGCGCAGGGCAAGCGGGGCATCAGCTGCTTCATCGTTGATACCAAGCAATCGGGCTATTGCGTCGGCCGCGTCGAATGCAAGATGGGACAGCAGGCATCCGATACTTGCGAAATCCGGTTGGAAGACCTCCTGGTGGCGGAAGAGAACCGGCTCGGCGCCGAAGGCCAAGGTTACCGTATTGCCCTTGCCAACCTGGAGGGTGGCCGCATCGGTATCGCGTCGCAAGCCGTCGGCATGGCCCGCGCGGCCTACGAGATTGCGCTCAGCTACGCGCAAGAGCGCAAAAGCTTCGGCAAAACGATCATCGAACACCAGGCCGTTGCATTTCGCCTTGCCGATATGGCGACCCAGCTCGAAGCCGCGCGTCAGCTCGTGCTGCATGCCGCCGCCTTACGCAGTCAAGGCATGCCCTGCCTCAAGGAGGCGTCGATGGCGAAATTGTTCGCCACCGAAGCAGCCGAACGCATCTGCTCCGACGCGATTCAGACGCTGGGCGGTGCCGGCTACATGACCGACTACGGTGTCGAGCGAATTTTCCGCGCCGTGCGCGCCAGCAAGATCTACGAGGGCACAAACGATATTCAACGGCTGGTCATCAGTCGCGCGCTCGTGACCGAGGCTGAACAGGAAAACCGAATTTCCTTATGTTCGTAACGAATACCAGCGATGCCGTGACCACCCTGACGCTGAGCCATCCTCCGGTGAATGCGATCAGCGAAGAGTGGGTGCGGGCATTCGAAACAAAGCTCGACGAGTTGGATCGCGGCCAGCGTTCGACCGTCTTACATATCCGCTCGGAGCAGAAGGTGTTCTGCGCGGGGGCCGATCTTAAGGAAGTGCGCGCGCGCATGGACGCAAGTGACGGTCCCGACCGGATGTACGCCTATGTGGCGAGCATCCAGCGGCTTTATGCGCGCATCGAGCGGCTGCCCCAGGTCACACTGGCCGAGATCGGCGGCGCGGCGATGGGCGGAGGACTTGAGCTGGCATTGGCGTGCGATCTGCGGATCGCCGCGGCCGAAGCCAAGGTCGGCTTACCGGAAGCACGGCTCGGCTTGATCCCTGGCGCCGGCGGCACGCAGCGGCTCACGCGGCTTTGCGGCCCGGCACTCGCCAGCCGGCTTATTCTTGGCGCTGAAGTTCTTGACGGTGCGGCCGCCGCCGCACTCGGCGTGGTGCATTGGGCGGTGGCGCGGGCTGAGCTTGCGCAGCGCGCCCAGGAGATCGTGCGCCGCATTGCCGGCCTTCCGGCCGCGGCTTTGGCCGCCAGCAAGGCGTGCATCGCGGCGGCTGGCCAAGACGGCCGTGGCGGCTATTCCGACGAGCTGGAATACACCCGTCAGCTGCTGAACCACGCCGAAACGCGCCAGCGCGTGCAGGCGTTCCTTGCCGGTGCGGGCGACAATGCAAAACCGACAAAGAAAGATTGAGAGAGGGGTAGCGCTATGATGTTCAATGGCAAGGTTGTGCTGGTGACGGGCGGGGCGTCCGGTATCGGCAAGGCCACGGTGATGGCTTTCGCCCACCAGGGCGCGACGGTGATCTGCGCCGACGTGAACGCCGCCAAGGGTGAGGAGTTGAAGAAAGAAGCCGCCGGCGTCAATCTCAAGGTCGATTTTGCCGCCATGAATCTCGGCAATTCCGACTCAATCAGGGCCGCCGCCGCCGAGCTGCTGAAGAAATATCCGCGCATCGATGTCCTGGTGAACGGTGCGGGCTGGGGCGACGCTCAGCCCTTCATCCAAAATGCGCCGGAATACATCAACCGGGTGATCGCTATCAACCTTGCCGGCCCGGTACATCTGACGCAGGCGTTGTTGCCATCAATGATCGCCGCCAACGGCGGCAAGGTCATCAATATCGCCAGCGACGCCGGGCGGGTCGGCAGCGGCGGCGAAACGGCTTATGCCGGCGCCAAAGGCGGGCTGATCGCCTTCACCAAGTCGCTCGCTCGCGAGGTCGCCCGCTACTCGATCAATGTCAACTGCGTGTGCCCAGGCCCGACCGACACGCCGATGCTTGCCACACGCTCGGAAAAGATGCGCGAGGCCTTCCTCAAGGCGATCCCGTTCCGCCGCTTCGCCAAGCCGGAGGAAATCGCCGACGCCGTTTTATTCTTCGCCAGCCCGCAAGCCGCCTACATCACCGGCCAGGTGATGAGCGTGAGCGGCGGGCTGACCTTCGCCGGCTAAATTCAAAAACAGTCACCGAGAGGACCAAGACCTATGACCGACACTGCCAAGCGGTTTAGCCCCGCCGGACTTGATTTTTCAAACTTCAAGCCGAAGCATTTCCTCTGGACCGTCGACGGCAAGGTGGCGAACATTACCTTGAACCGGCCGGAACGGAAGAACCCGCTCACGCTCGAATCCTATGCCGAATTGCGCGACACGTTCCGCAACCTTCAATATGCCGATGGCATCAAGAACGTCGTGATCACCGGTGCCGGTGGCAATTTCTGCTCCGGCGGCGACGTGCACGAGATCATCGGCCCGCTGGTCGAGATGCAGCGTAAGGACGACATGGCGGGCCTGCTGGCCTTCACGCGCATGACCGGTCAGCTCGTCAAGGAGATGCGCGCCTGTCCGCAGCCGATCGTTTCGGCGATCGACGGGATTTGCGCCGGCGCCGGCGCGATCATCGCCATGGCGTCGGATTTGCGCGTCGGCACCGCCCGCAGCAAGGTCGCGTTCCTGTTCGTGCGCGTCGGACTTGCCGGGGCCGACATGGGCGCCTGCAATATGCTGCCACGCATTATCGGCCACGGCCGCGCGTCGGAGTTGCTCTACACCGGCCGCGCTATGGATGGCACCGAGGCCGAGCGCTGGGGTTTCTACAACAAGCTGAGCGAGCCGGAGAATGTTCTCGCCGACGCGCAGGCTTTGGCCAAGGCATTGTCGGATGGTCCGACCTTCGCCAACTCAATGACCAAGAAGTGCCTGCACCAGGAATGGAACATGGGCATCGAGGAGGCGATCGAAGCAGAAGCCCAGGCGCAGGCGATCTGCATGCAGACCAAGGACTATGAGCGGGCCTATGAGGCCTTTGTGGCCAAGCAGAAACCGGTGTTCCAGGGCAATTAGCGAAGCGGCATTCGCACTGCAAAATCTGACGCCGCGGCCTTCCCGGGTCGTGGCGTTTTCTTTTTAGGCCGTTCGCCATACTAGGCATTTTGGCGGCTAGATGATAGAAAAATGCGATCACCAGCGGGCAGGTCGGCAAAGCGATGAAGCTCAGCCAATTGCGCAATTTCACTGCCGTGGTCGAAGCCGGCGCGGTGCGCCAGGCGGCCAAGGTTTTGAACCTGTCGCAGTCGTCGGTCACCAAAAGCATCCAGCAACTGGAAGACAATCTTGGCGTTGAGTTGCTGCATCGCGGTGCCCACGGCGTCGCCGCGACCGAGGCTGGCAAGGCATTGTTCGCGCGCATCAAGACCGTCGAAGCGGAACTGCGCCACGCCCGTAACGACGTCGAAACCATCCAGGGCGCCGGCTTCGGCGAAATCCGTGTCAGCGCTTCGCCAAGCGTCGCGACTGGCTTGCTGCCGCGCGCGGTCGTCGCCTTCCAGCGCGCGCATCCGCGCGTCAGCTTTCACATCCTTGAAGGCGTCTATCCCGATACGTTGCCGGCGATCCGCACCGGCGAGCTCGATCTCGCCATCTGCCTGGTGCCCGGCCGCCCGCGCGACGACAGCTTGAGTTTCATCAGCCTGGTCAAGGATCGGCTGGTGCCGGCGGTGCGCGCCGACCATCCCGTGCTCGACCGGCGCAAGTCGCAGCTGGCGGATCTCGCCGATCTCGATTGGATCATCTACCGCCGCAGCCACACCGGACTTGACGTGTTCGAGCAGACCTTCATCACTAACCGGCTGGAGCCGCCGAAAAGTACAATCGAATGCACCTCGTTCGCCTGCGCGCTGGCTCTGGTCGAGAACGGCGATTACGTCACGCTGGTGCCCACGCAGATCTTCGCTGGCAACCGCAACACGCCTGCGATCGCCCCCGTGCTGCTCGATGCGCCGATGCAGCCTTGGCAGGTGATGGCGATTTCGCGCGCCAAGCATGAGCTGTCCGCCGTTTGCCTGGCTTTTCTTGCCGAGTTGCAGAAAACCGCGGCGAAGATCGATCTGCCGAGCGGCAATGTGCGGCGGGCGGCGCGGCCGCGTCCGTGAGCGGGCGCCGCCGGGGTGATCGAAATATTAGATCACGGTGCCGGTAAATTGCATCAATTGACGATAGCCGCTGATCCTATAATCGCCCCCTGGGCGGCTGTCGTGCACCCGGCTGGGGGCGAACGACGGTTGCTACGCGCATCGATCATGGTTGGGGAAACGCACGATGTACTCGCAAGCGAAATTCGCGCTCATCCTCTTCGCGCTGAGCGGGCTTATCCGCTACGCCCGCTGGCGGCATCCACATTTCGCGGCGCGCCTCAAAGAGCGCAATTTGGTTGCGCAGATCCTGGCGCGCGACGAGGGGACCGGCCGCTGGATCGAAATCCGCGATGGCAAGATCACCTCGCGCGCCGGCCTGCACGCCAAGCCCGACATCAAACTGATGTTCAAGAACGCCACCATCGGTGCCTCGTTGCTGACGCCGCCGATCAACTGGCTCAATCAGATTAACGCGCAGAAGGATTTCGCCCTTGGCGTCGAGGGTTCCGAAGACCTGACCAACTGGTTTGCGCAGATCCTCATGGCTATGCAGACCGCGCATTGGAAATTCGGCACGCCGATGCCCGACGGCTCGATGCGCTACTGCAACATGACCAACGGCGGGCCGGTCTTCATGACCGTCAAGGACGACAAGATCGTGCGCATGACGCCGATCGACTTCGACGACAGCGACCCGCAGCCCTGGACGATTGAAGCGCGCGGGCTGAAACTGACGCCGCCGCGCAAGACCACGCTCGCCCCGCACGGGCAGAACGCCAAGTCGATCGTCTATTCGCCCGACCGGCTGCTCTATCCGATGAAGCGGGCCGACTTCGATCCAAACGGGGAGCGCAATCCACAGAACCGTGGCATGTCCGGCTATGTGCGCATCTCCTGGGAGGAGGCGCTCGACCTGGTCGCGAACGAGATCAAGCGCTGCAAGCGCGACCACGGGCCCGGCGCGATCGCCACCTCGCACGGTTCGCACCATACCTGGGGCAATATCGGCTACTACCTGTCGGCGCTGTTCCGGTTCGCCAACGCGGTCGGCATGACGCGCGTACATCACAATCCCGATAGCTGGGAAGGCTGGTACTGGGGCGCCACCCATCATTGGGGCTACACGCTGCGCGTCGGCCAGTGCGAGACCTACGGCACGGTCGAGGACTGCCTGCAGAACGCCGAGATGATCGTGTTCTGGTCGGCCGATCCCGAAAGCACCTCAGGCTCATACGGCGCGCAGGAAGGCACCGTGCGCCGGAAGTGGCTCAAGGATCCCAAGCTCGGCATCAAGGTCGTCCACATCGACCCCTATTACAACGCCTCGGCCCAATTCATTCCCGGCAAGTGGTTCTGTCCGAAGCCGACCACCTCGCCGGCTATGGCCATGGCCATCGCCTATGTTTGGATCAAGGAAGACCTCTACGACAAGGAATACGTGAAGACCCACACCGTCGGCTTCGACACGTGGAAGGCCTATCTGCTGGGCGAGGAGGACGACATCCCGAAGACGCCGGAATGGCAGGAGAAGGAAACCGGCGTTCCCGCCAAGGACGTGCGTGCGCTCGCGCGTGAATGGGGCAAGAAGCGCGTCTATCTCGCGCCCGGCGGCTGGGGCAATGGCCACGGCGGCGCCTGCCGCAACCAGACCGGCATCCAGTGGGCGCGCACCATGGTGTGCCTGGCGGCCATGCAGGGTCTCGGCAAGCCCGGCATCAACATGGGCAATCTGCAATGGGGCGCGCCGCTCGATTTCAATTTCTATTTCCCCGGCTATGCCGACGGCGGCATGTCGGGCGATCTGGAAAACACCTCGATGCCGGTCGAACTCTATCAGCGCATGCCGCAACTGCCGACCATAAGCTCCAATTCGCAGACCATCCCGCGCATCTGGATGCCGGAGGCGATTGCCGACGGCAAGGCGGAGGGCTACCGCTGGAATGGCAAGTCGATCGAGCACCAGTTCGCCAAGTTCAGCTACCCGGCGCCCGGCCATGCGCCGGTGAAGATGCTGTACAAGTACGGCGGCTCGATGATCGCCACCATGAACAACACCAACCGCCATGTGCGGATGTACCAGTCGGAAAATCTTGAATTCGTGGTCAACCAGTCGATCTGGTTCGAGGGTGAAGCGAAATTCGCCGACGTCATCCTGCCGGCCTGCACCAATTTCGAGCGCGTCGACATCTCGGAATGGGCCGGGCTCGGCGGCTACGGCCATCACGGCCAGCAGCAGCTCAATCATCGCGTCATCATCTTCCAGGCGCCGGCGATCAAGCCGCTCGGCGAATCGAAGACTGATTTCTGGATCTTCACCGAGATCAGCAAGCGGCTCGGGCTCGCCAACTACTTCAACGAGGGCTGCAACGAGCTCGACTGGGTCAAGCGGCATTTTGATGCCTCCGACCTGCCCAAGGTGATCTCGTGGAAGGAGTTCATCAAGCGCGGCTACTACGTGGTGCCGACCGAGAAGGAGAAGCTGCGCGCGCCGGTGTCGTTCCGCTGGTTCTGGGAAAACCGCAAGAAGGACGTGCCGGAGTCGCAGCCGCTGCCCTCCGACTATACCGAGGAATTCCTGCGCGGATTGCAGACCCAGTCGGGCAAGCTCGAATTTGAATGCAATAGCCTGAAGCGCTTCCCCGATCCGGAGCGGCCGCCGATCGTCAAGTACCAGCCGGCGTCGGAAGGGCCGCATGCGGGCGAGCTGTTCGAACGCTATCCGCTGCAGTTGCTGACGCCGCATTCCAAATACAGCTACCACACGCAGGGCGACGGCAAAGATTCGTTCCTGCTCAACATCGCCGACCACCGGGTCAATATCGACGGCTATTACTACTGGATCATCCGGCTGAACGCCGAGGATGCCGTTGCACGCGGCATCAAGAAGCATGATCTGGTGAAGGTCTATAACGACCGCGGCGCAGTCATCTGCGCCGCATTGCCGACGCAACGTCTGCCGCGCGGCGTCTGCCACGGCTACGAATCTGCGGCCATTTACGACCCGATGGGCAAGCCGGGCAAATCAGTCGACCGCGGCGGGGTGCTAAATCTGCTGACGCCGCACAAGACGCAGACCAAGACCACCCATTCACTTGCCGGCGCCAATGCGCTGGTCGAGGTCGAGATCTGGGACGGCCGCACCGAGCATGTGTCGGAAGCCTTCGCACAGGCGGCCAAGGACACGCAGGCGCGCGAAACCCGGAAGGCCCCGGCATTGGAACCGGCAAAATGATCATTGCTGCGGCGGGCCGGCACGGCGCGCCCAGCGGATAACAGATAACAGGAGGAAACGAAGGATGGCCTATATCTTCAAGGAGGACGAGCTGCCCGCGCTGATCGACGCCAAAGCGGCGCGCGAGCGCATCTTCTTCGTCAACAAGGAGCTCACCAAGATTGACGACATGCTGGCCGGCGTCATGCACTACAAGAAAGACGCCGCCTCACCGCTGCATCTGCATAAGAACTGCGAGCACTTCTATTTTATCATCAACGGCAAGGCGACGGTGGAATCCGACGAGGGTACGCGGCCCGTCGGCCCCGGCGACATGATCTTCATTCCGGCCGAGGAGAAACACCGGCTGCGCGCGCTCGAGCCGCTGTTCTATTTCGAATTCCAGGCTCCCAACCGATTCAAGACCACGATCCTCGAAGGCACCGACGATGACCTGCGGTGGGAACATAAAGACGGCCGCGTCTGGATGCAGAGCTGACAAACGAACAATCGGAGCATCGTCATGCCGCTTACTTTCATCGACACCAATAAACTGCCGAAGAAACCTTCCAATGCCGGCCAAGTCACCGAGGTGCTGAACCAGGCGCTGTGCGGTGCCAAGAACGTGCACGGCTCGCTGCGCTGGCTGAAGTCGAACGAAAAATTCCAGCCAGACGGCGGTGGCAAGCACCAACTCATCTATCTGATGGAGGGCAAGGGCCGCGTGCGTCTCGACAGCAAGGATTACGACGTCGAGAAGGGCATGGGCATCTATCTCGGCCCCTCTGAAACCATGAGCATCGAAGCGGCCAACGGCAGCCAGCTTAAGCTCTTTCATCTCGTCGTGCCGAAGATCCCGCAATGAGGAAGCGCTCTCATTGACCGTGCGTAGCCTGGCATGGGGTGGACCATGAAAAAATGGAACCTGATCATCGACGTCGCCGCCTGCACCAATTGCCAATTGTGCGCGCTGGCGAGCATGGACGAATACATCGGCAACGACTGGCCCGGCTATGCCGCGCCCATGCCGAAGCACGGCCACCACTGGGTCGACATCTTGCAAAAGGAGCGCGGCCAGGTGCCGATGCTCGACATCGCCTATGTGCCGACTATGTGCAACCATTGCGACGACGCCCCCTGCATCAAGGCGGCCAAGGACGGCGCCATCCGCAAACGCGACGACGGCATCGTCGTGATCGATCCGGTCAAGGCCAAAGGCCAGAAGCAACTGGTCGAGGCCTGCCCCTACGGCCACATCTGGTGGAACGAGGAGCTCGGCCTGCCGCAGGCCTGGCCGTTCGACGCCCACCTCATCGACCAGGGCTGGCAGCAGACGCGCGGGCAACAGTCGTGTCCCACCGGCGCGATGCGCGCGATCTGCGTGGAGGATGACGAGATGGCGAAGCTCGCGGCCGAGCAGGGCCTCGATGTCATCAAGCCCGAGCTCGGCACCAAGCCGCGTGTCTACTATAAGAATTTGTGGCGCTACGCGAAATGTTTCATCGGTGGCTCCGTATCGGCGGAGGCGAATGGCGTCATCGATTGCGTCGAAGGCGCGACCGTGTGCTTGCTCAAGAACGGCGCCGTGGTCGCGCAAGCCGCGACTGACAATTATGGCGACTTCAAATTCGATCGGCTGAGCGAGGGCTCGGGCCGCTATAGCGTGGAAATCGCCGCCGCCGATCTTTCCAAGAAGGTGGTCGAGGTCGAGTTGGGCGTCAGCACCAATATCGGCGAGATTAGGCTTTAGGTTATGTCCTGTTTGGCTCGAGCCAAACTACGTTCATTCCCGCGCCAGCGGGAATCCAGGAATACGATCGCAGGGCTAACGGATTGTTTGCCTGGGTCCCCGCGTTCGCGGGGACGAACGGTTGAATATAAATCATGTCCGCCCCTTCGCTGATCGTCCCCGCGCTCGGCGACCTCTATCGGACGCTCGAGCCGTGGGCCGAACTGCTGCTGCGTGTGGTGGTCGGGCTGGCGCTGATCCCCCATGCCCTGCGCAACACCTTCGGATTATTTCCGAACACCGGCCAGCCGCTGCGCAGCACCAAGATGCTGGCCGAGTATCTCAACAAGCAGGGCTATCGTCCGGGGAAAGTCTGGGCGTCGGCGATTGCCGCGACGCAGTTCATCTGCGGGCCGTTGCTTGCACTCGGCTTGTTCACGCGCCTCGCGGCCGTGCCAATCGTTCTTTTCCTGCTGGTATCAAACATCGAGCGTTGGCGCGTCGGCAGATATTTCTGGAACCAGCTTGGGCTTGAATACACGCTGATGTGGACGGTCGCGGCGCTTTACTTTCTCGTACATGGCGGCGGAGCATACTCATTGGATAGGCTCATCATTGGCCGCGAATTCTGATCTATTTTGTATGGCCGTTGGTGGAGCGGTAACCGGAATCACGCGCTTGAGCTCGCGCGCGTTCAGGCCATAGGCGACATAGCCGAGCCCCGCGCGGCCTTTCTTCTTGGCGATCTGAGCGGCGTAACCAGAACTGCCATCCTTCCTCTAGCGCGCTATAATTGCTCTTATAGCTGTATGACGTTTTGTTCCTGGTACGACGTTGGCGTACTTTTGTTTCGAAACTGAGCTGTAACAAGCCGGAATGAGCCAAACGAGGCGTGTCTAACAGGCGGAAAATGCTGGCAAAAATCGATGATGCGGGCAGCTGCATGTCGCGGCTATTCGCGATTGCCCCGATGATGGAATGGACCGACCGGCATTGCCGGTTCTTCCATCGCCTGCTCACGCGCCGCGCGCTGATCTACACCGAGATGCTGACCACCGGCGCGGTGCTCAACGGCGACCGCGCGCGGCTGCTGGCGTTCGACGCGTTCGAGCATCCGGTGGCGCTGCAACTCGGCGGCTGCGATCCGGCGGCGCTCGCGCGCTCTGCGCGCATCGGCGAAGATTTCGGCTATGACGAGATCAACCTCAATGTCGGCTGCCCGTCCGATCGGGTGCAGGAGGGGCGCTTCGGCGCCTGTCTGATGGCCGAGCCTAAGCTGGTCGCCGATTGCGTTGCCGCCATGAAAGCGGCGGTCAAAATTCCCGTGACGGTCAAATGCCGTATCGGCATTGACGAGCAGGACCCGGACCATTCGCTATTTGCCTTCACCGAGGCGGTGAAGGCGGCGGGCGTCGACGCGCTGGTCGTGCATGCGCGCAAGGCCTGGCTGAAGGGATTGTCGCCGCGTGAAAACCGCGACGTGCCGCCGCTCGATTACGCTTGCGTGCGCCGGCTGAAGGCTGCGCATCCCGACTTCGAGATCGTGCTCAATGGCGGCATCGCCAGCCTGGCGCAGGCGCAAGCCGAGCTCGGCGCCGTAGACGGCGTCATGATGGGGCGGGCGGCCTATCAGGAGCCGTGGCGGCTGTTGCAGGTCGATCCGCTGCTTTATGGCGAGCCCGCGCCCTTTGCCTCGCCGCGCGAGGCCGCGCTGGCGCTCATCCCCTATATCGAGCGCGAACTTGCCCAGGGCGTGCGGCTGCATGCGATCACCCGCCACGTGCTCGGCCTGTTCCGTAGTGTTCCGGGCGCGCGCGCCTTCCGCCGCCATCTGGCGACCGAGGCGATCAAGCCCACGGCCTCCGCTGCTGTCATGGCTGATGCGCTGGCGCTGGTGCTGGACAGCAATGCGGATTTAGCGCACATCGCGGCCTGACCTTTTTGGTTGGGGCAGCAGGGTGCTGGGACATTCGCTGAGCGAGATCGCGCTGCTCGTGGCATGGATTGCGGGCGCCGGCATCCTGGTCGGCATTCTCGCCGGCCTGTTCGGCATCGGCGGCGGCGCCATTATTGTTCCGGTGCTGTATGAAGTGTTCCGCGCGCTCGGCGTGCCGGAAGACGTACGCATGCAGCTCTGCATCGGCACCTCGCTGGCGATCATCGTGCCAACCACCGTGCTCTCCTATCTCGCGCACAAGAAAAAGGGCGCGGTGATCCCGGATGTGGTGCGGATCTGGGCGGTCCCGGCGGTGGCGGGCGTGGCAATCGGGTCGGTGACGGCGGCCTATGCGCCGTCGCCGGTGTTCAAAATCGCCTTCGTCATCTTCGCGGCTTTTATCGGCGTCCGCATGCTGCATGGCGCCGACCGCTGGTCACTCGGCAAGCATTTGCCGCGGCGCGGGGTGCTCACGCTCTACGGCTTCATCACCGGGCTGTTTTCCTCGCTGGTCGGGGTGAGCGGCGGCGCGGTGTCGAACGCGGTGCTCACACTCTACGGCCAGCCGATGCAGCGGGCGGTCGCCACCTCGGCCGGCGTCGGTGTGCCGATCACCATTGCCGGCACCATCGGCTACATGTTGGCGGGCTGGCGGCACATGTCGAACCTGCCGCCGCTGTCGATCGGCTTCGTCTCGCTGATCGGCATCGCGCTGATGGCGCCGGTGTCGAGTTACATGACGCGCTATGGCGTGTGGCTGGCGCACCGGCTGCCGCGGCGCAAGCTCGAGATCGCCTTCGGCATCTTCCTGCTGCTGGTGTCGTTACGGTTTCTGATCAGTCTATTTTAAGGCGCTCCGCGCATGCGCAGCTTGTCGCCGCGCACCTCCCAGCTTTCCAGCCGATTGAGAAAACTCATGCCGAGCAGATTGTTCTTGAGCTGGCCGCGCTGGACGACCAGGGCCGGCACCGCGCGCTCGGTCAAACTGCCGACAGCGAGGCGGTCGAGCGTGATCGGCGCCGCGCGGGTGCGGCCGTTGGCAGTGTCGACATTGATGGAATAGTTCAGCACCTCGATCGGCAGGCCGGCGGCCTTGGCCGCTTCCTGGGTCAGCACTACCGAGCTGGCGCCGGTGTCGAGCACCATAGGCACCCGCGCGCCGTTGATGTGGGCGGCGAGCGCGAAGTCGCCGCTGTGCCCGCGCACTACCTCGACGTCGCGGCCATGGCCGGCGACGTGGCCGGGCATCAATTCGGCGATCACGCGGTCGGAAGCGTCGCGCAATTCGAACCGGTAGGTATAGCCGACCACCAGCAGCAGGCCGATCACGGCCCAGAACAGCATCGCCTCCAGCGCCTGCGAAAGCCGCTCGCGGAACAAGACCAGCACCAGGCCACCGGCAAACACCACCACCGCGACCTTGAGCAGGAGCGAGCCCATGTCGTGGCGCAGCAGATTGGCGATGGCGTCGTGGTCGTTGCTGGTGGCGATCAAGACGGCGAGCGAAAGCGCCACACCCAGCACCAACGACCAGGTCAAACGGCGGCTCACGGCGTCATCTCGTCACGCTGATAGGTTCGTGCTGCCTGCCGACGAGGCGGGCCGGCAATTTGCTTATCACCTGGGCGCGCTCGGCGGCGCTCATGGAGCTCCAGCGCGCGATCTCGTCGATGCTGCGCCCGCAACCGAGGCACAGCCCCGAACGGGCGTCCAAGGTGCAGATTTTGGCGCAGGGGCTCTCGATCATAAGCGGTCTCGAAAAAGCGAATCGGCTTTGAACATAAGGGGCACGCCCGGGAACGCAATCGTGGCGATTGTCGCACGGCCTTGAAGCTCAGGTGCCGGCCCGGAACAGCGGCCGCCGGCTCAACCGCGCCTTTTCCTCGGGGGTGAGGATCGGCTCGCCCGGCTGCGTTGGCGGTGCTTGCATTTCAGTCACCGGCGCCATCGCCGCCACCACGCGTTCGGGCGGGAAGGTCACCACCACCTCGGTGCCGATGCGCAGCTTGGATTTCAGCGTGAAAGTGCCGCCGTGCAGGTCGACCAGGCTCTTGGCGATCGGTAGCCCAAGGCCCGTGCCCTGTTCGGCTGATTTGATTGAATTGGAGCCCTGGCCGAAAGAGGCGAGCACGATCGGAATTTCCTCTTCCGGAATCCCCGGGCCGGTGTCCGTCACGCTCATGTATTGCCCGCCCGAGGCGGTCCAACCCGCTTTCAACCAGATTTCACCGCCCTGCGGCGTGAACTTAATCGCGTTCGTCAACAGGTTGAGGCAGACCTGGCGTACCGCGCGCTCATCCGCCCACAGCCGCGGCAGGTTGGGCTCGAACATTTCGTGGATGGTGATGCCGCGGTTGGACGCGCGCAGCTTCAAGAGATGATGGCAGTCCTCGACGATGGCGGTGAGCGAAATGGATTCTTCGTTGAGCTCGTAGCGGCCGGCCTCGATGCGCGACAGGTCGAGGATTTCGTTGATTAGGCCGAGCAGGTGCACGCCGGAATTGTGGATGTCGCCGGAATATTCCTTGTAGGCGGGAATCGAGTGCTCGCCGAACACTTCCGATTTCATCACTTCCGAAAAACCGAGAATGGCGTTGAGCGGCGTGCGCAGCTCGTGGCTCATCTGGGCGAGGAAGCGTGACTTGGAAATATTGGCGGTTTCCGCGCGGCGGCGCGCCTCGTCGGAAATTGCTTTGGCCTGCTCGAGCTCGCCGATGAGGGCGTCCTTTTCGGCGCGCGCTTGCAGCGTCGCCAGCGTCGTGGAATAGAGCCGGTAGGCCAGCACGGCGAAATAGCCTTGCGCGGTCAGCGCCATGATGGCGAGGACATAGTCGCGCAGCGTGCCTTGCAGGGCGAAATAGAGCGCGATCGCGACGGTGACCGGGAAGGTGGCGGCAAACGCCGCCATCGGCAGACTCGAAGCCAGCATGCTGGTAACCGCAACCACCAGCAGCATCACGAACAACATGAAAATGTCCGAGTTTTCATCGGTGCCGACCGGATTGGTCAAAACAAACATCCAGGCCAAGCCGTAGAACAGGTCGAGCATGATGAAGCGCAGCCGCCAGGTGCGCGCCGAAAACTCGGACATCGGCAATTCAAGGAATTGCCGACACTTGGTGATCATGACGGCATGGATGACCAGGACTGAGGCGGTCCAAATGCCGGCGGTGACTGCGCCGGTCCAAAGGCTCGACAGGAAGCCCACGGTTGCCACCAGCAGCAAGATCACCAGCGAGGCGGACAGGCGGTTCTGCGCGTATTGCCGCATCAACTCGTAGTCGAAGGCGGGGCGGGTGCCGCTGGACGAGATCAGCCGGTCGCGCGCGTCGCGCACATATTGCGCGGAAAGCCGCCGCTTCACCGGCGAGCTTTCCGGTGGCAGCGCGGAGAGATCGGGCTGTTCGCCTGGAATCGGCATGAAAACGACGCGGCTACGCTCAAAACCAGCCGCCAACCTCGCGCAAAATCCTTAAGACCAAGCTTAAGAGCCGGCTAAAGAGCCTGGTTAATAAATATTAACGGCCCCTTTGACAGGGCTTTTCGCCCATGATCGGCTGCGGCCATGGGAAAAGGAGCGGAAAACCCCCCATGAAGCTCTATGACAGCAGACAAGCGCCGAACCCCCGGCGCACGCGCATTTTCCTGGCCGAGAAGGGCATCACGGTGCCGACCGAGCAGGTCGACATCGTAGCCAAGCAGCACAAGACGCCGGAATACGCCGCCATCAACCCGCTCCAGCGCATGCCCGCGCTGGTGCTCGACGATGGCACAGTGATCACCGAATCCGTGGCGATCTGCCGTTACTTCGAGACGCTGCAGCCGGAGCCGCCGCTGTTCGGTGTGGGCGCCAAGGAGATCGCGCTGGTGGAAATGTGGAACCGGCGGGTGGAGCTTGGCCTGTTTTTTCCAGTTGCGCATGTGTTCCGCCACACCCATCCGGCGATGAAGGAACTGGAAGTCCCGCAGGTGCCGGACTGGGCCGAGGCCAACAAGCCGCGCATCATCGAATTCCTGCGCGTGCTCGACGCTCAGCTCAAAGATACGCGCTTTATCGCCGGCGACCGCTACACGGTCGCCGACATCACTGCGCTTTGCGCCGTCGATTTCATGAAACCGGCGCGGCTTGCGGTCCCCGACGATTGCGGCAACGTGAAACGCTGGCACGCCGACGTGTCGGCGCGGCCAAGTTCAAAAGCATAGCAGAGCGTCAATGCGCCTCACTATTGTCGGCTGCGGCGACGCCTTCGGCTCGGGTGGGCGCACCAATACCTGCTTCTGGCTGGAAACTGCCAAGGGCACGCTGGTGGTCGATTTCGGCGCCTCGGCGCTGCCGGCGCTGAAGGCGCGCCAGCTCGATCCAAACGCCATCGACGCCATCGTGCTGTCGCATCTGCACGGCGACCATTTCGGCGGGCTGCCGTTCCTGCTGCTCGACTATCAGTTTCTTGCCCGCCGCGAGCGGCCGCTCACGATCGCCGGCCCGCCGGGCACGCGCGCGCGGCTCGACGCCGCGCTCGAAGTATTCTTCCCCAAGGCCGGCGGCACCAAATGGCGCTTTCCCTGGGCCGTCCAGGAAATCGCAGTCGGCGTCGAGAGCGATGTGCTCGGCCATTCGCTGCAGACGGCCGAGGTGATCCACCAGTCGGGCGCGCCTTCGACGGCGCTGCGCCTGTCGGATGGCGAGAAAACCTTTGCCTATTCGGGCGACACCGAATGGACCGAAGCGCTGCTGCCGATCGCAGCGCAAGCCGACTTGTTCATCTGCGAATGCTATGCTTATGCGGGGAAGATGACCGGGCACCTGAGCTGGGAAATTCTCAAACCGCGGCTCGCCGATCTCAATGCCAAGCGCACCACGCTCACTCACATGAATCCGAGCGTGCTCGACCGCCTTGATGAGATAAAGGCCGCCGGCGTCCTGATCGCCGCCGACGGCCTCGTGTTCGACTTCTAGACGCTCAGCGGTCGAGCACGGCGATCAGGCTGGAGGAATCCCAGCGGTTACCGCCCATCGTTTGCACTTCCGAATAAAACTGATCGACCAGCGCGGTGACTGGTAGATGCGCGCCGTTGCGGCGCGCTTCGCCGAGGCATATCCCTAAATCTTTGCGCATCCAGTCGGTGGCGAAGCCAAAATCGAACTTGCCGGCCGCCATGGTCTTGTAGCGGTTCTCCATCTGCCAGGATTGCGCAGCGCCCTTGGAGATGGTGGCGATGACTTTCTCGATGTCGAGGCCGGCGGTCTTGGCAAAATGGATGCCTTCGGCCAGCCCCTGCACCAAACCGGCAATGCAGATCTGGTTGACCATTTTGGTGAGCTGGCCGGCGCCGGGTGAACCAATCAGATTACAGGCGCGCGCATAAGCCGCGATCACCTTCTCGGCGCGCCCGAACGGCTCGGCGTCGCCGCCGCACATCACCGTCAGCACGCCGTTCTCGGCGCCGGCTTGCCCGCCCGACACAGGCGCGTCGATGCAATCGAATCCCGCCTTCTTGCCGGCCGCGTGCAGCTCGCGCGCGATCTCGGCCGACGCCGTGGTGTGGTCGACGAAGACCTTGCCCTTGCCCATGCCGGCGAAGGCGCCGTTGGGCCCGAGCGTCACCTCGCGCAGGTCGTTGTCGTTGCCGACGCAAGCCATGACGAAATCCTGACCCTGCGCCGCTTCCTTGGGCGTGGAGGCAGACCTGCCGCCATATTGCTTGACCCATTTCTCGGCCTTGGCAGCGGTGCGGTTAAAGACGGTCACGTCGTGGCCGCCCTTGTTCTTGAGATGCCCGGCCATCGGGTAACCCATGACGCCCAAACCCAAAAACGCCACCTTCGCCATCTGTTCCTCCTTCACGAAATTACGTTGCCGCTTTGGCTCGCCCCGGGCAGTGCTTATCTGCCCCAATAGGTCACTGCGAAGGCGGGTGCGTCAACCTTGTCTTGCGCGCGAGCCTGCATTGACCGCCCGGGCGCCGTGGCTATGGTGGGCGGTTCGATAGGGCAGCGACAGCAGTAGGGATGTGCAGTTATGGCGGCGAGCAAGGAACAGGTTTTGGCGGCATTGGCGATGGTGGGAACGCCCGATGGCAGGCCTTTGCCCGACACCGGCGCGCTGTCAGACATCGTCGTCAGCGACGGCAAGGTATTCTTCTCCATCTCGGTCGACGCCGCCGCGGTGAAGGCCTGGGAGCCGGTGCGCAAGGCAGCGGAAGAGGCCGTACGCGCCGTGCCCGGCGTGCAGTCCGCAATGGTGGCCTTGACCGCGGAACGCGCTGCCGGCGCTGCGGCCCCTCGCGCGCCGCAGCCGGCCGCCGGCGCCAGGTCAGCGCCGCGCGCCGCCCATCCCGCCGATCAGGGGCAGCCGGGCGTGCCCGGCGTCGAAGCCGTGATCGCAGTCGCCTCCGGCAAAGGCGGCGTCGGCAAATCCACCACCGCAGTCAATCTCGCGCTCGGCTTGCGCGATCTCGGGCTGAAGGTCGGCATGCTCGATGCCGACATCTACGGCCCCTCGCTGCCCAAGCTGCTCGCCATCACGGAGAAGCCGCAGACCATCGGCGGGACCAAGCTCAAGCCGATCGAGCGCTACGGGCTGACCGTGATGTCGATCGGTTTTCTGATCGACGAAGACACGCCGATGATCTGGCGCGGGCCGATGGTGATGTCGGCGATCACGCAGATGCTGCGCGAGGTGGAGTGGGGCAAGCTCGACATCATGGTGGTCGACATGCCGCCTGGCACCGGCGATGCGCAGCTCACCATGGCGCAGCAGGTGCCGCTCAAAGGCGCTGTCATCGTCTCCACGCCGCAGGACCTGGCGCTGATCGACGCGCGGCGCGGCGTTGCCATGTTCAAGCGCGTCAACGTGCCGGTGCTCGGCCTGGTCGAGAACATGAGCTATTTCCTGTGCCCGCATTGCGGCGAGCGCTCGGATATTTTCGGCTATGGCGGCGCGCACAAGGAAGCAGACCGCCTGGGCGTGCCGTTCCTCGGCGAGGTGCCGCTGCATATGACGATCCGCGAGAAATCGGATTCCGGCCTGCCGGTGGTCGCCACCGAGCCGGACGGCCCGCACGCCAAGATCTACCGCGACATTGCCGCCAAGGTGTGGGAGCAGATCAAGCCCGGCTCCGTTGGCGGGCGCACCGCGCCCAAGATCGTGATCGAAGCGTAAGCGGAAGTCATTTTCACGCTCGCGGCGTAATTCCTAGAACTGCAGCGAAATATCACGGTGATAGGCCTTGCAGCCGGCGATCGCCGGCACGACGTATGACGGCAACTTTTCCTGCTTGCGCAGGCCGATTGTATCGTGGATCGCCATTTCGTAAGCGCGCAGGCCCGGCAGCACGCTTTGCTCGGCCTTTTTTCGCCAGGCGAGCTCGCTTTCATAGGCCCGCAACGTCGCATCGAGCGCCTTGAGCGACGCATCCTTGTCCGGCTCGCGCCCCGTGAGCGCGCGGCGCGCCTTGGAAAGTTCGGAACGGACTTTTTCCGCGCCTGCGATAGCGCTCACCTTGCTCAGCATTTCTGCAACGCGCTCGGCCGCCTTGTCGTCCGGCTGGCTGTTGATGATCCCGCGCAAGCTTTCCAACTCGCCCTTCAACGCCGCCAGTGCGGGCGTGGCCGCGATTGTCTTCACGGTCGTGATGACCGGCTCATAGGCGGAATCCACGTCGCGCCGGTACATCAGGCGCGCGCGCCGGTCGGCCGTCAGCAATTGGCGGAACGCCTTGTGCTCGCTCTCCCAGTTGCTCGGAATGGTGGATTGAAGCTGCTTGCGTTGCGCCTCCAGGGCCGATTTTTCGGCCGTGAGGTCCGCCGCGTGGGCTTTTGAAACCTCATCGTCGCCCGCGCGCACGATGTCTTCCTGTAGGTCCTTGATGCGCACATCGATCTGGTGGATGTCGCCCTGAATGTCGCGGACTTGGTGGTGCAGCGGCGCATAGGCATCGGTGCGCGCGTCGATTGCCGCCTGCGCCTTGTCGATCTGGCTCATGAGACCGAACGCGGCTTCCGCCTTGCCGAAGCTGTCGGTGAGGTCCTTGCGCATCTCGTCCGGCAAGCTCGCCAGGTCGAGCCCGCGCGCCTTGGCGATCGCGGCGCGGATATCTTTCTCGCGATCCTGGAATTCGCCGGCGACGTATTGCTCGACGCAATATTGCAGGTCGGGATTGACCGGCGGCGGCGCGGTGCTCGCGGCCAGCGTCACCCGTTGCGGCAGGTAGTTCACCAGCCGCGGCGTGTAGGCGACAACAACCAGCACGAGAAGCTGCAGTATAATGAACGGAATGACGCCTTTGTACATCGACAGCGTCTTGACGAATGCGGGCGCGACGCCGCGCAGATAGAACAAGGCGAAGCCGAACGGCGGGGTGAGGAACGAGGTCTGCATGTTGACGCCGATCATCACGCCGAGCCACACCGCGGTGACGTTCGCTTGAGGGTCCGTGAGCAGGATCGGCGCCACGATCGGCACCACCACCACGGCAATTTCGATGAAGTCGAGGAAGAAGCCGAGAACGAAGATCACTGCCATGACGGTGAAGAATTGGCCCCAGAATCCGCCCGGCAGACCGGTGAGGAACTCCTTGACCAGAGTTTCGCCGCCAAAGCCGCGGAACGACGCGGTCAGCATGGCCGCGCCCATCAAAATGATAAAGACGAGCGAGGACGTCTTGGCAGTCTCCACCATGACGCTTTTCAGCGTGTTGTCGGTGACGATCGTCCGCCAGCCGCTCCATAACAGGGCCGCGAGCAGGCCGGCGACCCCGATTACCGAAATGACGAGCCACATGTAGTCGGCGCCGGTGGCGAGTTTCTTGATGTTGATGGGGTGGACCTGGACGGCGACGGTGATCAGCGCGACGGAGAGGAGCGCGATAGCGGCGGGCCAGTAGGCGCGCGGCTTGCCCTGGTAGAGCTGATAGCCCGCCATCACCATGGCGCCGACCGCGCCGACGGCGCCCGCCTGGTTCACCGTGGCGATGCCCATGATAATCGAGCCGAGCACGAGAAAGATCAGTGCCAGCGGCGGCACCAGCGCCATGACGACGCGTCCGGCGAAACGCAGGTCGTACGCACCTTCATAGTGCACGGCCGGCGCGATCTTGGGGCGCAGGAACGCGATGATGAAGATGAACACGATATAGACGGCGACGAGCAGCAGCCCCGGCACCAAGGCGCCGAGAAACATCTCGCCAGCGCTGGTCGAGGAAACGTCGAATGGCCCCGGCATGGTGAGTTCGCCGGTCGACACCTTGTAAAGCAGTTTGCGGGCGCTGCTGGCTTGGTCGGTGGCGCTGCCCAATTGGTCGGCCAGGATGATGAGCACGATCGACGGCGGGATGATCTGCCCGAGGGTGCCGGAGGCCGCGATAGTGCCGGTGGCGAGCGGATGCGAGTAGTTGTTGCGCAGCATCGCCGGCAGCGAAATCAAGCCCATGGCGACAACGGTCGCGCCGACGATGCCGGTGGTGGCGGCGAGAAGGCCGCCGACGAACACGACCGAAATACCCAAACCGCCGCGCACCGGCCCGAATAGCTGCGCCATCGTCACCAGCAGGTCCTCGGCGATGCGTGATTTCTGCAGCATGATCCCCATGAAGACGAACAACGGGATGGCAATCAGCGTGTCGCGGTCGGGATCCCAATAGACGCCGCGGAAATTGGTCACGCCGGCAGTCAGCCACTGCGACGGCCCGTCTTGTGTGAAGAAAGTGTCGACGTTGCCGAAGAACAGCCAGCCCGTCAGCGCGGCGAGGCCGACGGAAATTATTGCAGAGCCGGGCAACGCGAAGGCGACCGGAAAGCCCGAACCCAGCGCGGTCATCATCAGCAAGACCAGCAGGGCGATGAAAATGTATTCCATGGATCCCGCTCAGGTCTCGTAGTGCTCGTGGGCGACGCCGGTCTCCAGCGTTCGCTTGCCCGGCTCACCCAGAAAGTCGGCGATCGATTCGAGGAAGTAGCCGGAAAATTGCAGCAGCATCGTTATGGCGTAGATGGCAAGAAAGCCCGCCATCCAGTATTTGACGTACATGCCAAAGCCGGTTTGCGTCACCTCAAAGCTCAATAGCGGGCTGTTGATGACGGCTGACTGGCTGCCCATCCCGTAGATGATGATGACCCAGCACAGCGACATGCCGAGCAGGATGCATCCGATCGCGTTGACGATGCCTTTTGTGCGGTCCTTGAACGCCGCGTAAAGCACGTCAACGCGGACGTGGCCTTCCTCCAGCAACGTGTAGGCGCTGGCGAATAGAAACAGGGCGCCGTACCAGAAGCGGACCAAGTCGGCCATGAAGGCCTGCTCGTAGGAAAAGATAAATCGGCTGATCACGATTAGCATTTCCGCGGCCACCACCAGCAGCGCCAGCCAGGGGAAGCCGAGTCCGCGGTGAAATTTGGCGATCACGAACCCGATGAGGATCATCGGGAAATGCACAAAAGTGCCGCGGAAGCTCGAACGCCCCAAATCGATGGTCAGCTTATCGCCGACCAGTGCCGGTAAGAAACCCTCCACCCGCACGAACGACACGATCGCGTCCGCCAGGCCGACCAGCAGTACCGCCCAGAAGGCGGTGCGCACGATGTAGGCCGAAACGGAATAGATGGTTTCGCTGTCCGGGCGCAGTAGGTTTGTGGGCGAGCGCAGCACGTAGGCGATTGCCGCGGCGATCGCCGCCACATAGAGCAAGACTTGTATCGAGCCGAGCGTGCTGAAGGCCCCGGCGAACACGGAACTCGCGCTTGGCCAGTTCTGCCAATAGTTCAGGTAGTTGTTGATGAGGAATGCGAAGAGCACGGCGACCATGCTCCACGCGAAGACACGGCACAGCGTGATCGCCTGCGTCTTGGTGTCCGACGACGCGGACACCTGAGCGGCACCGGTATGGCCCCCTTCAGACATACGCCACTAGCTCCCCAAAAGAGGGACGGGGCATTGCCCCGTCCCCATTCTCGTCGGCAAGCAGTGAAGAGTTAGATCTTCAGCACTCGGTTGCGCTGTTGGACGTACGGGGCGTCCGCGTAGCCCGTCCAGCCACCGATGTCAGAGCGCGCCGCGGCGAACGAATCGTAAATCTCGGCCGTCAGCGAATCATGCGCGCGGGTTTCCGCGAACACTTCTGCCGACGCCTTGCCGAAGCTGTCGTAGATGTCGTCGTTGAACTTCTTCAGCTTGACGCCGTGATCCTTGACCAGCTTGGTGAGGTACGTGCCGTTATTGGCTGTGGTCTCGGCCATCTGCCGGGCATTTTCTTCGTTGCAGGCCGCCTCGATGATGGCCTGATGATGCTTCGACAGGCTGGTCCACCATTTCTTGTTCATACCGAGGGCGGGCATCGAGCCGGGCTCATGGAAGCCGGGCCAGTAGTAGTACTTGGCCGCCTCGTAAAACTTCATGAAATAGTCGTTGTAGGGGCCGACCCACTCGGTGGCGTCGAGCGCGCCGGACACCAGGTTTTCGTAGATCTGACCGCCCGGCAATGACACCGGCGAGGCACCGAGCTTGGCAAGCACGTCGCCGCCCAGGCCGGGGATGCGCATCTTGAGGCCCTTGAAGTCGCTGGCCGAGTTCATCTCCTTGTTGAACCAGCCACCCATCTGCACGCCGGTATTGCCGGCGTTGAAGGCTTTGAGGCCGAACTTGTCGGCCAACTTGTCCCACAATTGCTGACCGCCGCCGTATTTGATCCAGGCATCCATCTCCGTATAGGTCAGGCCGAACGGAACGGTGGTGTAGAAGGCATAGCCGGGGTGCTTGCCCTTCCAGTAGTATTCGGCCGCGTTGTAGGCCTGCGCATTGCCGGAAGCGACCGCATCGAACGACGCGAATGCGCCGACGCGCTCGCCGGCCGCGTAATAGGTCACCTTGATACTGCCTTCCGTAAGCTCCTCGATGCGCTTGGCGAGGCGCTGCGCACTAATGCCGAGGCCTGGGAAGTCGCGCGGCCAAGTCGAAACGATGACCATATCGACTCTTTTTTGCGCGACCGCTGGCGCAGCCAGAGTCGACGCCGCCGCGGCGCCAGCCACGACACCACTGGTCTTGATAAAGGATCGCCGATCCATTTTGTCCATTTTGCTCATTGTTCCCCTCCGTGTGGAATTATGTGGAATTACAAGTCGAAGTTAGTTGACCCAGCAATTTTGCGCCCCCTTGTCACGTGAAATTATATTAATTCAAACATAGTTTGGAGGCGCACGCTATATGTCGGCGGCACAAAATTGTCGCTGTTTTAGGCAGTGAAATAGAATTAGGCGTGACCGCGGAGCGCGCATCCTAGGCGAGGTGGGCGCGTCTAATTCGGTCACAGGGGATATACGACCCCTCCGCAGGCCAGCGCCGGCCCCCGTTTAGTCGCCGCCATGAACCGTCAATGGCTAAGTTGGTCGCTGATCGCGGGCAACCATCGGCGCGGGGGCGTAAAAAGGGCCGCTTCGGGCAAATTCAGGGTGCCCGTGGGTCCAGCGGCACGGCCGCGGTCGGTGAAAACCACGGTTAACGAACTGGCTGCAGCCGGAGGAGTTGCGTGATCTGCTGACGGCGCCGGGGCAGGCCGCGTAGTCGTCGGTTGGCGCATGACCTTTTCCAAAAACCAGTTCCCATCCCCGATCAGGTCAAGGACAGGCATTTTCGGGATCATGCGCTACCCGCCGGTCACGCTCATGTGGCGCGACAACGCGGGGCGCTGGTGGCGCCGATCGATCAAGAAATCATGGCCTTTGGGCTTGCGGGTGATCGCCTCGTCGATCGCGCTATAGAGCGCATCGTCGCTCTCCGAAGCGCGCAACGGGCCGCGCAGATCGGCGGCGTCGTCCTGGCCCAGGCACATATAGAGCGTGCCGGTGCAAGTGATGCGCACCCGGTTGCAGGACTCGCAGAAGTTATGGGTCAACGGAGTAATGAAGCCGAGCCGTCCGCCGGTTTCCTTGACGCGCACATAGCGCGCTGGACCACCGGTGCGATAATCGATGTCCTCGAGCGTGTAGCGTTCGGCAAGCTGCGAGCGCACCATCGACAGCGGCAGATACTGGTCGAGGCGGGTTTCGCCGACGTCGCCGAGTGGCATCACCTCGATCACGGTAAGGTCCATACCGCGACCGTGCGCCCAATCGACGAGACCGGCGAGCTCGTCCTCGTTGACTCCTTTAAGCGCCACGGCGTTGATCTTCACTTTGAGCCCAGCCGCCTGTGCCGCATCGATGCCGGTCAGCACCTTGTCGAGCTCACCCCAGCGCGTGATGGTGCGGAACTTGTCGGCATCCAGCGTGTCGAGCGAGACGTTGATGCGCTCGACGCCGTGGTCCTTGAGCTCGGAAGCATATTTTACAAGCTGTGAGCCGTTGGTGGTTAGCGTCAGCTCCTTCAGCGCGCCGGTGTCGAGATGCCGGGACAGCGAGGAGACCAGCGTCATGATGCCGCGCCGTACCAGCGGCTCGCCGCCGGTCAGGCGCAGTTTGCTCACGCCCTTGGCAACGAACGCGCTGCACAACCGGTCGAGTTCCTCCAGGCTCAAAACATCGGCCTTTGGCAGGAAGGTCATGTTCTCCGACATGCAATAGACGCAACGGAAATCGCAGCGGTCCGTCACCGAGACGCGCAAGTAGGTGATGGCGCGACGAAACGGATCGATCAGCGGGCGCGGGCGGTCGCCGGCGCAATCGAGCTCAAGCGAGGAACTGCCGTTGGTCGCCATAATCCGTCCCTGGTCTCGCGGATTCTGTGGTCCGCCTCTCGTCCATATAGGGATACTGGCGGATTATAACTATGGCGTCCAGCCGATGGCGGCGCGCGGAAAAGGCGCGGCAAACGGCCGCTTAGGCCCATCAACACAAATGTCGCTGCGTAGTAGCGCTAGTGCAATTGCGGCGGCGGGGCGGACGGCCAGGGCGACGTCGCCTGCGGTTGCGGCGCCGGCGTCATTGGCGGCGGCGCGGCCGGCGCTGACTTGGCTGCAACCGGCTTCGGCTTCGGGTTGGGCGTCGGCTTGGCTGCAGTTCGTTTGTGGCGCACTTTTTTCTTGGGGTTGGGCGGCGGCGCCGGGGTAAGTTCCACCAGCACCGGGTTAGGGCGCAATTGCGAACCGCCATCGCCCATGGCAGTGAGCTTGACCTCTTCGTTGGTGGGCTGATAGCCGGCGAGCGTGAACGCGACGGTGAAGGCCTTGTCGGCCGGCATTGCGAGCGCGCAAGGAGTGCGGCACGTTTGCCCGGTGGAAGTCTTGGCGTCGGCGCCCGCCGGTTCGGATTCGAAACGAATCGTGTCCTTCGCCGGTTCGAAGGCGAAGAAATTTTTAGTCGACGTGTCCGACGAACAAGCCGCAAGCACAAGTCCCGCGGCCGTGATCGCGATTACTCGATACATCGCACTTGACCCGTCCATTCAGGCGATTGACGTCGCGCCGTTAACTAAGAATACGGCTGAGGGCGGGAGCGTGCAATCTGGAGCCCCCGTTAACGTTAACGCATTAACCGTATCGGAATTGCGTGCGTTCAAATTGTGGCTAATCGTGCGCGTTAACTATATTGGACCACACCGCAGTCAATTTGCGGCGCGCAGCCCGGCAACTGCCGCCGGCAATTGGGCAAACCGGCTGATGATGCGGTCGGGACCGAATTCCTCCACCGGACGCTCGGTGTAGCCGAAGTCGACCGCAATCACCGGGATGCCGGCCGCGCGCGCGGTCCGTATGTCGGTGAGAGAATCCCCGATCATGATCGCGTCTTGCAGCCGGCCGCCGGCCGCGGCGACCGTGCGGCGCAGCACCTCCGGGTCGGGCTTTTGCGTGCCGAACGTATCTTGCCCGCAGATCGCCGCGAAACGATCGGCAAGGCCAAGTTGCGCGAGCAACAGAATCGACAGGCGCTCGAGCTTGTTGGTGCAGACGGCAAAACGCCAGCCGTCGGCCGCTAGCGAATCGAGCGCATCTGTGAGCTCCGGAAAAGGCCGCGAGCGATCGGCGATGTGTTCGGAATAGTGAGCGATGAAGTCGGTGAACAATCGCTCGAGCTTGGCCGGCGGAAAAACGCGGCCCTCCGCCTCGACGCCGCGTGCGATCATCATGCGAGTGCCGCCGCCGATCAGATTGCGCGCGGTGTCGTAGGGCACCGGCGGTAGACCCTCGCGCGCGAACACCACGTTGAGCGTGTCGACGAGATCGGGCGCGGTATCGATCAAGGTGCCGTCGAGGTCGAAGACGATGGTGGGCGCGGCCATGTCGCATCGTTAATGCCGGTCCTTTGGCGAAGCAAGACCGTTTGCCGCAAGCCGCCGCGGCCCTAAATTTTCGGCTATCCAGCCATGATGATCGAGGCTAGATAGTCGGGGAAAATCGCATTTCCGGTCCACTCTCGAAGCATCAAACGGTCCACGATGGACGTCGAGGCCCAAAAACGCGCAGCCGCCGCTCGCGCCGTCGAATTTGTACGTCCCGGAATGCGGCTCGGGCTCGGCACCGGATCGACCGCACGGCATTTCGTGGAGCTGGTCGGTGAGCGCGTACGCGGCGGCCTGGACATCGTTGCGGTGCCGACGTCGCAAGTGACCAAAGCCGATGCGGAGCACTGCGGCATCCCGCTTACCACCCTCGACGAGTTAGCGGCACTCGACCTGACGGTGGACGGCGCCGACGAGATCGCGCCCGATTTGAGCCTGATAAAAGGGG
>CAYLMY010000002.1:41757-53069 GCA_964384635.1 uncultured Undibacter sp.
CTGACGGTGGACGGCGCCGACGAGATCGCGCCCGATTTGAGCCTGATAAAAGGGGGCGGCGGCGCGCTCCTGAGGGAAAAAATCGTTGCCGCGGCCTCCGCACGCATGATCGTGATCGCCGATCAGAGCAAATGGGTGGACGCGCTTGGCCGCTATCCGTTACCGATCGAGGTGGCCCCATTTGGCGTGGCTGCCACCCTACGGGAGCTCGAAAGTGCCGTCGCTTCCGTCCAGCGGCCAGGCGCCCTGAAGCTGCGGCAAGGCCGGGACGGCCATGCTTTCGTCACGGATGGCGGTCACTGGATCGTCGACGCCGCGCTTGGCCGGATTGACGATCCCAAAGCGATGGCGCATGCGCTTTGCGGCATTCCCGGGGTCATGGAGCACGGTCTGTTCATTGGGCTCGCGCAAATGGCTATTGTGGCGGGGCCGGACGGTGTGAAGCTGGTCGAGCGCCCCTGATATCTCGAACCAAATGGAGTTTTGAAGATGAGCGTCATTAAGGCCATGCAACGCGCTGCCCGACCGGCTGCGATCGTCGTCGCGTTGGTTGTGGCGAGTTCGGCCGCTCATGCCCAGCAACGGCAGCTATCGCCCGCGTCGCTGCTGGTTGCCAAGCAGCTCGTCAGCGTCACGGGCGCCAGCGCCCTGTTCAATCCGTTGATCGCCGGTGTGGTCGAGCAGGCGAAGAATTTGTACCTCCAGCAGAATCCGGGTCTGGCAAAGGATCTCAATGAGATCGCGAACAAGATGCGCAAGGATCTGCAGCCGCGCCTTTCCGAACTGACCAACGAAATTGCCAGGCTTTATGCGACCCACTTCACCGAGCAGGAGCTCAAGGACATCCTCGCGTTTTATAGGTCGCCGAGCGGCAAGAAGATGCTCGTGCAGCAGCCGAACGTCGTCGACGCTAGCATGAAATTCGCGCAAGGCTGGGCGAACAAACTATCCGAACAAGTAACCGCGAAAATGCGTGAAGAGCTTAAGAAAAAAGGCCATGATTTTTGATGGGCGGGTGGCGAATCGAGCCTCGCCGTGCCGGCGAGAACGAAGATAGGGTCTGATGGCAGATCGCGACGTTGATCTATTTGTCATCGGCGCCGGCTCCGGCGGCGTGCGGGCGGCGCGGGTAGCGGCCGGTTACGGCGCCCGCGTGATGATCGCCGAGGAGTTTCGCGTCGGCGGCACCTGCGTCATCCGTGGCTGCGTGCCAAAGAAGCTTCTAGTCTATGCCTCGCGCTTTGCCGAGGAATTTGAGGACGCCACCGGCTATGGCTGGACGGTGCCGCAACCGATCTTTCATTGGCCATCGCTGATCGCCAACAAGGATCGCGAGATCGCGCGGCTGGAAGCCGCCTATATCAATGCGCTCGAGCGCTACAACGCCGAGCTGATCAAAAGCCGAGCCGTCATCGAGGACGTACATACCGTTCGCATTCTATCCAACGGCGCGCGCGTCAATGCCGAAACTATCTTGATCGCGACCGGCGCCTGGCCGCATTACGGGCCAAAAATTCCCGGCCTCGAGCACGTGATTTCCTCGAACGAGGCGTTTCATCTCGCCGAACTGCCTAAGCGCATCGTGATCCAGGGCGGCGGCTATATCGCAGTGGAATTTGCCTGCATATTCGCCGGGCTCGGCAGCGAGGTAACGCTGGTCTATCGCGGCGAGAATATTTTGCGCGGCTTCGACGACGACGTTCGCGAGCATCTGCGCAACGAGATGCGCAACCGCGGCATCACCGTGACCTGCGGCCACACTGTCGCCGCGGTCGAGAGGTCTGGCGACGACTTCATCACGCGGCTCTCCGACCACAGCACGATTGCCGCCGACAAAGTGATGTTCGCGATCGGCCGGCGCCCCAATATCATGGGGCTCGGGCTGGAGACGGTCGGCGTCAAGATCGCCGCGCATGGCGGTATCGCGGTTGATGATTATTCGCGCACTTCGGTGCCGAGCATCTATGCGGTCGGCGACGTCACCCATCGCGTGAACTTGACGCCGGTGGCGATCCGCGAAGGCCATGCCTTCGCCGACACTGTCTATGGCGGCAAGCCGACGCCGGTCGATCACACCAACGTGCCGACCGCGGTATTCTCCGAGCCCGAACTCGGCGTCATCGGCCTGACCGAGACGCAGGCGCGCGAGCGGTTGGCCAAGCTCGACATTTACAAGACCACGTTCCGGCCGATGAAGGCGACTTTGTCGGGCCGCGATACCCGATCCTTCATGAAGTTGCTGGTCGATGGCACGACGGACCGCGTGGTCGGCTGCCACATCGTCGGGCCCGATGCCGGCGAACTGATCCAGATCGTCGGCGTGGCGGTGAAGATGGGCGCGACCAAGGCCGATTTCGACGCCACCATGGCCGTGCACCCGACTGCTGCCGAGGAACTGGTCACCCTGCGCGAGAAGGCCGTCAGCTACGGCCGTGCGGCGGCGGAATAGCCATAAATAGCCACGGTTTCTCGAAGTGCTGGTTTCAGCCCGGGGCTTTCGTATATAACCCCCGGCGAACCGTTGGAGTTTTTCGGTATGGCCGATCGTTGGACGCCTGATAGCTGGCGCTCAAAGCCGATCCTGCAGGTCCCGGACTACCCGGGCCGGCAGGCGCTGGCCGACGTCGAGAAGCAGCTGGCGACCTTCCCGCCGCTGGTGTTCGCGGGCGAAGCGCGCAATCTCAAGAAGGCGCTCGGCCATGTCGCCGCCGGCCGGGCTTTCCTGTTGCAGGGCGGCGACTGCGCGGAAAGCTTCGCCGAGCACGGCGCCGACAATATCCGCGACTTCTTCCGCGTATTCCTGCAGATGGCAATCGTGCTGACTTATGCCGGCGCCTCGCCGGTGGTGAAAGTCGGCCGCATCGCCGGCCAGTTCGCCAAGCCGCGCTCATCGCCGATGGAGAAACGCGACGGCAAGGAATTGCCGAGCTACCGCGGCGACATCATCAACGACATCGAGTTCACCGAGGAAGCGCGCCTTCCCGATCCGCGCCGTCAACTTGCGGCGTACCGCCAGTCGGCGGCAACGCTGAACCTGCTGCGCGCCTTCGCCAAGGGCGGCTATGCCAGCGTCGAGAACGTGCATCAGTGGATGCTCAAATCGGTGAGCGGCTCTCCGCAATCGAAAGCCTATGCCGATCTCGCCGACCGGGTGTCGGGCGCGCTCGATTTCATGCGTGCCTGCGGTCTCACCTTCGCAGTCGACTCCGCGCTCGGCACCACCGATTTCTACACCAGCCACGAGGCGCTGCTACTCGGCTTCGAGCAGGCGCTGACCCGCATCGATTCAACGACTGGCGACTGGTACGCGACGTCAGGCCACATGCTGTGGGTCGGCGACCGCACGCGCCAGCACGATCACGCCCACATCGAATACGCACGCGGCATCAAGAATCCGATCGGGGTCAAATGCGGACCGTCGCTCAAAGCCGACGACCTATTGCGCCTGATCGACATTCTCAACCCGGACAATGAGCCGGGCCGGCTCACGCTGATCGGCCGCTTCGGCGCCGAGAAAGTCGGTGAGCATCTGCCGGCGCTCATCCGCGCGGTCAAACGCGAAGGCAAGGTGGTGGTCTGGTCCTGCGACCCGATGCACGGCAACACCATCACCTCGGCCAGTGGCTACAAGACCCGGCCGTTCGACCTGATCCTGAAAGAGGTACGCAGCTTCTTCGAGGTGCACCAGGCGGAAGGCAGCTATGCCGGCGGCGTGCATCTGGAGATGACCGGGCAGAACGTGACCGAATGCACCGGCGGCGCCCGCGCTATCTCGGATGCCGATCTCAATGACCGCTACCACACGGTCTGCGATCCGCGACTCAATGCCGAGCAGGCGATCGATCTCGCCTTCTTGCTGGCCGAATTGCTCAAGAAGGAGCGGTCCGGGCGAGCGGTCCCGATGCCGGCGGCTGCGGGCCTTTAGGCTTATTCGGCATGGCAGTTATTCCGGCGCTTGGCCCCTGAGATTGCCGGGCGCGAGGGCAGGCGGTAGACCTTTTTTCCATGAACGCACGTCCCGCCGATAAGCTCGCGATCGCCGTCGCGCAGCTCAATTCCACGGTCGGCGATATCGCCGGCAACGCGGAGAAGGTGCGCCGCGCGCGCGCGGAAGCGGCCAGCCAGGGCGCCGATCTGGTCGTCTTCCCCGAATTGTACATTTCCGGCTATCCGCCCGAAGACCTGGTGCTCAAGCCAGCGTTCCAGGCCGCCTGCCGCTCTGCGGTCGAGCAGCTCGCGCGCGAGACGGCGATGGAGGGCCCGGCGCTGGTAGTCGGCACGCCCTGGCCCGACGACGGCAAACTTTACAACGCGGCGGTCCTGCTCGACGGCGGCGCCATCGTCGCGTTGCGCTACAAGGTCGACCTGCCGAACTACGGCGTGTTCGACGAGAAGCGCGTGTTCGCGGCCGGTCCGATGCCAGGCCCGGTGAATTTCCGCGGCGTGCGGCTGGGCTTGCCGGTGTGCGAGGACATCTGGGGCCCGGAGCCGGCCGAGTGCATCGCCGAGACCGGCGGCGAAATTTTGCTGGTGCTGAACGGCTCTCCCTACCGGCATGGCGTCGCCGATCAGCGGCTCAATGTGATTGTCCCGCGCATCAAAGAAACCGGCCTGCCGTTGATTTATGCCAACCAGGTGGGCGGGCAGGACGAACTGGTGTTCGACGGCGCCTCGCTTGCCTTGAACGGCGATTGTTCGCTGGCGTTCCAGATGAGCTCCTACAAGGAAGCAGTGGTGACGACGCAGTGGTCGCGCCAGGGGCATGGCTGGCGCTGCGATGGCGGGCCAAAGATCGCCGCGCTCGAAGGCGACGAGGCTGACTATGCCGCCTGCGTGCTCGGCTTACGCGACTACGTCAACAAGAACGGTTTTCCTGGTGTCGTGCTGGGCCTGTCCGGCGGCATCGATTCCGCGCTCTGCGCGGCGATGGCGGTCGACGCTCTGGGAGCCGAGCGCGTACGCTGCATCATGATGCCGTACAGGTTCACCGCGCAGGAATCACTCGACGATGCCGCGGGCTGCGCCAAGGCGCTGGGAGTCAATTATTCGATCCTGCCGATCGCGGCGGCGGTCGAGGGCTTCGAGGCCGTGCTCAAGCCGGTGTTTTCCGGACTGCCGCGCGACGTCGCCGAGGAAAACCTGCAGGCGCGCGCGCGCGGCACCACGCTGATGGCGATCTCCAACAAGTTCCACGTCATGCTGGTGACCACTGGCAACAAGTCGGAAATGTCGGTCGGCTACGCCACGCTTTATGGCGATATGAACGGCGGATTCAATCCGATCAAGGATCTCTACAAAACGGAAGTATTCCGCCTGGCGCGGCTGCGCAATGGCTGGAAGCCGGAGGGCGCGATGGGGCCGGACGGGCGGGTCATTCCCGAGAACATCATCACGCGCCCGCCGACCGCGGAGCTGCGCGAGAACCAGAAGGACGCGGATTCGCTGCCGCCTTACGATGTGCTCGATCCGATCCTGGAGCGGCTGGTGGAAGGCGAGGAATCGGTTGCCGCGATCATTGCGGCGGGCTTTGACCGTGACACCGTGATGCGGGTCGAGCGCATGCTCAACATCGCCGAATACAAGCGCCGTCAGGCGGCGCCGGGGGTGAAAGTCACCTTGAAGAATTTCGGCCGCGACCGCCGTTATCCGATCACCAACCGCTTCCGCGATCCCGGCACACCGCTGCCGGCGCCCGACCAATCGTTGGTCAGGGGCAAGCCGGCCAAAAGCGAAGCCTTCGACTATTAATCGCGTGGGTCTCGGTGGCCGCGCCTAATGCGCCGGCAGGAAGGTCGGCCCGACCGCGCGCACCTTGCGCTTGGTCTTGTCGACTTGGCCCGGTGCTTCCACCATCGCCTCGGGCGCTGTTGTAGTCGTCTTGCCGGGCTGCTTGGTTTGGTTTGCGGCCGGCTGTGACAGGCGGTTGGCGTTGCGGTCGGTGACCACCACGTCGCCCGGCGCTAGCGTGTCGTCGGGTCCGTTCGCCTTCAGTGCCTCGAGCCAGCTTTCGCCCGGGCGCCGGCAGCTGCACGCCGGACTGATCGCCTTGCGGTATTGAAACGCGGTCGGAAGTTCGGTGTAGAGCCGGCCGTTGAGCGAAACCGACTGCGCTATCTCTTCGCCGGGATTGTGATAGGTGTAGAGCGAAACGTCCGCTGCCGGACACATGCGCTGGCAGGTTTGCTCGTCCTCGCGGAAGCGATCGGGCGTGGTCTCGAACGAAATCGGGAAATAGTAGCCGTCGCAGGTGCGCACGCAGACGGTACGATAGGTGCCGCCCATCTCGCCGGGCGGCGACGTGAAAATATTACCGCCACCGAACAGACGGTCAAAGAAGCCACCCTGCTGTCCGGCGCGCGCGGCCGCGCGGTATTGCTGGCCGCACCCGTTATCGGCAAGCGCGATCAGCAGCGACTGGCGCTGGGCCGCGCGTTCGGTGGTGCCGCCTTGCAGCCGCTCACGCTGGATCTGCATGCGATCGAGCACGTCGCGTTGCTCCTCGATCTTCCGGTTGAGCGGGCCGCATTGCCGCGGCGGATTGATGAAGATCGAGAAAAAGCCCACGTTTCCGCAACCCATGCGGCGCGCCTGGGAGACCAGCTTGTCGACCTCGAATTGCTGGCGGCCGACCGCATCGTCGGCCCGGCGAATCTGGTCGGCGCGGGTCGGGTCGTTGTTGCCGCGGTCGAGCGCGGTGAGCTGCGCTTCCAGCCGCTGGCAGGCCGGATTTTGCGACTGCGCCAGGACGGCAGCGCCCGGCGACAGGGCGATGGCGGCGGCGAAGGTCAGGACGATTCCCCTCATGGCCTTGTATTCTAGCCCCTAAATTATGGCAGCGCGAGGATGGGTCTAGCGCGTGATCCGGAAAAGATCGCGCGCAAATGCCTTAGTGCGCCCGTGTGGTCTCCGCGCGCAGGTTCCAGAGCACGCCGCCGACGATGATCAGGGCGCCGAGCAGCACGAACAAGTCGAGCGGCTCGCCGTAGAACACCCAGCCGACCACAGCGATCAGCGGAATGCGCATGAAATCCAACGGCACCACCAGGGTGGCGTCGCCGGCGCGAAAGGCATTGCTGAGGCAGTAATGTGACGTCAATCCGGCAATGGCGACCCCGAGCATGGGAAAGGCTTGCCGGGTTTCCAGATGCAAAAACACGCCCAGATCGCTGCCGATGATCGAGAGCGGCAGCTGGAGCACCGCCATCCAGAACACGATGCCGAAGGTGGTTTCGGTCCGGGTCAACTGCTTGGTGGTGATCATGGTAATGGCGTAGCCGAAAGCCGCCGCCAGTACGAGCAAGGCGGCCGGATTGAAGTCGGCGACGCCCGGACGCAGGATCACCAGGACGCCGATCAGCCCCAACACCACCACGCCGAGGCGGCTCAGCGTCATTCGCTCGTGCAGCAGCCAAACCGCGAGTAGCGCGGTCCAGGCCGGCATGGTGAATTCGAGCGCAAATACCATGGCGAGCGGCAACATGGTCACGCTGAGCGCCCACGAATACTGCGAGGCGTAATGCACCGTATTGCGCAATAAATTGAGGCCCATGCGTCGCGGCAGCGCGTGCACGCGCAAGCTGGGCCGCACCACAAGCAACGCCAGCAGGATCAGCAGCGAGCCGCCGCTGCGGACCGCCAGAATCTCGAAAATGCTAAAGCCTGTCCGTGACAGTTCGCGGACCGAGACTGCCATGGCCGAGAACGAGAGCAGGGTGCCGGCCATCCAGAGGACGACATGAAGGAGGTTGCTTTTGGCCACGGATGCGTCGCGTCAGTGGGTGGGAGGAAAGTCGCGGGAGAGCGGTCTAGCAGGCCAATGGCCTTGCGTCACTCCGCATCCGGCTGGTTCTCCGGCCGCGCCTTGTCGAAGGCAGGAAGCTTGAGGCACGCAGTTTCGGCCGCGACGATTTTCGGGAACGCCTCGAGCGGAACTTTCAGACGCCGGGCGTTGAACACCTGCGGCACCAGGCAGACGTCGGCCAGGCTCACCTGTGAGCCGCAGGCGTAAGGCGAAGGCGCGATCATCGCTTCGATCGCCTTGAAGCCTTCGATCACCCAATGGTGGTACCAGGCGTCGATCTCCGCCTGCTCGTGCTTCAGGGTGCGTTTGAGATATTGCAGCACCACGAGATTATTGAGCGGATGGATGTCGCAGGCCACCGCCTGCGCGATCGCCCGCACATGAGCGCGCGCGAGTGCATCACGCGGCAGCAGCGGCGGCTCGGGATGAATGTCGTCGAGATATTCGATGATCGCCAGCGATTGGGTCAGCACGTCCCCTGAGGACAGCGCCAGCGCCGGCACGCGCATCTGCGGATTAACGGCAACGAATTCGGGCTTGCGTTGATAGCCGCCGTCCTTAGTCAAATGAACCGGCACCATCTCATAGGGCAGACCCTTGAGATTGAGCGCGATGCGCACGCGGTAGGCGGCGGATGAGCGGTAATATGTATAAAGCTTCAAGGGGTGGTTCCCGGTGGGCGTTGCCGGCAATCTAGCGCAGCGCCGGGGCGGTGGCGACACCAGCGCTTAATTGCGCCGAACGCTCGATCAGCCTGGTGAGCACGCGGTCGAGCGCGGCGCGCTCGGCCGGGTCCACCGTTTCCAACAGTTGCCGCACGAAGGCCAGCGCTGCCGGCGCCAACTCGTTATAGACGGCGCGGCCGGCGGCGGTGAGCGACAGGAAGGCTTCGCGCAGGTCGGCGCGATTGACCCGGCGCGACACCAGCTTGCGGCGCTCGAGCAGGGCGACCGCGCGCGACACCTTGGTCTTGTGCATGTGGCTGTGCAGCCCGACCGCCTTGGCGGTCATCGGGCCGAGCTCGCCCAGTGTCACCAGCACCCGCCATTCCGGCACGCCCATCCGGTAGCGCTCGGCATAGATGCGCGAGAGCGCCTGCGTGACCAGGCTGGAACAGACATTGAGACGATAGGGCAAAAACTCTTCGAGCTTGAGCTGTTCCGCACCGGCCGCATGGCGGGGCACGCTTTGAGCACTCGGGTCGGTCATCGATGCCTAAGCCCGCGTTGCTTGCGCGCCGGAGAGCCCGTTGCAGCTGGGCCGCCGGCACGCGCGTGACGCGAACTCTGGCGGAAGTTGCGACCGCACGCAACGAGTTTGCGGATGTTATAAGCTACTGACGCGGCGGTAATTTTTTCGGGAAGGCCAGGCCCGCAAGGGCGGATTTTCTCGGTTTAGCTGGGGCTCAGCGGGTGCAGACGATCGCCACCAAGTTGTAGCACCTGTTGCCGCTACAACTGCCCCCGGCCGGAATGGCGCCGGTGATGTCGTCGCGGTCGACCTTGCGGTAGGACGAGGCCGCCGCGAATTGATGGCCCCGGCAATAGGCGTTGGCCGCGGCGGCGCCGCATTTCTTGGCTCCGGCGAGACAACGGTCGACGCCGTAGCCGTCCACATCGGCTCCGATGATGAACATGCGCCGCTCGGCTTGCGCGGCATTGGCGAGGCACAAACACAAAACGGCGGCGAGACTGGCCACGAGTGTCCGCATGATATTGCCCACTTGCTTGGAGGCGCTGTCTGGGCGCCGATGGCAAGAATGCGAGCGAATTCGTTAAGGGTCGCTTAACCGACGTCTGGCGGGCGTTTCCGTGGTGTTAGCGACGGTTGCGGGCGCCTCTTGACGGTTTGTGGCCGACGCATCATTGTGCAGGCCGATGAACGGCCTTAACCATATCTGCGGCATTTGCCGCGAGATTATTCGCTAGCGCACCACGCTGGCTGCGGCCGTCTTTTCTCCATCGAGATAAAGCAACGCCCGGGGCCAGCAGGCGCCGAGGACGCTATGGAGCTTCAGCTCTACGACACGCTAACGCGCAAGAAGCGGGTGTTTACTCCGATCGATCCCGCGCGCGTGCGCATGTATGTGTGCGGGCCGACGGTCTACGACTTCGCCCATATCGGCAATGCGCGCCCGGTCATCGTGTTCGACGTGCTGTTCCGGCTGCTGCGGAAAATCTACGGCACGAAGCATGTGAAGTATGTTCGTAACATCACTGACGTCGACGATAAGATCAATGCGCGCGCCGGAGAGGAATACCCGAATCTGCCGCTCAACGAGGCGATACGACAGGTTACGAAAGTAACTGAGAAACAATTTCACGATGACGTTGATGCGTTGGGTTGCCTACGACCGAACGTCGAGCCGCGCGCAACAAGATATATCAAAGCCATGAAGGCCCTCATCGAGAGACTTATCAAGAATAGGCACGCCTATGTGCTCGACGAACACGTTCTATTTAAGGTCAAGTCGTTTAAGGGCTATGGAAAGCTCTCACATCGGCCATTGAAGGAAATGAGAGCGAGTGCGCGTGGTGAAGTGGCGCCCAAACGGGATCCGATGGATTTCGTACTTTGGAAACCATCGAAGCCAGGCGAGCCGTCTTGGCAATCGCCCGGACGAATCAAGTCAAAGGGGAGACCGGGCTGGCATATTGAATGCTCGGCAATGAGTTCAAGATTTTTGGGCGAGACTTTCGATATCCATGGCGGCGGCATCGATCTCGTGTTTCCGCACCACGAGAACGAACGCGCGCAGTCGCGATGCGTTTTCCACACCAAAGTGATGGCGAACTACTGGGTGCACAACGGCTTCCTGCAGGTGGAAGGCGAGAAGATGGCCAAGTCGGCCGGCAACTTCGTCACTATCCACGATTTGCTGAAGGATTGGCCGGGCGAAGTCGTTCGTCTCAACATGCTGCGCACGCACTATCGCCAGCCCATGGATTGGACGGTGCGCGGCCTGGAGGAAAGCAGCAAGATATTGGATGGCTGGTACGACATCATTGGCGACGAAACGAATTCAAGTGGTACTCCCGATGCTGATTTCGTCAGCGCGCTTTGCGATGATCTGAATACGCCAAATGCACTGACCCAGCTTCATCGCATCGCAGGCGAAGTCCGTGGCTCGGCATCGGGCTTGGCGCAGATCGAGATCAAGCGGACGCTCAGGGCATCCGGCTTGATTGTCGGCCTGATGGCTCAATCAAAGCGCAAGTTCATGCAGGCTTATCCGCGCCATACGATCGTGGACGAGGCGAAAGTGGTGTTTCTCATCGAGGCAAGAAAACATGCCCGCGCTGCCAAGAACTTCGCGGAGTCCGACCGCATCCGCGACGAGCTCGCCGCTATGGGCGTGGTGCTGAAGGATTCGAAAGACGGCACCACCTGGGAGATCGCGCGATGATGGCGCAGGCGCATCCCAAATTGGCATTGCGGCCGTTCCTGGCCGAGGACACGCCGCTGCTGGCGGAAATCTTCCGCGCCAGCATCATGGAACTGGCGTCCGACG
>CAYLMY010000003.1:0-12455 GCA_964384635.1 uncultured Undibacter sp.
CCGATATACATGCCCGGCCGCTTGCGCACCGCGTCGAGGCCCTTGAGGACCTTGATCGACTCGGCGCCGTATTCGGCATTGGACGGGATATTGCGGGCCGGTTCAGCCATCGGCGGCACCCTCAAGATGGGCTAGAAAATGAGTCGGGATTGACTGTTTGTCTCGCACGAAAAATGGGCGTGGTACAGAGCAAAGTCATCAGCACTAATATGTTGATTTGAAAGGATTTTTTAAGGACGCGCGGGCCTAAAAATTAGCGCTTCTTTTTACCCATTGCAGGGGTCAAAACAGCCGTGCGCCAAACTGTGATGACGGCCAGTGTGCGCCGCGGTTGCGCGGAAAATCTAGTCGCGTGCGCTCACGCTCCCATTGCGGACCTCGAACACTTGCGCGCGGTCCATGATGTCGCCGAATGCCGCCGGATCGGCGCCGGTCATCCACACCTGCGCGCCGAGGCCGGCCAGCGCATCGTAGAGCGAGGCGCGCCGCGCCGGATCGAGATGGGCGATCACCTCGTCGAGCAGCAGCACCGGCGCGAAGCCGGTCATGTCCTTGATCAGGCCGGCATGGGCGAGCACCAGGCGGATCAGCAGCGCCTTCTGTTCGCCGGTGGACGCGTCCGCCGCAGCGATCCCCTTGCCGGCGTGGCTGACCTTGAGATCGGAAAGGTGCGGGCCGTCAAGAGTGCGCCCGGCGGCAGCGTCGCGCGCGCGATTTTCCTTCAGCAAGGCGCGGTAGCGGTCCTCGATCTCGGTTGCGCTGTGCTGCGGCAAAAGCTGCTCCATCCAGCCATCGAGCGCGACGTCGGCGCGCGGAAATTCCGGCGCTGCGTCGCGCGCACCGGCCAAAGCCGCCGCTAGTCGTGCGAGCGTTTCGCTGCGCGCCGCCGCCACCGCCACCGCGACCTCGGCGGTCTCGTGCTCGACGGCATCGAGCCAATGCGGGTCGCTTGTTGCGTCTTCCAGCAGGCGGTTGCGCGAGCGCAGTGAACGCTCGAGCGCGGTGACGCGGCTGGAATGGGCGGCGTCGACTGCCAAGACCAGGCGATCGAGGAAACGGCGGCGTTCGGAGGCCGGTCCGTTGAACAGCCGGTCCATGGCCGGCACCAGCCACACCACGCGCAGGTGATCGGCGAAAGCCGCCGCCGAGCCGACCGCTTCGCGGTCGACGCGGCATTGGCGCGTCGGCGAAACATCCTCGGCTGCGGGCGGGTCGATGCCGGTGCCGAGCGTGGCTAAGCCCAGCATACCTTCGATCTCGGCATTGACCGCCCAGGCGCCGTCGCCTTCGGAAAAGGCAAATTCCTCAATTGTGGCGCGGCGCAAGCCGCGGCCCGGCGCCAACAGCGATATCGCCTCGATCAGATTGGTCTTGCCGGCGCCGTTCGCCCCGGTCAGCACGACCGGTCCGGCGGCCGACAGTTCCACATGCGCGGCGTGATAGCTGCGGAAATTGCTCAGTGTCAGGCGGCGGATGCAGGCTGCGGTCATGCTGATCGTGCCATGCGCCGCAGCGCTTTCTCCTCTCCCATGAGGGGAGAGGGTAGCCGAGCAAGCGGCGAGGCTCTAGACCAGCTAGGCCGCCGGTTTGCGGGTGATGTGGTACGACATCACGCCGGTCAGGAAATCGCGATTTTCGATGCCGACGAAACCGATGCCGTCGAGTAACTCGCTCAGCTCGTGCGGCTTGTAGAAGTGGTAGATCGCATCGGCGAAGTAGCCGACGCACTTCTTGCTCTCGGCAGAGCTGCCGAACAGCAGCGCGGTGAACCAGACCGAGAAGCGGATGAACGCGAGATAAGGCACTTCCACCACGCGCGAGGACGGGCGCAGCATGTCGTTGTGGCAGAAGATGCCGCCCGGCTTGAGCACGCGATGAATCTCGCGGAACACCTTGACGATCTCAAGATGCCGCGAGGCGAATTGCAGCGTCACCGCGTCGAAGGAATTGTCTTCGAACGGCAGCACATGGGCGTCGCAGACCTGCGCATTGATGGTCAGGTTGCGCTCGCTGGCGCGGCGCTGGCCCTCGGCGGTCATGTGCGGACTGCCGTCGACTGTATGGATGTCGAGCGTCGGATCGAGATTCAGCAGCCGCAGCGGAATGTCGTGCGTGCCGGAACAGACGTCGAGCACCTTGGCGCCGTGCGGCAGATGGCGTTTGATCGCCGCGGCGAAGGTGTTGCTCCACCAAGCGCAACTGCCGAGCGAGGCAACCGCATTGCCCCGGTCGTAATAGGTCGGCACGTCCCGGAACACTTCCGGGATCAGTTTGCGCCAGACGTCACCGAAAAGATGCGAACGAAGGTCTTCCTTCTTCAATATCTGCTCAGAGAGACTCATAATGTTCCTCTTCGGGTCGATGCACTGTTTCGGCAACCGGCCCGCGCGGACGCGCGGTCTCTCGCGTGGAGCCCGGGGTAGCCCGCTTGAGCGGCTCGTCCGGGGCGCCACGGCCATGCCTACACCCTCATCGGCATCAATACATAAAGCGCGCCCTTGCTGTCTTTGTCCTGGATCAAAGTGGGCGAGCCGGGGTCGGCAAGCCTGAGCTGGGCCACTTCGCCCTCGATCTGGGCGGCGATATCGAGCAGATAGCGCGAATTGAAACCGATATCGAGCGGATCGGCATCGTAGTCGACTTCGAGCTCTTCGGTGGCGCTGCCGCTGTCCGGATTGGTCACGGACAGCACCAGCCGCCCGCCGGTGATCGACAGTTTCACGGCGCGGCCGCGCTCGCTCGACACCGTGGAGACGCGGTCGACCGCGGCCTCGAAATCCTTCTTGTCGACGGTCAAGAGCTTGTCGTTGTTGGCCGGGATCACCCGCGCATAGTCGGGGAAAGTGCCGTCAATCAGCTTGCTGGTGAGCACGACGTTGCCGATGGTGAAGCGGATCTTGCCGGCCGACAATTCGATTGACACCTCGCCTTCGCCGGTCTCGATCAGCCGTTGCACTTCGCCAACCGTCTTGCGCGGCACGATGATACCGGGCATGCCGGCGGCGCCGTCCGGCAGCGGCAGCTCGCATTGCGCCAAGCGATGGCCGTCGGTCGCCACAGCGCGCAAGGTGGCCGACTTGGCGCTGCCTGCGGCGTGCAGATAGATGCCGTTCAAGTAATAGCGCGTCTCTTCGGTGGAGATGGCGAACTGGGTCTTGTCGATCAGCCGCTTGAGATCGGCGGCCGGCAGCGTGAAGGAATGGCTCATCTCGCCAGCGGCGAGGTCGGGGAAATCGCTCTCGGGCAGCGTCTGCAGCGTGAAACGCGAGCGGCCGGCGCGGATCGAGAGCACGGCGCGGTCGCCCGAGCCTTCGATCACGATCTGCGCGCCTTCGGGCAGCTTGCGCACGATCTCATAGAACATGTGCGCCGGCACGGTGGTGGCGCCGGCGGGGCTCACTTCGGCGGCGATCGAGTCGGTGACTTCGAGATCGAGGTCAGTGGCCTTCAGGCTGAGCTTGCCCTTGTCGGCCTTGATCAGCACGTTGGCGAGAATGGGAATCGTGTTGCGCCGCTCGACCACGCGGTGCACGTGGCCCAGCGACTTCAAGAGCTCTGCCCGCTCGACGGTAACCTTCATGGGGAGACCCGCTTCGGCGCCTTTGAAATGCACCCAAAAACTGAGGCGCGACGGCAAGCCGGCCGGAGGCCGGGGAGCAAAGGTGACGCGCCGGCGCGAAAATCGCAAGGGTGGAGGGGCTTAAGCGACCCCTATCCCCAGGGCGTCCACAGGGCGGCTAGGACGCCAATGCCCGGCACTTGGCCGGGCATCGGGGTGATTGGTCCGCGCGGGCGGGCAGCTATTCTTGCAATTGGCGCTTGAGAATCTCGATCTCCTCGGCCAGCGCCATGTCGTTGCCGACCAGACCCTCGATCTTGCGCACGGCGTGCAGCACGGTGGTGTGGTCGCGCCCGCCAAACCGGCGCCCGATCTCCGGCAAAGAGCGCAACGTCAAGGTCTTAGCCAGATACATCGCCACCTGGCGCGGCCGCACCACGTTGGCGGTGCGTCGTGACGACAGCAGGTCGGAGCGGCTGACATTGTACTGGCGCGCCACCACCCGCTGGATGTCCTCGATCTTGACCCGCTTAGGTTCCTGCGGGCGGATCAGGTCGCGCACCTCGCGCTCGGCCATCTCCAAAGTGACGGCATGGCCAGTGAGCTTGTTATGGGCGAGCAGGCGGTTGAGCGCGCCTTCCAGATCGCGGCCGTTATGGGTGACGGTCTTGGCGATATAGCCGAGCACCGGCAGCGGCACGTCGAAACTCGGATGGTGCGAACGCGCCGCCGTCACGCGGGCTTTCAGGATCTCGAAACGCAGTTCCTCGCCGAGCGGGCCCATCTCCACTACCAGCCCGCCGGCCAGCCGCGAGCGCACCCGGTCGTCGAGGCTTTCGAGCTCCGAGGGCGGCCGGTCGGAGGCGATGATCACCTGGCGGCCGGCATCGATCAGCGCGTTGAGCGTGTGACAAAACTCGGCCTGGGTCGACTTGCCTTGCAGGAATTGCAGGTCGTCGATCACCAACACGCCGATGCCGCGCAGCGCCTCCTTGAAGGCAAGCGCGGTCTGCGTGCGCAGCGCCGAGACGAAGCCGTACATGAATTTCTCGGCGGTGAGGTAGAGCACCTTGCGCTCGCCGGCGGCGTTTCCGGCCCAAGTGATCGCCTGCAACAGGTGCGTCTTGCCGAGGCCGACGCCGGCATGGATGTAGAGCGGGTTGAACATCACCGGGTCGGACCGCTTGGCAGCGGCCACTTGCTTGGCGGCGGCGTGTGCCAGCGTATTGGAGCGGCCGACCACGAAGCTCTCGAAGGTGAGGCGGGCATCGAGCGGCGAGCCGCCGAGCGCCTCATGCACGCCGGGGTCGCCGGCCGGCATCGGACGGCCGTTTCCGGGCCCGTTTCCGTTGGCGAAACGGCCGGCGGTATTGCCGGAGGGCTCAAGTTCGGGCTTTGGCTTGGCCACCGCCGAGCGCAGCACCGCCGAGCGCACGATCAGCTCGATGCGACCGACTTTGGTTTCTTGGGCTTGCCAGCAGGCCAGCACGCGTTCGGCGTAGTGCGACTGGATCCAGCTCTTGAGGAAGCGGGTCGGCACCGACAGGCGCACGGTGCCGTCCTCGATCGCTTCCAGGTCCATGCGTGCAAACCAGCTCGAATAGACGTCGTCGCCAACTTCCGCGCGCAGGCGTTCCTTGACCCGTGACCAGTTCTCCTGATCCGCGTTGGACATTTTTTTCTTCTCGTTTGCGTTGAATGGTTGAAACGGACTCAGGTTGCTCGGCCTGGCGGCACTCAACGCCGCCGACGCACCGGGAACGGAACGCAACGTCACTCACTCGATGATGTCGTCGGGGAAACCGGTTCCGCTAAGGGCTTTTGGGCCGGCGGCACGACACCGAAGGTTCGAGGAAGCTGCGCCTCAGCCCACCGGCGGCGGGACGGCGCCTCGAACTCCGGTCGTGAACGTGGACCAATCAAGATTTAAAGAAACTGCAAGAGCGGAAAGCGCGCATTCGGCGGCGGGAGGAGTAATGGCGGGGTGCTGTCCCGCTTCGAACGCTATGCACTTACTTGTGCCGATGTTGGTCGCCGTTCCCGTTCCTGTCATAATCCAGTCCCCCTACGTGTTTGCAGGTTCTCGCCTGATCGTTTTTCGCGCCCGCCTTCGGCGACAGTGCGCATTTGCGGTGTCGATTTCAGTTGACTTACTCTGTTACCGCCAACCCCCATGGAAACCGCTAAATCCAATGCGGTATCCAACCAGCCCGGCACTTTGAACGACCGAATGCGTCAGCAACAGGCAGACGAGAGCCGTCCTCATCCTCTGATGAGCGTATGCCGGGACCTTTTTCTGAGCCGTCCGGGGAAGCCCGAACGCGTTTTAGAAAATACACAAGCACTCAGCGTCGGCAATGAATTTCGAGAGTCGCTGCAGCACAGCGCACGATGCGCCGCGTTGGCGGGTCACTTCGGCGGTATCGCCAGCTGAGAATCACTCGGCAAGGTGTTGATGAGTCGCATAGAATTTAACAAGTCGATGACTGTTGCCGGCGTGCCGCGGCGGCAAAATATTTTTTGACGCTACGAGCGCAAAACCCTTGTCACACGGGCATTTCCGGGTCCTTGGTCCTGCATTGACGTTAAGCTATTCTCGGTGCGCAAAAATTCTTGATCGATATACCAAGGTAACCCACGCGATGAAACACGCGTGTTGTCGAACTTCGCGCGCGCCGAGGCTTCGGCGTGTTATGCTAAACCGCGCTGGGCAAATTTTTCTGACGCGCTGATGACGTTTTGATAACGGCGCGCTCGTCGCGTGCCTGGGACGCCGACGTTCAGACGTTTCTATCCGATTTCGATCGAAAAACGCCCAGCGCGACCGCCGACTCGATGTCGGGGCGTCTTAGGCCTGCTTTCCGAGCTTGTCGACGCAGTGGGCAAGGCGCGAAACCTTGCGGCTGGCATTATTCTTATGCACGACGCCGCGTTGCGCGGCACGCATGATCGCCGGCTCGGCCGCCTTCAGGGCTGCCGCGGCCGCCGCGCGGTCGCCGCTGGCGATCGCTTCCTCGACTTTGCGCATCGAGCCGCGCAGAGCCGAGCGACGCGCTTTGTTGACTTCGGTCCGGCGCGCGATCTGGCGCGTGGCTTTGCGGGCGGACTTGGTATTGGCCATGTGACTCTCGTTGAACGTGGCGCTAACGCGGAAATTCCCGACGCAAGCAGCCGGATTTTGCAAGAAGCTGCGGCGGCAAGACAGCCCGCCACCAAGGCTGAGGCTTATAGTGAGGCCGCGCGTGGGCGTCAACGCCGGGAATCGGCGCCTCACGCGACCCGTTTGGCTCGTACCGTGTCGTAGCCGGCAGTCACGGCAGCGCGATCGGCCGCCGATAGGGGCGCCAGCGGCGGTTTCACCCGCGCTAGCGCCGGATCGCCGTGGATATGGGCGAGCAGCGCCTTCACGCCCGACACCAGCGGCTTGCCGTCGAACAATTTGCGGATCATCACCGCTGCATCGAGTGCGGCGGTGTCGCCATCGCGCCAGGCGCGGGCGCAAAGATCGGCGTTGCAGTTGGCGGTGGCCGAGATGCAGCCGGCAAAGGCACCGCCGCGCGCCTCGAGCAGCGCCGCTTCGGTCGATGGAAACACCGCGAAGTCGGGCGATATCGCCGCCGCTGCGCGCGCGTAAGCCATGTCGCCGGAGGAATCTTTCAGGCCCACGATGCGGGTTGGGAACGATTCCAGCAATCGCTTGATCAGCGTCAAGTGCCAGGGCAGGCCGGACATGGCCGGGAAGTGATAGAGATAGAGCGGGATCGGCTTGTCGGTCGTCGCCTGCACCAGCGCGCCGATATAGGCGGCGAGCCCGTCGTCTGGCACGCCTTTGTAGTAGAACGGCGGCAATACCAGCGCGCCGGCGAAGCCGAGCTCCGCCGCGTGGCGGGTGAGCGCGACCGCGTCCGATACCGCGGCGGCGCCGGTGCCGACCATCAACCGGTCGAGCGGCAGCCTTTCCGCCTTGTAGGCGCTCATCACCGCCATGCGCTCCTCGCGCGCGAACGAAGTGGCCTCGCCGGTGGTGCCGAGCACGTTGAGGCCGTCGCAGCCGTTGTCGAGCAGGTAGCGCGCGAGCTTCACCGCCCGCTTGAGATCCGGGGCGCCATTGTCATCGATGGGCGTGGCAATCGCCGCGATCACGCCGGAAAGGGGCTTGCTCAACGAAGTTCTCCGCCGGTCTCTAGCCAGTTCGTTGTGCGCATGAACTTTTCCAAAAACCGGCTCCCATCCCCGATCAAGTCGAGGACATGCTTTTCGGGATCATGTGCTATCCGCTGACATTGTAAGCCGCCAGTGCCGCCATGTTGACGAGCTGATTGTCCTTGGCGCCGAGTTGCACGATCTGAACGGGCTGGTCGAGCCCGACCAAGAGCGGCCCGATTACGGTAGCGCCGCCCAGTTCCTGCAGCATTTTGGTGGAAATCGAGGCCGAGTGGAACGCCGGCATCACCAGCACATTCGCCGGGCCCGACAGGCGGCAGAACGGATAGGGCCCCATCAGTTCCGGATTGAGCGCGACGTCAGCGGCCATCTCGCCGTCATATTCGAAATCGACCCGCTTGTTGTCGAGGATCCGCACCGCCTCGATCACCCGCGCCGATCGCTCGCCCTCCGGGTGGCCGAAGGTGGAAAAAGCCAGCAGCGCTAGTCGCGGCTCGTAGCCGAGCCGGCGTGCAACGCCCGCCGCCTCGATGGCGATCTCGGCCAGTTCCTCGGCGTTCGGCATTTCTGTCACCGCGGTGTCGGCCACGAGCACGGTGCGGCCGCGCGCCACCACCAGCGAGACGCCGATCACGCGGTGGCCCGGCTTAGGGTCGATCACGCGGCGCACATCCTCGAGCGCAACCGAGAAATTGCGCGTAACGCCCGTCACCATGGCGTCGGCGTCGCCGAGCGCCACCATGCAGGCGGCGAAGTGATTGCGGTCTGTGTTCACCAGCCGCTGGCAGTCGCGCACCAGATAGCCGTGCCGCTGCAGCCGCTCGTAGAGGTGATTGGTATAGATGGCATTGCGGGTCGACATGGCGGCATTGATGACCTCGATGCCCTCGCCAAGCTCGATGCCGGCCTCGCGCGCGGACTCGCGCATACGGTCCTCGCGCCCGACCAGCAGGGCGCTGCCGAGGCCGAGATGGACGAAGCTCGCCGCGGCACGGATCACCTGCTCCTCCTCGCCCTCGGCGAACACCACCCGCTTGGGCTGCCGGCGCAGCCGGTTGAACACTTGCACCAGCGTCCCCGCAATCGGATCGCGGCGCGAGCGTAACTGTTCGCCATAGCCATCCATGTCGACAATCGGCTTGCGGGCGACGCCGGTGTCCATGGCAGCTTTGGCTACCGCCGGCGGCACGAAAGAGATCAGCCGCGGATCGAACGGCACCGGGATGATGTAGTCGGGCCCGAATTTCGGCCGCGCGCCGTAGGCCGAGGCCACCTCGTCGGGCACGTCCTCGCGCGCCAACGCGGCGAGTGCGCGCGCCGCGGCGATCTTCATCTCCATATTGATGGCACTGGCGCGCACGTCGAGCGCGCCGCGGAAGATGTAGGGAAAGCCAAGCACGTTGTTGATCTGGTTGGGGTAGTCCGAGCGGCCGGTCGCCATGATGGCGTCATCGCGCACCGCCGCCACTTCCTCCACGGTAATTTCCGGATCGGGATTGGCCATGGCGAAAATGATCGGCTTGTCGGCCATCGACTTCACCATGGCTTGCGTCACCGCACCCTTGGCCGATAGGCCGAAGAACACGTCGGCGCCTTTGAGCGCGTCCGCGAGCGTGCGCGCCGAGGTCTTCGCGGCATGAGCCGACTTCCACTGGTTCATGCCGTCGGTGCGGCCCTGGTAAATCACGCCCTTGGTGTCGCACAGAATCATGTTCTCGGGCCGCAGCCCGATCGCCTTGAGCAGTTCCAGGCAGGCGATACCGGCGGCGCCGGCGCCGTTGCAGACCAGCTTGGTGTCCGCGATGTCGCGCCCGGTGAGATGCAGCGCGTTGATCAGTCCCGCCGCGGAGATGATCGCGGTGCCGTGTTGGTCGTCGTGGAATACTGGGATGTCCATCAATTCGCGTAAGCGCTGCTCGATCACGAAGCATTCCGGCGCCTTGATGTCTTCCAGGTTGATGCCGCCCCAGCCGGCGCCGAGCAGTTTCACGCAATTGATAATCTCGTCGGGGTCCTCCGACGAGACTTCCAAGTCGATGGAGTCGATGTCGGCGAAGCGCTTGAACAGCACCGCCTTGCCTTCCATCACAGGCTTCGCCGCCAGCGCGCCGCGGTTGCCCAGCCCCAGGATGGCCGTGCCGTTGGTGATGATGGCGACGAAATTGCCCTTGACCGTGTAGTCATAGGCGCGGGTCGGATCCTCGGCGATGGCGAGCACCGGCACCGCCACCCCCGGCGAATAGGCAAGCGAGAGGTCGCGCTGGGTCGCCATCGGCTTGGTGGCGACGACCTCCAGCTTGCCGGGACGCCCTCGGCTGTGAAATTGCAGGGCTTCCTGGTCGGTAAAGGTCGGCCGGGTCGGACCGGCGGGGGGCTTGGCGGGCATTTTGACTCCATATACGCGACCGGGGTGCCCGGCGCTGGGGACCCTAGCGGAAGCAGGCGCGCTTGCTCAAGGCAAGCCGATTGGGCAGCGGTGGTGGTTGAACGGAAGCGCGGCGCGGGTTAACGGTGCGCGATGGGCGCGTGAGAAGACATTTCGACCATGATCCGTTTCCTGTTCCGCTTTATCGGCGTGTTGTGCCTGGCCGCGGCCTTTATCCTGGTGATCTATGACGGCACCAAGTCGATCGCCGGCAACAGCCTCTATCTCACCAGCGTGCGGGCGCTGTGGGACCTGATCAATGCCGGCAGCTTGGCCCAGCTCAAGCCGCAGATCCAATCCTACGCCAATGGCGTGTTATGGGACCCAGTGATGCTCTCCTTGCTGGCGGCGCCAAGCTGGAGCGTGCTTGGCATCTTCGGCATTATCTTCGTCCTGCTCGGCCGCAAGAAGAAGCCGCTGATCGGCTACGCCCGGCCTTGAGCCAGACAAGCCTCGCGCCTGCGTGAGGGCCGCGTACGTGCCGCTATCCGAGACGTGATCGGCGAACGCATTTCGGATAAGCTTACCCGCGCCTATATTTCTGCCATACGTTGCAGGGAGACATCCAAACATGTTCGGGTTCAAGAAAATCGCGATGCCCAAGCCGGGCGAGGCGCTGCCCGGCCGCGGCCAGCCGATCCGCACCGCAACTGAGCACTTCGTCAATCATCGCGCGCTGAAAGGTCCGTATCCGGACGGCTTGGAGACGGCGCTGTTCGGGCTCGGCTGCTTCTGGGGCGCCGAACGCAAGTTCTGGGAGTTAGGTGACGGCATTCACGTCACCGCGGTCGGCTATGCCGGCGGGCTGACACCCAATCCGACCTATGAGGAAGTGTGCTCGGGCCGCACCGGCCACAATGAGGTGGTGCTGGTGGTCTTCGATCCAAGCAAGATTTCCTATGAGGCGCTGCTCAAGACCTTCTGGGAGAGCCACGACCCGACCCAAGGCATGCGCCAGGGCAACGATGTCGGCACGCAGTATCGCTCCGGTATCTATGTCTTCAACGCCGCTCAGCGCAAAGCCGCTGAGGCCTCGAAAGCCATGTACGAGGCTGAGCTGAAGAAGAAGGGCTATAAGCCGGTCAGCACAGAGATCGTCGAGGCGGGTGAGTTCTACTTCGCCCAGGACTATCACCAGCAATATCTGGCCAAGAACCCGTTCGGCTATTGCGGGCTGGGCGGCACCGGCGTGTCGTGCCCGATTCCCACCGGCGCCAAGCTGGCGACGGCTTAAGCGCCGGCCTTTGCAACCCAAAAACCGGGCGCCCAAGTGGGGCACCCGTGGCTTTTCCAGCCCACCGGGCGCCACCGGGGCTCCGGCGGTGAGGATTTGTTAACCATATAAAGTGTTAATCGGGCCTCAGTTTCCCGCCATCCCGGATTCGTTTTCATGCGGGTAGCCCGAATTTTATTGCCGATCTTGATTGCGCTCGCGGCCGCCGCCTGTGCGCGGCAGCAGCAAGCCTATTACGCCGTCGATCCGGCGACCGGGCAGCCGATACCTGTGGTGCAGCAATATAGTCGGGGCGCCTATCAACAGGCTTACGCGCAGCAGCCCCAAGCGCCGGCGCAATCTGCGCAAAACAACAACAACAGCCGCGGGCTGTTCTCCTCGCCGCAAGCCGCCCAGCAAGCTTACGCGTCGGCGCAATATGCCGAGCAGACTTATCCGCAGAACGATACGCAGCCGCAATACGAGCCGAGCACCGAACGCGGGCTGTTCAACACGCGGCACACAGCCGCACAGCCGCAACACGCGCAGGCACCGCAGCTATCCTACGTACTGCAATATCACCCGCCGCAGGCCGCCGGCGGCCCCTACGTCGCGGCTCCTTATGCTTATGCCTATGCGCCGCCCGCTAATCAGCAGGGCTACACGCTCGACTCCGGCGACAAGCTGCGCGTGGTGGTGTTCGGGCAGGAGGGCATTAGCGGGACATACATGGTCGACGCCGGCGGCAATGTCAGCCTGCCGCTGGTCGGCACCGTGCCGGCGCGCGGCGTCACCACCCAGCGGCTCGCCAGGACGATCGGCGAGCGGCTCAAGCAGGGTTACGTGCGCGAGCCGCATGTGACGGTGACGGTCGAGGGCTACCGGCCGTTCTTCATCCTCGGCGAGGTCACCACGCCCGGCCAATATCCTTTCGTTCCCAACATGACGGCGGAGAACGCTATCGCCGTTGCCGGCGGCTTTTCGCCGCGCGCCAAAAAGCAGACCGTCGAGCTCACCCGCAATGCGGCCGGTCAGCAATTCAAGGGCGACGTGCCACTCAATTATCCCTTGCGCCCCGGCGATACCGTCGTGGT
>CAYLMY010000003.1:12555-50435 GCA_964384635.1 uncultured Undibacter sp.
TCAAGGGCGACGTGCCACTCAATTATCCCTTGCGCCCCGGCGATACCGTCGTGGTGAAGGAGCGGTGGTTCTAATAATTCAAGCCTAACGCGGCCTCATGGTGAGGAGCGCTGCGCAGCAGCGCGTCTCGAACCATGTGGCCGCCCCATCCTTCGAGACGCATCGCTAACGCGATGCTCCTCAGGATGAGGCGGCGAGAGGCCGCGCTTGGCGAGCGTGATGTTTGCGCCGCGCTCTATTTCATATGCTTGCCGAGGAACTCCTGCGTCCGGCTCCAGGCCAGATCCGCGGCGGCTTTGTTATAGCTGGCGCGCTCGTCGCAATAGAAACCGTGTGCGGCGCCCGGATAGACATAAGTTTCCGCCTGCGGCTGCTTCTGCTTGATGGTCTCCACCACGTCCATCGGAATGCTCTCGTCCTTCTCGCCGAAATGCATTTGTAATGGGCATTTCGGCTTCTCGTCGGCGAACTTGCCGATCATGCCGCCATAAAAGGCGACCGCGCAGGCAAAGCCCGGCAGCCGGCAGGCCGCCAGGAACGAGGCGGTGCCGCCCATGCAAAAGCCGATCACGCCCAGTGGCCCCACGCCTTTCAGGTTCTCGGCGGCGGCGGCGACGTCCGCCGTCATGTGTTCCCAGTTGAGATTGCCCAGGTAACTCCGGGCATGGGCGATCTCGTCGGGCGTATAGCCGCACTCGAAGTCGCGCACGAAACGGTCGAACACCGCCGGCGCCACCGCGGCGTAGCCGAGCGCCGCCAGCCGGTCGCAGACCGCGCGGATGTGGTGGTTGACGCCGAATATCTCCTGCACCACGACGATGGCGCCTTTCGCCTTGCCTTGCGGATCGGCGCGGTAGGCGCCGAGCGAGTGCTTGTCGGTCGTGGTGAGGGTGAACTGCTGGCCCAAGGGAACCTCCCGTTTCTTGTCAATCGATCGAGTAAACGCTGGTCGCGCCCTTGGCCTTTTTAGCACGGCGGGTCGGGCGGAAACTACCCGGTGCCCGCGATGAAGGCCTGCGCCAGCAATTCGTAGGAATGCTTGCGGGCCGTGTGGTCGAAGATCATGGCGGTGACCATCAATTCGTCGGCCTGCGTCGCCGCGAGCAGCGGCTCAAGCCGCGCCTTGACGGTCGCCGGTGCGCCGACGGTGAGGCGGCTCGCATTTTGCGCGATGCGGGCCCTGTCGACCTGCGTGTAGGCGTAGCTGGCTGCTTCCTCGGGCGAGGCGAGCGGGAGATATTCACCCTTGGCGCGTCGCACGAAATTAAGCTCGACCGTAGTCGCCAGCCGCTCGGCTTCCGTGTCGCTATCCGCGCAAACCACATGGGTCGCCAGGATCGCATAGGGCTCCTCGTGCGAGGGCGAGGCGCGGAAATTGTCGCGATAAAGCCGCATCGCCTCCACCGCGTCGAAGGTCGCGAAATGATGGGCGAATGCAAAGGCCGCGCCGATCTGGCCGGCCAATTGCGCCGAGTAGTCGGAGGAGCCGAGCAGGAAGATCGGCGGCAGTGGCACATCCGACGGCATGGCGCGCACCTTGTAGAACGGATGGCCTTCGGGAAAGCCGCGCGTTTCCAGCAGCATCAGCTCCTGGAAGCGCTCGAGGAAATCGTCCTCCTCGCTGATGCCCTGGCGCCGGCGCAACATGTAGGAGGTGGCGGGATCGGTGCCGGGCGCGCGGCCCAAGCCGAGATCGATGCGGCCGGGATAGAGCGCTTCCAGCACCTTGAAGCGCTCGGCCACCATGAGCGGGGCGTGGTTGGGCAGCATCACGCCGCCGGAGCCGACACGCACGCGTTCGGTCACTGCGGCGATTTGTCCGATCATGATGTCGGGGGCCGAGCTGGCGATGGCCGGCAGGTTGTGGTGCTCCGCCACCCAGTAGCGCGTAAACCCGAGCCGGTCCGCGAGCCGCGCCAGATCGAGCGTATTGTGCAGCGCCTGCGCGGCGCTGGAGCCGGCCGACACCGGCGACAGGTCGAGGACCGAAAGCGGGATCATGCGTTATGCTAACACAGCCGGCGGCGGCTTCTCTCGCGTGACGATCTGCGTATGATGCGGGGAGGGGAGAGGCGACAAGGAGAGCGCACCGATGGCCTCGCTGCTCGAATGGAAGGTTCCGCCGGCCGCGCAGCCGCGCCCGGAAGACTACGGCTACGATCTCGAGCGCGCGCTGTCCTCCGTCGTGGGCCTGCATTCCCTCATTCCGCCCGACGCCTTCACCGCCGACACGCTCGGCGTCGAACGTGCCGGCAACGGCGTGCTGATCGACGATGGGCTGGTGCTCACCATCGGCTATTTAATTACCGAGGCCGAGACCGTCTGGCTGCATTTCGGCGACGGCAGCGTGGCGCCGGGCCATGCGCTCGGCCACGACCAGGAGACCGGCTTCGGCCTGGTGCAGGCGCTCGAGCGCATGGATCTGCCGGCGCTGCCGCTCGGCTCGGCGGCTGCGGTCGAGATCGGCGAGCGCGTGGTGATGGGCGGCGCCGGCGGGCGCACCCATTCGCTTGCCGCCCGCATCGCCGCCAAGCAGGAATTCGCTGGCTATTGGGAATACGTGCTGGACGAGGCGATCTTCACCTATCCGGCGCATCCCAACTGGGGCGGCACCGGCTTGATCGCGCCTTCTGGCGAACTGATCGGCATCGGCTCACTGCAGGTCGAGCGCATGCGTGAGGGCCGCAACGAGCATCTCAACATGGTGGTGCCGATCGATCTGGTAAAGCCGATCCTCGAAGACCTGCGCAAATACGGCCGCGTCGACAAGCCAACGCGGCCATGGCTCGGCCTCTATTCAACGGAAATCGAGGACAAGATCGTGATCGTCGGCATCGCGCCCAAGGGGCCGGCGGCGCGCGCCGAACTAAAAACCGGCGACGTCGTGCTGTCGGTCGCCGGCGAGCGCGTTTCGAGCTTGGCCGCCTTCTACCGCAAGGTCTGGTCGCTCGGCGAAGCGGGCGTCGAAGTGCCGCTCACGCTTTATCGCGAGGGCGTCACCTTCGACGTGGCCGTTAATTCATCCGACCGCGCCAAGTTCCTGAAAGCGCCGCGGCTACACTAGGGCTTCTTGCCGAGCATCTTCATCACGCCGGCATAGGCCATGAGCGCCGCCATCAGCCAGGTGATGATGGCGCCGAAGCCGAACATCGCGCGGCCGATCATTTCAGCCAGCGAGCCCCAGACCGGCAACGACATCGAAAATTGGCGAGGCCCCGGCCCGAAAGCGATCCAGGTGCCGATGCTGGCGAGCGCGACGATGATGGTCAATGTCGCCAGCCATTGGACCGCCACCGCGATCGCCGGCGCATTGTCCGGCAAATTCGGCTGCTTGTCGGGAACGTGCAGCCAGGCGCGCACGAGCACCGAAAGGCCGGCTGCCAAAAACACCAGCCCGGCGGCGAAGCCCAGCCAGTTCGGTCCGTGCAGCTTGCTCGGCGGTGCCGTCACACCCAAACCTACCAGCGCCAAATAAAATCCGCCGCCAGCCATGGCAATGCCGATCGCCCAAAGGATCCAGTCGAATGAGCGTGCGGTCGAAGAATTCAGCTCGGCCATGCGCGTGCCCCCGCGCCATGAAATGCGTGGGCGTTCTCTAGCACGGCATGCTTGCCAAATCGTTGAACGGCCCCGTCAGGCCTCAATTTCCTCGATCTTGTCGACGCGGCTGGCATAGAACGCCAGGTGATCCTTGATCGCGGCCATCGCCGGAAACGGCTGCTCGTAGCTCCACACCGCGTTGTTGGCACGGCGGCCGCCGATGGATATCGTGAAATAGCTGGCGTCGCCCTTGTAGGGGCAATAGCTGCGGTGGGTGGTGGGCTCGAGCGCGCTCATGTCGGCGTCGGCACGCGGGATATAATGTACCGGCCGATAGCCCGCTTCATTCAGCGTCAGCGCTTGCGTTGTGTCGGCGATCACCTTGCCGGCGAAGCTGACGCACACGCGCTTGCCCGTCGGCACGATGGTGATCGGATGATCGGGGCCAGGCTCTTTCATGTTGCTTGCCTTGCTGTCGGAATTAACCCGGCGTTAGCCAAACAAAATAACTCATCCCGCGCAGTTTGCGAGCCAATTCAGCCTTGCCTCTGTCGCGTTTGCGAAAAATTGACCGGCCGATCTTAGGAATATGGCAGAACCTCTCAACTAGCGTGGGGCTCCACATTGACTCAGGCAGTGGCGCAATTCATGCCGAATATGTCGCTTTCGCTGACCAACAAGTCGGTTGAAAAACTGATTCAGGGCCTCAGCATCCTGGTTGTCGACAACAATTTCTATATGCGCAGGCTCACCCGCACGATGCTGATGAATCTCGGCGCCAAGTCGGTGGTCGAGGCCGCCGATGGGCTGGTCGCGCTGGAGGCGATCCGCACCTGCGACCCGGACGTTATGTTCCTGGATTGGGACATGCCGGTGCTCAACGGCATGGAGGTAATGCGCATCGTGCGCTCGCCCGGCGTGTTCCCGCGCCCCAATTTGCCGATCATCATGCTGACCAACCGCGGCCAGCGCTCCACCGTGATCGAGGCCTTGCGCGGCGGCGCGCATGAATTCCTGATCAAGCCGACCTCGCCCAAGGCGCTGGGCGACCGGCTGGCGTCGATCGTGATCAAGCCACGGCCGATGGTGAAGCTCGGCAATTATTACGTGCCGCAGCCGCGTCGCATGCCGGTGCTGAGTGAACTGACATAGGCCGCCTGAAGGCGCCGCCGCTCACTGTGGGTGGCGGAAAATAGCGCGCCCGAAACAATTCGAACGTCCGACCTTTGCCCTCGGAGGGCGCCGGCTCGTTCCGGGCGCGGAACGCGGGCCTAGGGCTGCAAGTCGCTTCACTCGTTGTCACGCACTGTCGTCTCCGACATGGACCCCGCCGACGATCGCGGTGCGCTCCGCGCCCGGACTAGGCGGCGCGGACGCTTGTCCGCGGGCCGGCAGCGCGCGCGGCGCAAGCGTTTTTGTGCGCCGCTGCCAGACGCATTTCCCGTTCATGCGGGTAATGGACGAAGTCGGGTACTATCGAGTCAAAGGCATCCCCAGCGTGGCTGCACCGCCGGCGATTTTGCGCTGCTTTTCGAGCAGGACGCGCAAGGCGGCGGCGGCTCTCCCTTTCCGCTAGCCCACCTTGATCGGTCTTATGGGATCGCTATGATCCGGCCGCGTTTATAGCGCAGCGTTCTGCGTGATGATCGTGTTATCAAACAGACGGCGTGGAGTCATCGATGTCCGACGATCAAGCCCGCAGGGTCATCTATGTTTCCCACCCTGCGAGCGGCTTGGCGCGGTCGAATTTCCCCCTCGTCTGTCACGTCGACGGCGGCAAGATCGTCCGATCGCTGCCCTTCTTTATTCCCGACGATGTCCGGCTGTACGAGATCAAGACCTCGCGTGGCAGTTTCAGCCGGCCGAAAAAAGAAGTGCAGATGCCATTGGCGTTTGCCGCCAAGCGCCGCGTGCACGCGGAAACGCGCGTAAAATATCCGCTGTTGCGCACCGACTGGAGCCCCGACAACCCCAACACTGAGCAGCGCGGCCGCAGCGGCTACAAGCGCATCAGTTGGGATCAGGCGCTCGACATCATCGTCGACCAACTCAACCGCATTCGCGAGAAGTACGGCTCTATGGAGCCGGTTCTCGTGCAGGCCGACGGCCACGGTCAGAGCGGCTATCTGCAGTCGCTGCATTTCTGGGGACACTATCTCTTCGACATGATCCGCGAGCATCTTGGCTGGGGTTGGTGGACGCAGCAGGTACGCAATCCCGATAGCTGGGAGGGCTATTACTGGGGCGCCAAGCATGTCTGGGGCTTCGATAGCTGCTTGGGCGAACCCTATCAGGACGCGGTCTGGGACGACGTGCTCGAGCACGCCGAGATGGTGATCTTCTCGGGCAATGATCCGGAGGCGACCGGCCTCGGCATGTCGGGATCGATCGCGCTGGAAATGCCCAAGTGGCTCAAGCGCGCCGGCATCAAGATCGTCGCCATCTCGCCTGACCTGAATTATGCAGCCGCCATCCACGCCGACAAATGGATTCCGGTGAAACCGAATTCCGATGCCGCGCTCTACTTCGCGCTGGCCCATACCTGGATTGTCGAGGGCAGCTACGACAAGGACTATGTCAAAACGCACACAGTCGGTTTCGATGAGTTCAAAAAGCATGTGATGGGTGAAGATGACGGCGTGGCGAAGTCGGCCACCTGGGCGGCGAAGATCACCGGCGTGCCGGCGCATACCATTCGGGCGCTGGCCCGTGAGTGGGCCGGCAAGAAGACCACGCTATCGGTCTATTTCGGCGGCCCGAAGATTCGCGGGTCGCTGTCGCATCTGGTGGCGCGGGCGGAAGCCTATGCGCTGGCGATGCAGGGAATCGGCAAGCCCGGCCGGCAGTTCCTGCGCACCGGCGCGCCGTCCTTCTACAAGAAATCGCTGGCGCAAGTGCCGCGCTACCCGGAAGTCGATCACCACGGCATCCCCTTCAGCGAGATGATCGAATACGCGATCGGGCACGGGCCGAAATCGCCGGTCTTCATTCCGCGCACGCTGGCCACCGAGGCCATCCTCAGTCCTTCCGTTGAATGGCGCAGCACGGCCGCCGCCTTGGTCAAGACCGAGGACCAGTTCAAGCGCTACCATTTCCCGCCGAACAAGGACCATCCCGGCATCCGCATGGTGTGGAACGAGAACGGCAGCCAGCCGGGCAGCTGGGGTCACGGCTGGAAATGGCTGGAGGCGCTGCGCAGCCCGAAAATCGACTTCGTGGTCGGCGTGCATCCGTGGTTTGAGAACGACATCCCGTTCTCCGATCTGATCCTGCCGGCGCAGACGAGTTACGAACACGAGGATCTGCTGGCGGTTCAGCGCAGCGACATCCTGTCCCTGTTCTATCAGGACCAGGCGATCGAGCCGGTCGGCGACTCCAGGAGCGATTACGAAATTCACCGCATGATCGGGCTGCGCCTCGGGCTCGACAAGGCGTTTCCGCCGGCGGACGAATGGCTGAAGAAGGCTTACGAAGGAACGCTGGCCAAGACCAAGCTCGGCTTGAATTGGGAAGATTTCAAAAAGAAGCAACACGTCATCTACGACTGCCCGACCTGGGACGAGTGGGTGGACATCAAGAAGGAGCATGGCTACGGCCCCAATAACGGCGGCCTGCACTGGTACTGGGCCGCGGCGGGTGGGCTGGAAACGCCGTCGGGCAAGATCGAATTCGTGTCGTCGCGCATCGCCGCGCTAGATGGCGACAACCGCGAGAGGCCGCCGCTGGCGAAATGGGTGCCGCATGCGGAGCAGCAAGGCTCCGTGCGTTCGCGGGACTACCCGCTGGCGGTGATGTCGAACCATCCGCGCTTCCGCTTCCACGTGCAGGGCGACGACATCGACTGGATCCGGGAGATCGGCAAGGTACGCGGACCCGACGGCTACATGTACGAGCCGTGCTGGATTCATCCGAGCGATGCCGCCCCGCGCGGCATCGCCGACGGCGATATCATCCTGGTTCATAACGATCGTGGCGGCGTGCTGTGCGGCGCCGTGGTGACCGAGCGGATCATTCCCGGCGCTCTGTCCATCGACCATGGCGCCAAGATCGACACGGCCACCCTTAAGAACAAGCTCGTCGACAGGGGCGGGTGCATCAACCTAATCGCGCCGTCGCCGGAAGAGAAATACGGCGTCGGCAAAGAGATCATCATTCCAGAGATGAATGTCAGCGGCTTTCTGACCCAGGTGTCGAAAGTCGATGCCGCCGACATCGTAGCCAGCCCGGGCATCGATCGCGGCGCTGCGCTGCAGGGATGACTGGAAAGTTTGGTTGAATCCATGGGCAAGAAGTCGTTCTTGATCGACGTCGACAAGTGCAGCGGCTGCAGCCTTTGCATCATCGTCTGCAAGGACGAGCACGTCGGCAACGGCTATGCGCCGTGGACCGCGCCGCAGCCCGACATCGGGCACTTCTGGGTCAACCTCCTGCCGGTGGAGCGGGGCGTGACGCCGCGCGTCCGCATGTCTTACCTGCCGGTGCTTTGCCAGCATTGCGAGAAGGCACCTTGCATGACGGCGTGTCCCGACGGCGCCATCAAGCGGCGCGATGACGGCCTGGTCTGGATCGATCCCGCCATGTGCAACGGCTGCGGGCGCTGCCAGGAGGCCTGTCCCTACGATGTCATTTACAAGAACGAGAAACTCGGCATCGCGCAGAAGTGCACCGGCTGCGCCCACCGGGTCGACGAGGGACTGCTGCCCCGCTGCGCCGAGGTCTGCCCGCACGATGCCATCGTCTTTGGCGAGGCGACCGACAGCGTGTTCAAGCAGGGCGGGGGCAAGCCGCTCGAAATCTATCATCCGGAATACGAGGCCGAACCGCGGGTCTATTGGAAGGGCCTGCCAAAGCCGTGGATTGCCGGCGTGGTGATCGATGAGGCGAGAGACGAAGTGATCGCCGACGTCGCCGTCACCGCGGTCGACCTTGCGGATAATGGGGCCGTGACCGTCCAGTCGGACGCTTTCGGCGATTTCTGGATCAAGGAGTTAACCAAGGACCGGAAATACAGCGTCGAGTTCAGGAAGGACGGCTACGAAAACTTCCGTGCCGTCGTGACGACCGAGGGCGACCAGGATCTGGGCACCGTCTGCCTTCGAAAGAGCCGATAGGGGGCACGCGACTGGATTTGTTGGGTTTTAGCGGTACACACAGGATGACGGCGAGCAGCCGCTTGACCACTGCGTCGTCCGAAACATCGTGCTCGTTGACGAGATAAGAATACGCGTTACGGCTCGGCTAATGAGTTTGCCAGCTGTTTCCCAGCTTATGCGGAGGTTGCAACCCTTACGAAACAAATTCCGGTATCAGGCCCTGCGGAGGCCTTCCGTGGAAGACATTTGCAATATTGGTCAGCACCGCCTCACTTTCGTTGATCATATATTCGGGTTCTCCCCCGGATATATGCGGCGTCCAGAGAACGTTCTCGAGGTCAAGCAGAGGCGTATCCGCAGGCACCGGCTCGTAGCGGTAGACGTCCAAAGCAGCGCCTGCCAGATGGCCGCTTTTGAGGCTTTCATACAACGCCACTTCGTCGAGAATGCCACCGCGCGCTGAATTGATCAGATACGCACCGCGTTTCATCTTGGCAAAAAAATCGCGCCCGGCGAATTTCTCGGTATTCTTTCCATAGGGAATATGCAGCGATACAAAATCGGATTGCGCCAGCAATTCATCAAGCGGCGCGTAGGAAACGCCGCCAAATTTGTTTTCTTCCTCGGCGCTAAGCCGGTTTCGCTTGAAATAAAGAACGCGCATGCCCATGTCGCGCATGCGTTTGGCGACGAATCCGGAATTCTCGCCGAGCCCGATGAACCCAATGGTGCTGCGCGAGAGCACCTTGAAACCTCGAATCTGCGCCCAGTTAAATTTATTGCGCGGGGGGTCTTTGGCAAATAACGGCTTAGCCGATGGATCTCGCCGTCCGACGACTGAACGATGAGCCTGAAGCAGATTGCGGGCAAGCGCGAGGATGAGCGCCGTTATGTGGTCCGCGCTGGATTGACTGCTCAGGCGCGTCAGGTTGGCAACCGGAATATTCAGTTGGCGCGCCGTTGCGACATCGATATTTCCGTAGGAACGGCCGAATTGTTGAATCAGTCGCGCTTTGCCGCGGCAGGCCTCGACCCGCTGTTTGTCGAGCGTTGAGGCCTCGAGAACGACAAAATCGGCCGACGGCAATGTCCGCTCAAGTATCGTTTCGTCCTGACACACGGTCACCGCGATGTCCCGCGGCAAATCGAGCCTGTCGGCCATGGTGGTGAGTTCTTTGAGCGGTGCGGCGAACTCCTCACCGAAAAAATAGCGCAATGTCTTTTCGCCTTCGGGCGTCAGCGCACGTCGCAGGCTCATTTCCATCAGCCGAAACAAAGCGTCTTCTTCGGCAAACACCACATGAATGTTATCTTGACCCACGGCGTCACCCCACTTCTTGCGTTTTTGTTCCGGCCCCCTAGGCTGGCGGTCAAAGTAGCTCTCTTGTCGACCTGCCAGCGCGAGCTCGGTAACCGAAACCAGTGAGGATGATTGTAACAAACCGATGGCGGCCGGCGTCAACGGCGTGTTTTACGGCTGCGAACAAGGAATTCCCGGTATGGCGGAGCAGGGCGAAATCTTCGATGTCGTGGTGGTCGGCGGCGGCGGCAGCGGACTGGCCGCCGCGATCGAAGCAGCGCGCTTTGGCCGGCGTGTGGTCTTGCTCGAAAAGAACGCAGCGCTCGGCGGTACGACGATTCGCTCGGTCGGTTCGGTGACCGCCACATGCACCGCTCTTCAGCGCGCCAAGGGCGTTCACGATATTCCCCAGGCTCACTTCGAGGACATGGCACTGTTTGCCGATAACCGCGGCTTTGCGGAAAAAGACAACCTCGAGCTGCGGCGGCTGCTGGTCGAACATTCACCCGATACGGTGCAGTGGCAGATGGATATGGGCGTCGTTTTCTTCGGGCCCATGCCCGAGCCGCCCCACCGGCAGCCCCGCATGCACAACGTGCTGCCGCACGCGCGCTCGTTTGTTTATCATCTGAGAAAGCAGGCGCGACGACTGGGCGTTGACATACGCGTTAACGCGCGGGTGGTGAAGCTGACGCGCGACGGTGCGAGGATCACCGGCGTCGAGATCGCTGGCGAGCAGGGGCCTCGGCGTACCATCCACGCGAAGCTCGGCGTCATCCTTGCCACCGGCGACTACAGCTCGGCCAAGGAACTCAAGGGTCAGTTCATGTCGGCTGACCTGGCTGACGTGGAAGGCATCAATCCGGCCAGCACGGGTGACGGTCAGCGCTTGGTGCAGGAGGCCGGCGGGACGATCGTCAATGGCGATATCATGCTTGGGCCTGAAATTCGCTTTGTCGCTCCGCCCGAGAAGAAAGTCATCGAGCTTATTCCCCCAATAAAGCCAATCGCGCTCGTAATGCGGTGGTCGATGAACTACCTGCCATCTTGGCTGTTGCGGCCGTTCCTGATGATGTTCGTAACGACGAATCTCGCGCCGTCGCTGAACCTGTTCGCGAAGGGCGCGATTCTCATCAACAAGGATGGCAAGCGCTTCGTCGACGAGCGCGACGGCCCGCAATTGGCGATTCCGCGCCAACCCGAACGCGTTGCCTATATCCTGATGGACGACAAGATAGCCCGCGAGTTCAGCGGCTGGCCAAATTTCATCTCCACTGCTCCCGGTGTGGCCTATGCTTACCTGGCTGACTATCGGCGCAATCGCAAAGATATTTTTGCCCAGGGCAACACGCTCGCTGAACTCGCCGCCAAGCTAGCAATGAAGCCAGACGCGCTGGAAGCAACTGTGCAGCAATACAACCGTAATCTCACAAGCGGGCTGCCGGCAATCGACCGGGCGCCGTATTACGTGCTCGGCCCAGTCAAGAGCTGGATCGTGTTTACCGATGGCGGCGCTCGCATCAACAGCAATTTTGAAGTACTTGACAAGAATGGTCAGCCTATCCCTGGCCTATATGCGGTTGGCTCGGCCGGGCAGGGTGGTGTTCTGCTCGAAGGCCACGGGCATCATCTCGGCTGGGCGTTCACATCCGGTCGGCTGGCGGGCCGGACGGCGGCGTTGGGTAGCGCCGATTGGAACGATACCGCGCTTGCTGCGCGCCGAGCGTCCGCTTAGAAACTGCATGTACCAAAAACATCATCCGCGTTGATAAGGTGAGGGATTCGCCTAAATTGACGCGATGGTTGAGCTTTTATGCTTTGTACACCGAGGCCGTTCTTAAGAGAGAAGTCATATGACGACGCCGTCGGCCCCGAGGCTTGCTTCCATCCCGATCATCGATGTTCGGGACGACGGGCCCGTGCGCCACGCCAGGGAAGGCCGCGCGCGTGCACGGGCGCTGCGCGACGAATGTGTTGGCTGGTTGCCGCGCGTCGCGGCGGGACTGCTGCCGACCATTGACTGGGTGACTCGCCGTTGGCTCTTGAGATCGCGCTCGCCCTATGCGGCGGAGGTCCACGCCATCGCGGCCGAGCTCGGATTTCCCGGCATCTGGTTTCTCAACGGCTGCTATCAGTGGGGCTGCACCACGCTCGCCTGCGAACAAGGCGGCGCGCCGTGGCTCGTGCGCACGCTCGATTGGCCGTTTCCGGGGCTCGGCCGTCACCTGGAAATGGCGCGGATGCGGGGCGCCGCCGGCGATTTCGACAACGTGACGTGGCCGGGCTATGTCGGAATTCTGACGGCGGCGGCGCCGGGACGTTTCGCCGCCTGCATCAACCAGGCTCCGATGCGGCGGCGCACCCGGCGGCCTTGGCTGCGGCCCTATGACATTGCCTTGAATGCGCGGCAAACGTGGGGAATCCGTTCCATTCCGCCCGACCATCTGCTGCGCGAGGTGTTTGAGACCTGCAAGACCTTCGGTGAGGCAAAGCATCGCCTGGAGACAACGCCGGTCGCCCGTCCCGTAATCTACACATTGGTCGGCTGCGATCATGGTGAGCGGTGCGTGATAGAGCGCACGCAAGACGGCTTCGCCAGCCGCGACCACGATACCGGAGCCGCAAACGACTGGTTGCGAAGCCGGCCGCCTTGGGAAGCACGCGTGGGCCCTGAGGCGCTATTCACACGCACCTTCGGCGAAGCGGCCGAGAATAGTCGCACGAGACGCGACTACCTTGCGGCCTGGCCTGGTCCCTTTGTGGGAGAGTTCGGGTGGGTATCGCCACCGGTACTCAATTCCCAGACCCGCCTTGCGGTCGAGATGTGTCCTGCGACCGGCGTGCTCCGGGCGATCGGCTACGAACAGACCGAAGGCCAGGAACTGCCGGAGCCGGTAACACTGACCTGCGAACTGGCGGTAGCCGCCTGAAACGCGCCGCGTTTTGCAGGCCGGCTCGGCTCGTGCCGGCACCTGCGCAGGACAAGAATGCGGAATCCGCTATTACATCGTCGCGGGCGCCATTACCTTATGACCGCGGATAATGTCTGCGGCTTTCTCGGCGATCATGACGATCGCTGCATTTATGTTTCCGCCCACCATGTCGGGCATGGCCGAAGCATCGACCACGCGCAGACCTTGCATGCCGCGGACCCGCAGCTGAGTGTCTAGCACCGCCAAATCGTCATCGTCCTTGCCCATCCGGCAAGTGCCGAGCGGATGATGCGCGGTCCAGGCGGTGCGCCGGATGAAGGCATCAATGCTGGCCTTGGAAGTGACGCCCGGACCCGGCTGGATTTCACTTCCGCGGTAGGGATCGAGCACCTTTTGCGCGACCAGATCGCGCATCATCGCAATGCCTCGCCGCAACGTCTCCCAGTCGTTCGGCTCGCTCAGGAAGTTCTGATGGATTGCCGGCGCGGCGCGGGGGTCAGCCGAATGCAGCTTGAGCTCGCCGCGGCTCTCCGGATGCAGCACTACCGGCCGCACCATGAACGCATCGCGCGGGCGCGGCCGAACCCCCGGGAACCAGGGCTGCGATTCTGGCGGCACAAGGCGCGACAGCAATTGGATGTCGGGCTGCGCCAGCGATGGATCAGACTTGAAAAATCCTGTAACCGGGCCCGGCATCTCGGTCGCAAATCCCGTGCCGAGGAAATAGGCCTGCGCCATCGCCAGCGCGATCATATCGTAGCGCAGCCGGCTGACAAACGGGCCGTCGCCGATGCGCTGGTATTCGACACCGACGGTAATATGATCCTGCAGATTCTGACCGACACCCGGCAGCAGGTGCACACAAGTGATGCCGTGGCTTGCAAGATGATCCGGATTGCCGATGCCCGACAGCATCAGAAGTTGCGGCGAGTTGATAACGCCGCCGGCGAGAATCACCTCACGTGCTGCGTGTGCGACTTGGACGCTGCCACCGGACTCGTATTCAACCCCGACGGCGTGCCCGCCGTCGATGACGACGCGTAGCGCCAGCGCGTTGGCGCGTAGCGTTAGGTTGTCCCGTGCCAGCGCTGGCCGCAGATAGGCCACCGTCGCGCTACATCGTTTGCCGTTGCGGATCGTCCATTGCAGCCGGCTGATGCCCTCATTGCGCGCGCCGTTGTAGTCCTCGGTCACGCCGAGGCCGGCGGATTCTCCCGCCGCCAGGAAGGCATCGACCAGCGGATCCGCATAACGCGCACGGAATGTGGTCAGCGGCCCGCCGCTGCCGCGATAGCTGTCGGCCCCGCCCGCCCAGTCTTCCTGCTTGCGGAAATACGGCAGCACATCGGCATAGGACCAGCCCGTCAGTCCTGAGGCAGCCCACCGGTCGTAGTCGGCGCGATGGCCGCGAACATAAGCCATCGCATTGATCGAGGATGAGCCCCCCAGGACCCGTCCACGCGCGCATTCGATTTCACGGCCGTCGAGCTGCGGCTCGGGCTCGGTGAAATAGCCCCAGTCGAACAGCCGCCGAAACAGGATACGGCCCCAGCCCAGCGGCACGCTGATCAACGGACAGCGATCAGAGCCGCCGGCCTCGATCACCAGCACGCGGACGTCGCGATCCTCGGTCAGGCGGTTGGCCAGCGTGCAGCCAGCCGAACCCGCGCCAACGATTACGTAGTCGAACGCGTGGTCCGATTTTGGCACGGCGGCAGGATCGATGCGGATCGCGTTGGCGCGGTGGGACTTCCGGCTGGAGCGCTTTGCAGGTTGTGCGCTCGCATTCTTTATCCGTCCGGAAAACGTGCCCCAGCCGCGCCTAACGAGATCAGGATTTCGGTGCCTCGGCCGAAGCCTTGGCCAAGCTCTTCTTCAGCAATTCGTAAATATCCTTGGTGGCCGGGTCGGTCCCGAGGAATTCATCGCCCAGTGGCGCCATACGATGCATGACCTCGGCCTGATCGGCGGCTGAAAGCCGCAGCACCGTGCCGCCGTTGTCCTTCCACAACTTCTCGGCCCGGTCGATGAAGCCCTTGGCATTGTGGCCCGCCCAGGTCTGAAGATCCCGTCCGGTATTCATCACTTCGTTTTGCAACGGTTTGGGCAGCTTGTTGAGCCACGCCTTGCTGACCCACAGGACGCTGATGATCATTCCCGATTCGACAACGGTCACGTACTTGTTGGCGGTGTAGAATTTCAATGCGGCCATCACCGAAATCGCACTGCGGCAGCCGTCAATAGTGCTCTGCTGCATCGCCGGCAAGACCGCGGTAAGGGGCATCGGAACGCCGGTCATGCCGAGCACGCTTGCGACCTTGCTCTCCATCTTGGTCGCCAGCACGCGAATCTTGAGACCCTTCATGTCATCGATCTTCCGGATTGGCGACCTCGAAGCGATCGAGGTTGGACCGTAATTCCAAATCGCGGCGCCGATCACGCCGTTCTTTTCGGCAATCTTCAAGAATTTGTCACGGAAGGCAGGATCAGTGACCGCGTTCTGGGCATGCCAGAAGCTCTTGTAAATGCCTGGTGCATCCGTTACCTGGAACGCCTTGTTGATGCCGGAGAAGAAGTCGGCCGGCACAACAAACCCGGCTTGCGCACCAAGCTTCAAATTCTCGATCTGGGTCGGTATCTTGCCGAGTTGAGCCGCAGGAAATACCTCGACCTTTATCTTTCCTTTGGTCCTCTTCATCAGTTCCTCGGCATACTTCTTCGCGAAGGCATGCTGCGTATCGTTAATCGTCACCATGCCGATCCGCATGGTGAAGTCCGCTGCCTGTGTCGTCGCCGGCAGCAGACAGGCCATGAAAGCCGCCGCAGCGACTCCCGTCAGTCTTCTTGTGATCTTTTCCATCTCGTCCTCTCCCTTTTCAAGCGTGGAAAATTGTTCTCTCTCGCCTTATTTGGATAGAATAATCTAGCCCAACGCGTGCACAAGCGCGAGGGTTAGCCAGGGCCAATTGCTGATGATTGCGAGCGCCACCAGGTTGACGAGGATCAACGGCGCGAGCCCACGGTAAAGCACCGGCAGCGGTACCTTGAACATCGCCTGGGTGACGAAAATGTTGAGCCCGAAGGGCGGGGTGAACATGCCGATGCTTAGGTTGACCGTCATGACGACGCCGAAATGCACGGGATCGATGCCCGCGGCCACAACCACCGGCTTCAGAATCGGCGCCAGCACGAGGATGGCGGATGCCGGATCGAGAACGCAGCCCACGGTCAGCAGGAGCAAGTTGATGAGCAGCATCACCATCCAGGGCGTGAGTTTCAGCGCCTCGATCCAGGTGACAACGGTTTGCGGCACTTCAGCAATGGTCAGCAACCGGGCCATCAAAGTGGCCGCACCGACAATAATCAACACCTGCGCCGTCAGATAAACCGATTGCGTCGTCACCTTCCAAAGTCCCGCGAGCGAAAGGTCGCGATAAATCAGCACCGTCACCACAATCGCGTAGAGGCAGGCGACGCCGGCCGCTTCGGTCGGTGAAAAGACGCCTAAGTAGATGCCGCCCAATATGATCAGCGGCGTTCCCAGGGCCCAACCGCTCCGCGCCGTCGTCGTGCGAATCTGGGCCAGCGACCAACTGCCGCCCTCGCGAATGTCGAATCGGCGCGCGGTGAAGTAGATATACATTCCCATCAGCATCGCGGTGAGTATGCCGGGCAGAATTCCGCCAATGAACAGAAAGCGCACCGACTCCTCGGCGGCGACGCCGTAAAGAATCATCGCAATCGAAGGCGGGATGATGGTGGCGATGGCGCCTGACGCAGTCAGCAGGGCGCTCGCTACGGATTCGGGATAACCCTTCTCGCGGAGTGAAGGGTAGAGCATGCCGCCGATGGCGGCGACCGTGGCGGGACTCGATCCGGAAATCGCACCGAACGCCGTGCAGGCGCCCACTGTCGTGAGCCCGAGGCTGCCACGCATGCCGCCGAAAATCGAAAGCACCCAATCGATCAGCCGTCCGGAAATGCCGCCTTGGGTCATGACCGCGCCAGCCAAAATAAAGAACGGCACGGCGATCAGGTTGTAGTTGTCGAGGCTGCCGAACAACGTCGTCTGAATGAGTCCGATTGGCAGATCCATGACCCAGATCAGGGTCACCGCTCCCGACGCCATCAACACCGTGAAGATCGGCAGCCCCATCAACAACAAGACGATGGGCAGAATGACCACGGCGAAAATCATAACGGCGGCGCCTCGGTTGCCTGCTTCTGCTCGGTGCCCTCATCGGCATCGGCCATGAACACGATCCGGATGCAGCGCGCCGCCACCAGAAAGAACATCAAGACGAACGACACCGGTATGACGGTGTGCAACACGTTCATTGGCAACCCGGCGATCTGGCTGTAGTGGCTGAATTCGGAAATCGACCCGATGGCCTGATAAGTGATCAGTACGCAAACAGCGAGAAACACCAGATTCCTGAGAAGCTCGACTGGACGGCGCCACCGCGGGTTCAACGAATGGGTGATCAGGTCCATGCTCAAATGGCCGCCGTCTCTGGTGACATCCACTGCCCCCAGATAGACGACCCACACCAGGACATAGCCCAGCACTTCCTCGGCCCAGATGATTGGTGCATGCAGCACGTAGCGGCCGAACGCATTGGCGCAAATCAGCAGCACGCTGAGCAGCAGAGCGGTGCCGAGCAGCAACCGAATAAACTTGAAGATGAAGCCGGTCAGGCGCTGCACGAGACCCCCCGATCCCGACCTTGACGATACACCCCGCTCGGGCACCTTGCCGTGTTGCCCCCTTTTTGCCAAGCGCTGACTAGGCCGCAGAGTTGATATAACTCACGATTGGGGCGGCAACCCTACCGAACCGGCGGTCGATGTCGATCCCATACACACGGTGCTGGAGCGGTCACCTGCGCGCGCGCTTATGTCGCGTTGATCGGTCAGTCATTCGGTGCGGCGTCCAAGATAGGATCGATTGGCGTTTGCACCGGTGTCCGGCTTTCAAGAATCTCGCCGGCAGCGAAACAGATGTCCTCGCGGAATCGGCTGGCGACGAGTTGAACGCCGACCGGGATTCCGTTGGAAAGCGCGATCGGCGCCGCAACGCTCGATAAGCCGAGAATTGATATCGCAACTAATGGCTGAAACCCGTCGAGCATTGCGTGCACCGCCTTTTCACCTTTCTGATCGGCATCGATCACTGTCGGCAATTGCCATGAGACCGGCAGCACGATCAGCGGATACTGCTCGAGGAACAAAGAAACCGCCCGTACCAGCGAAGCGCGGCTGGTGAGGGCAGCAATGTATTCGGCGGCGTCGAATTGCTTGGCGTAGGTGAGGGTAGCGCCCCGCGCACGGCGCACTGCGGCTTCGCCGAATTTGTCGATGACGGATTGCGGACCGGCCCGCTCCTCGGTCATCACCAGGCCGAAGAATAGCTGCGCGGCCTCGGCAAGCTTTGGTGGTGTGACATTATCGACGTGATAGCCGGCATCTTCGAGCCAGCGGCCCGCCTGACGCACCGCATCGGAGACTTGCGGCGCGACAACGGCGCCTTGCAACTCCGTCACCAGTGCGACCCGACGCGGTTCGCTTTTTTCGGCGTCCCGGTCGAGCAGGGGAGCGGGCACCCACCACGGATCGCGCGGATCGCGTGCGGCCATGGCGCGTAGGCCCAGTCGCAGATCGGCAATGGATCGACCAAGCAGCCCTTGCACGTCGGCAAATTGACTCGACAGCGGCCGGTCTGCCTTGGCCGACGCATTGAACGCTGCAACGCGGCCAAAGGAGGGGCGGATGCCATAGACGCCGCAGGCATAGGCGGGGCTCCGAATCGAACCTGCCCGGTCGTTGCCATGGGCGAGTGCACCCATGCCGGCGGCGATGGCGCTGGCCGCGCCGCCGCTGGAGCCGCCCGGTGTGATACCCTTGTTCCAGGGGTTAAGGGTGCGGCCATACAGTTCGTTGTCGGTGAAATAGCGGGTGGAGAATGCCGGAACGTTGGTGCGGCCGACCACGATTGCGCCGGCCTTCTTCCAATTCGTCACCGGCGGGGCGTCGTCGGAAGCGATCACATCCTTGAATGCGACCACGCCATTGGTCGTCGCTCTTCCGGCATAATCGATGTTGATCTTGATGGTTACCGGAACGCCATGGAGGGGCCCGAGGTCATCACCACGGGCGACCGCTTTGTCGGCGCGATCGGCGGCAGTAAGAGCGTCCTCGGGGAAATAATCTACGATGGCGTTGAGGTAAGGGTTGACCTCGTTGACTCTCTCCAGGCAGCTCTCGACGGCCGCGCGACATGAAATGTCGCGGCTTCTAACGGCTTGAGCAATTCGAGCAGCGCTCCAACCCCAAATTTTATCGGTCATCGCTCCACCGCCACCTACACCGAGCCAACTATCTTACTTCGTCCGTCTTCATAACATGCATGCGCTGAAAGCGCAGCCGGCCTCGTCGCCAACGACAAAGCATATATTCCGGATGCACCGCTTCTAAGAATTTCACCCCATTCGCCATTGTCCGCCGGCTGTATTAGGCTTTGGGCAGCGCCAAGAAGCTGTACGTTCAATTCAATGTTGCGCGCATTGGAGTCGACAGTGATCTACAAAGGTTTGCGCGGATTCATCAAGCAAGTCGAGGGGCTCGGCGTGCTCCGGCACGTCGACGGCGCTGACCCACATTTCGAGATCGGCGGCATAACAGAGGTTGCGGCAGGGAGCCCGGAATGCCCGGCGTTGCTTTTCGACCGTATCAAGGGCTACCCGAAGGGATTTCGTGTCTTCACCAACGCCACAACGACGCCGCAACGCGCGGCTCTTGCGCTCGGTATCGATCCGAGTCTCGCGCCGCTCGACGCGCTCAAGGTTTGGATGGAGAAGCGGAAAACAATGAAGGCGCAGCGGCCCATCACAGTGAAAGATGCGCCATTCTTGGAAAATTCGACGAACGGAAGGCAGGTCGATTTGCGCACATTGCCGGCGCCCTATTGGCACCGCAAGGATGGCGGGCCCTTCATCGGTTCGGGCTCGCTGGTCATCCTGCGCGATCCCGACACCGGCTGGATCAACGCCTCAATCTACCGCGTCCAGGTCCACAGCAAGAGCAAAGTCACCATCCAATTCGACCACCAAGGTCGGCACGGCGCAATCATCGCCCGGAAATACTGGGACAAGGGCGAGGCCTGTCCGATCGCCGTCGTCAATGGCGAGGACCCGGCGCTGTTCATTGCCGGGTTCGAGTATTTACCAACCGGTCAGTCGGAATACGGCTTCGCCGGTGCGATCAAGGGTGCCCCAATCGAAGTGCTGTCTGGCCCGCTCACCGGCCTGCCGCTGCCAGCACAGGCCGAAAGCATCCTCGAAGGCGAATTTCTGCCGGCGAGCGAGCTGACGCTGCCGGAAGGACCGTTCGGAGAGTTCACCGGCTACTACGCCGCCGACAAGCGGCCGTGCGCGGTAATGGAGGTGAAGGCTATACACCATCGCAGCGATCCGATCCTGCTTGGCTCCCCGCCCATGAAGCCGCCGCGCTTTCATTTCGGCTTGCCGTTCCGCGCCGCCTCGATCTGGAGCAATCTGGAGATGGCCGGCGTCACCGACGTGGTCGGCGTTTGGCAGCACGTGGCCCAGCTCATGACCGTAGTAGCGCTCAAGCAGCGCTACGCCGGCCATGCCAAGCGAGCGGCATTGATCGCGGCGGCCAACAGCTATATGGGACGACTCATCGTCGTGGTCGACGACGATGTCGATCCGTCCAATCTCGCCGACGTGATGTGGGCGGTGACGACGCGCTGCGAGCCCTCCGAGCAGATCGACATCGTGCGCAACGCTTGGAGCTCGGCGCTCGATCCGCGCATCCCAACCGAAGACAAGAGCTCCGGCGCTACCTCCCATTCCAAGGCAATCATCGAGGCGGTACGACCGTTCGCCTGGATGGACAAATTCCCGCCGACGTCGGCGCTGACGCAGGACGAGACGCGGAAGATTGAACGGAAATGGGGCGCGACAATTGCGGGGCGGGCTTCGAGCAAGGCGCCCCTCTTCGCCAAATCAAAGAACCGGCGGAGAAAATAGAGAAAATCATCGCCGCGCGTTTGCGGAGAGGAGGGGCGTTGCCTGTTTCAGCATGACACCCATGCCGTCATGCGGCGCTACGGGGGAAATTTCATCGCAGCATAGTCTTGACAGCCGCCTGGCGATGATCTCTTTTCAATAAGATTTCATTCCGTTCAGCGGAATAAGCCGCAGAGCCACGTGATGCGTGCGCCGAGTTGTTCCGAAAATCTCTGTGCGCCGCACTTGGCACGTCGGTACACGTTGCGCGATTGGCTCTTGCGGTTCGCGCGCGAAGGTAGCTCGGCCATGCAAGTCTTGGCGAGACGCCGCGCATGAAGATCGAAAATTCTTTTCGTATCGATCTGGCAATGGAAAGCGCATGGACGACCCTGCTCGACATTCCGCCGCTTGTGCCCTGCATGCCGGGGGCGGAATTGCTTGCTGTCGAGGATGAACGCAGCTACCGCGGTCAGGTGAAGGCGAGGCTTGGCCCAGTTTCGGTCGCTTTTCGCGGGCGGGCGCGCCTGGTCGAAGTCGATGAGACGCAGCATCTGGTGCGGGCGACCGCTTCGGGCACGGAGGAGAAAGGCCGCGGCTCCGCACAAGCGGACGTGAGCTTCCGGCTGTCACCTGACGGCGGCGGCACGCGCGTCGATATCGTCAGCGACATCGCGCTCGCCGGCGCGGTTGCGCAATATGGCCGCGCACAGGGCGTGATCGCCGACGTGGCGCAGGTGATGATCGATACATTCGCGCAGAATCTCAGCCATATGATTGAATCGACTCGGCCGGTTACGGCCGGCGCCGTGCCGACCGCCAGGCCGGCGGCACCAGCACCCGCAATCTCGGTCTTTGCCCTGCTTGTAGCCTTGGTCCGACGGTGGTTCGTTCGCTTTAAGATAAAACGTTCACAATGATGAAGCGTGGATATGCCGAGTTATCGTCGTTCTGGGCCACCTCATTCGGCGGCGATATCTGCACCGTCCATATCTTCGATCGATGAAACCAGCGCCATTCACATATCACGCGCCGCGTTCAACCGAGGAGGCGACGGCACTTCTCGCAAGCCTCGACAATGCGAAAGTTCTCGCCGGCGGCCAATCGCTGGTGCCGATGATGAATTTCCGCTACGTGATCGTCGATCACATCGTTGATCTTGCCAAGATCGAGGGCCTGGCCGGCATCAGCGTCGACAGCGGCAAAATGCGAATTGGCGCCATGACGCGGCAGCGCGATCTAGAATTCTCGCCGGAGGTTGCGCATCACTGTCCGCTTTTGCGCGAGGCGCTGTGTCATGTCGGCCATCGGCAAACGCGCAACCGCGGCACCATTGGCGGCAGTCTCGCGCACGCCGATCCGGCGGCTGAGCAACCAACCGTCTGCGCGGTGCATGACGCGGTCATCGACATTACGAGTGCGGGCGGCACGCGCCGGGTTCCGTTCGCGGAATTCGCCGTGGCGTTCATGACGACCGCTGTCGAGTCGAATGAAATCATCACGGCAATCGAAATCCCGTTATGGCCGGCCGGCCATGGCTACAGCTTTCATGAGTTTGCCCGGCGGCGGGGTGATTTCGCCATCGTCGGTGCCGCGGCACTACTCGATCTTGCGCCGGACCAGACGGTACGGCGCGTGTCGCTGGCCTTGTGTGGCGTCGGTACCGGACCGCTGCGCATAGCCGAAGCTGAACGGATGCTTACCGGCAAGCGCTTCGATCGCGCCGTGGCGCAAGCGGCGGCTGCCGCCGTCAAGACGATCACGCCGGTCAGCGATATTCACGCCAGCGCCCACTACCGTCGTCATCTGGCGGAGGTGCTGGTGTTTCGCGCCTTGCGCGACGCCGCTGCGCGCTGCGGCGTCCGCATCTGAGGAATCCCCGATGGCAACACGCGCTATTTCGCTAACGGTCAATGGACAGCGTTACGAGCGGGAAGTCGAGTCGCGGCTATTGCTGGCGGATCTTCTTCGCCACGAACTCGCCCTTACCGGGACGCACGTCGGCTGCGAACACGGCGTATGCGGTGCCTGCACTGTGCTGATCGACGGCCGCACCGCACGCTCGTGCCTGACCTTTGCCGTGCAGGCCGACGGCTGCGAGATCACGACGGTCGAGGGCTTGGCCCCAGCCGAGGGCAAGCTGAACGTTTTGCAGCAGGCGTTCCAGGACCAGCACGGATTGCAATGCGGTTTCTGCACGCCCGGCATGCTGATGACCTTAACCGAACTGCTGCGCGACAATCCTGATCCGACCGAAAGCGAGGTGCGAGACGGGCTGACCGGCAATTTGTGCCGTTGCACTGGTTATGCCGGCATCGTGTCGGCGGCGCTCGAAGCGGCACGCCGTCTGCGCGCGCAACAGGGAAGCTGAACCATGGGCGCGAAACAATTCGGTGCGCGCGTCGCGCGGGTGGAAGATCCGGCGCTGCTCAGCGGGCGTGGCCGCTTCGTCGACGATGTGAAGTATCCCGGCATGCTCAACGCGTGTTTTTTGCGTTCGCCCCATGCCCACGCGCGAATTGGGGGCATCGACGCCTCGGCGGCGAGCGCGCTGCCCGGTGTCCACGCCGTGCTCACGGCTGATGACCTGCCGCCGCCTATGGACCTCAGCCGTATGCCGATGCTGGTGCCCAACCCGGCAATCGCGGCCTCGCTCACCCAAAATTGCCTGGCGCGCGATGAAGTCTGTTACGTCGGTCAGGCTGTCGCGGTCGTGTTGGCGGACAGCCGCTATATCGCGGAAGATGCCATCGCTCTAATCGACGTCGATTACGACGTGCTGCCGGCGGTGAGTGACTACCGCAACGCCGATAAGCCGGACGCGCCGCGCACTCATCTTACGCTCGACGACAACATTGCCTCGAGATTCCGCATGGATTATGGCGATGCCGACGCTGCCTTTGCTGCGGCGCCGCACGTATTTGCCGAGGAGATCTGGCAGCACCGCGGTGGCGGCATGGCCATGGAGACGCGCGCCGTCGTTGCCAATGCAGATTCCATCAGCGGCCTGCTTACCGTCTGGTCGGCGACGCAGACGCCCCATATCTGCCGCCACATGCTGGCCGATCTGCTCGATCGCGATCTCGAATCGATCCGAGTGATCGCGCCCGATGTCGGCGGCGGCTTCGGCCCGAAGGCAATTTTCTATGCCGAGGAGGCGGTCATTCCGGCAGTGGCGCTCAAACTGAAGCGGCCGGTCAAGTGGATCGAAGATCGCCGCGAGCATTTTATGTGCGCGACACAAGAGCGCGATCAATTATGGACCGTGTCCATCGCCGTCGACAACGGCGGCAAGATTCTGGGCGTGCGCGGCACGCTGCTGCATGACACCGGCGCGTTCGTGCCGTGGGGCATCATCATGCCCTATATCGCCGCGGCGACTATGCCGGGGCCCTATGTGATCCCGAACTATGCGCTCGACGTCAAAGTCGTGCTGACAAACAAGGTGGCAACCACGCCGGTGCGCGGCGCCGGCCGGCCGCAGGCAGTGTTCGCTATGGAGCGGCTCATGGACCGGGTCGCGCGCGAGCTTAAGCTTGATGCAGCCGAGGTGCGCTTCCACAACTTCATCCAGCCGCAGCAGATGCCCTATGCCGTCGGCCTGACCTTCCGCGACGGCAAGCCTTTGATTTACGACAGTGGCGATTATCCCAAAGCACAGCAGGAAGCGCTGCGCATGATCGATTACGCCGGCTTCAAGCAGCGCAAGGCCGCAGCGCGTGCCCAGGGGCGCTTCCTCGGCATCGGCATCGGCAACTACGTAGAAGGCACCGGGCTCGGACCCTATGAGGGAGTGACGGTGCGTGTGCTGACGAATGGCAAGGTGGCGGTGGCGACCGGCGCGACCAACCAGGGGCAGGGCACGCGCACCAGCTTGAGCCAAATCGTCGCCGACCAGGTCGGATGCCGTTTCGAAGACATCGTCGTGACCGTCGGCGACACCGCGGCGATCCCGCAAGGCGTCGGCGCATTCGCCAGCCGGCAGGCGGTGAACGCGGGCTCGTCTGCCAAGATCGCCGGCACAGCCGTGCGCACGCAGATCGTCAAGCTGGCGGCACAAACGCTCGGCGTGGCGGAAAACGAAATCGACGTGGACGACGGCATCGCGGTCGTCCGCAGCGGCAATCGTCCCTCGCTCACATTCCGCGAGCTCGCCCGCTTGGCGCAAGGCATGCCGGGCTTCTCGTTCGCGCCCGACCAGATACCGGGGCTCGAGCACACCGCCTATTTCACGCCACCACAGGCGTCATACTGTTCAGGCACGCATCTCGTCGAGGTCGAGGTCGACCCGATGACAGGGACCGTGACAATCGTGAACTATGTCGTCGCGCACGACAGCGGCACTATCATCAATCCAATGATTGTCGACGGGCAGATTCAGGGCGGCGTTGCGCACGGCATCGGAAATGCGCTGTTTGAATGGATGCGGTATGATGAGAACGCGCAGCCCCTGACGACGACTTTCGCTGACTATCTTATCCCGCTGGCGACTGACGTGCCGGTCTGCAAGATTACGCACGTCGAAAGCCCAACCCCGCTTAATCCCCTGGGCGTCAAGGGCGCCGGCGAGGGTGGCACTATTCCGGCGGCCGCCGCGATCGTCGCCGCGGCGGAGGATGCCCTGGCCGAATTCGGCATGCATTTTACGGAAACACCGTTGATGCCGGAACGCATTGTCGACGCCTTGCGCGCGGTGGGCGCATACGACAGGCTGGGCGAAATCGCATGAACAAACGCAGCGCCGGTGAGAGTCTTGGCATGGTCCAGCAATATGGAACCGTCGCTGCTACACCTGTCCTGTCGGGGCTGCATCATCTCTGCGCTTCTGCGGAATGAGGACAGGCTCATTCGTCGAGCTTGAAATGACTTTGCCTGCCAACGAATGAAAATGGATTTCGATGCACAGGTATCGATGAGATGAAACTACAGCAGTCAACACGATACGCCATCTGGGCCGTGATCGAACTCGCATCACGTCCAAACGAACAAGTTCGGGCGCAGGAGCTAGCGGAGGCCTATCGGATTTCCCAGAGCCATCTGGTTAGAATCCTGTACGCGCTGACGAAGGCCAACATCGTAACATCAGCGCGCGGGCCAGGCGGCGGGTTCACGTTCTGCGGAAACGCGAAACGCCTGACCCTCTACGACATCATCTGCCTCTTCGAGGCCGGATGGCCTAACGACGAACGCCAAGACTTGCAACCTGGCAATGAATTGGTGGGAGAGTTGAGCCGGGTCCTGCAAGAAGTCGATCGCATCACTTCAGCGACTTTGCGCTCGGTAACCGTACACACGATCATCGATAATGCCCGCCGCGTTTCGATCGCAAAACCCAAATCCGAAATTCAGTCGCAGCTCTTGTGACGCCTCACCAATAGGCCGGTGCAAGCCCAGATATCAGCACGCGATTGGTCAGCCACCATAAAAGACCCGGAAAATTGCGGAGCGTTACACGACTGGCTGTCAATCAACAGTGGAGGAAAGCGTGAGTTTTGAACTTCCTACTCCGAACGATACTTTTGTCGTCGACCTTGATGATGACGCCCAGATTCGGTTGCGGCGTCACGGCAATCCAGATGGCATAAGAATCCTGCTCTCGCACGGAAATGGTTTTGCCGCCGATGCCTATTTCCCTTATTGGCGACATTTCCTCGATCGTTACGACCTTATAATCTTTGATTTCCGCAATCATGGACAAAATGTTCCGGTCGAGCCTTCGCACCATACCTATGCTCAACTCGCCCGCGACCTAGAGAGAGTTATCCAGGCAGTCAACACCCGGCTGGACCCCAAGAAATCGATTGGCATTTTTCACTCGATGTCTGCGCGCACCGCGATGAAGCACGCGATCGAGGTTGGCTGGCAATGGAACGCTCTCTTGCTGTTCGACCCGCCAGATGTCCCCCCGCCGGGGCACCCAAATTACAGTGCGATGGAAGCGTTCGAAATGCGCCTGACCGAGTTTGCCCTCAAGCGCCGACGGAAATTTGCCTCGGTCGAGGAGCTTACCAATGAGTACCTGCAGTCTCGCGCAACGAGAAACTGGGTTTCCGGGAGCCACGAACTGATGGCGCGCTGCGTGTTGCGCAAGAACCCGGATGGCGACGGCTTCGTGCTAGTTTGCGCACCGGAAAACGAAGCCAACATCTACAAAGAGGCGATGATCCTCAATCTTTGGCCGAAGGCCAGTGAGTTCGGCGGCCCGGTGAAGCTGATCGGGGCGGACCCGAATACCAAGGGGGCGCCGGCCACAGCCGCAGCAAACCAAGCGCTTGGAACCGAAGGCGGTTACGACTATTCCATTGCAAATGGAGGCGGACATCTCATGCAGATCGAAAGACCCGAGGAATGCTTCCGTATCACGATGGAGTTTCTCGCGAAACACGAGCTTGGCTGAATCGCTTCAGTCAACACCGCACGAATGGAGGTTACACTCTATCGCCGCAGTGCAGTGAACGTCACGCTTGGAATATCTGCGCTTAGAACAAGTACGGCGAGATTATCGTTTGCCCAAAGCCTGGACGGGGATGCAACAATGCCGCTATCGTAATATCCAGCGAGATTTAACATCAACGAACGGTATAAAATACTAGAGCAGCGCCCCGTTCGAGTATCAAATGCGCCGCTGCTCGCTCGGTCAAAAGTCATAAAAGATAGGAGAGCGGGGGATGAGTGTGGAGAGGAAGCCGGTCGCTTTTGGAGACCTGCGCGGCTGGATCAAGGCGCTGAAGGCGGCCGACGATTTGCACGAAATTGATGCGGAGGTTGATTGGAATATCGAACTCGGCACCATCATGAGGCTGGCACAAGGCACGGGCGTGGGTCCCGCGCTGCTATTCAACAACATCAAAGACTACCATAAGGCCGACAGCCGCTGCCGGCGGATTTTTGGCAACGGCATGTCGAGCTACCGCCGCGTCGCCATGATGCTTGGGCTACCGCCGGACACTCATCCGCGCGAGATGGTGAAGCTCGGCCGCCGCAGCCTCGGCGACGGCATTGCGCCACGGATTGTCAAGACCGGCCCGGTAAAGGAGAACGTGGTTACCGGCAAGGATATCGATCTCTACGAGTTCCCGGTACCCTATTGGAACCGGCTCGATGGCGGCCGCTACCTCCTCACTTATGGCGGCGTCGTCACCAAGGACCCCACCACCAATGTAATGAATGTCGGCATCTATCGGGGCATGGTGGCGAGTAAAGACCGCATCCCAATCCTGATGTGGCGGGCCCAGCATATCGGCCAACACGCGACCGCCTGGCAGAATGGCGGCAGCTCCGAAATGCCGATTGCGGTGGCGATCGGGTGGGAGCCATCGCTCGGCTTCACTGGCGGCGCGCCGATAGCAAAGGGCACCTGCGAATACGACGTGATGGGCGCAATCCGCGGCGAGCCGGTCGATCTGGTCAAATGCGAGACCGTCGATCTCTACGTGCCGGCGGCGGCCGAGATCGTTATCGAGGGCTATCTTAATCTCGATCCCGCGACCTACACGATGGAAGGACCGTTCGCCGAGTTCACCGGCTACCTCGCCGGCGACCGTTCGCCCAAGCCGACCATCCGCGTCACCGCCATCACCCATCGCAACGATCCGATCCTGCACGGCAGCATCGAAGGTTCGCTGCCCGGCAGCTACTCGGAGAACGCGATCTGCTCCTCGATCATGCGCGCAGGCACCGCGTGGAACGTGCTCGACCGCGCCGGCGTTCCCGGCATCGTCGACGTCTGGTGCCCGCCGGTGCACGCCGGCATCAACCTGGTGATCGGCATCAAGCAGAGCTACCGCAACCAGGCCAAGCAGGCGGCGAATGCGATTTGGGGCTCGTCGGCCGCACATGTGCGTTACAAGCACATCACCGTGGTTGACGACGACATCGACATTCACGATTACGCCGCGGTCGACTGGGCGGTCGCCTACCGCGTCAATGCCGGCGAGCACGACATCATCATCATGCCGGAGACGTTCGGCGCCGGGCTCGACCCCTCGACGCGCCGGCGCGACCGCAATCCGGCGCTGTTCGGGACCGGCAAATGGAACCGGGTGCTGATCGACGCTACCATGAACCTCGATTACGATCCTGATCCTGAACTCGGCGGCGCCCGCTTTCCGCCGATCGTATGGCCGGAGAAAAGCGATGTCGAAGCGGCCTATGCGCGTTTCGCCGAACTCGGGCTGCGCAAGCCGCCCGACACCAGAACCTAACCATGGAGCATTAGCCGTGAGCGCAACGCAATCGATTTAAGCAGAGCCCCATCTTCATCGTTGAACCAAGACATCATGAGCAATCTTCTATCCCGCACCCCGACTTCCTATGACGACCGCATCTATTCGGACGAATGGCGTAACTGGCGCGACCCCGATATCCCTCAATGGCTTGATCCGGTCGGCTGGCTGATCGATCGCCATCAGAACACGCCGGTCGCCGCCAAGGCGGCCATTGTCTGCAACGACGACGTCGTCACCTATGCGGAGCTGGCAGGCCAGGTTGCACGCTACGCCACGGCGCTCGCCGGCGTCGGGCTTGCACCCGAGCAGCGCCTTCTTTTGTTCGGCACCGACAGTCTTGATTACGTAACGCTTTGGCTTGCATCGGTTCGGCTCGGTGCGGTCCCCGTCGTCATTTCAGATCTCTATAAAGCGAAGAACCTCGCCTATTTTCTGACTGATACGGCGGTGCGGCTGCTGTTCATCGACGCGGAGCAGCTGCCGAAGCTCATCGACATCGCCGATGAGCTGCCGCCATCACTGAGCACCATCCTGGTGCGCGGTGACGTACCGGCGGGCCTCGCGGCGCGATTTCCCGGCCGCGCGGTGGTCGCATTACAATCGGCATTGTCGGCAGGCGGCGCGCCAATCGCACCGCACCAGCGCCATGCCAACGACGTCACCTACATGTTCTATTCCGGCGGCACGACGGGCACGGCGAAGGGCATCACCCACCTCGCGCATGACTTCGTGCTGGTTCCCGAGCGACACGGTCATTTATGGGAATACGCCGCAGACGACGTGGTGTTCGCCACTTCGAAAAAATACTTCACCCATGGTCTGTGGCCCGGCCTGCTGATCCCGCTTTACTGGGGCGCGACCATCGTGCTCGACCGCCGCCCTCCGACCCCGGAGGTCGTGCTTGCGACGTTGACCGAGCGGAAGGTAAGCAAGCTGATCACGGTGCCGACGGTGCTTAAGAACATGATCGAAGTGCTGATGCAGGGGAAGCAAGCGACACGGTTCCCGGCGCTCCGCCTCGTGATCAGCGCGTCGGAGAAGATGCCGCCGGAAATGTTTGAGCGCTTTTACGACCTCACCGGCGTCGAGATCTTCGACTCGATCGGCAGTTCGGAGATAACCTACGAATGGATTTCAAACCGTCCCAAGGCGTTCAAGCGCGGCAGTCTTGGCAAGCCGGTGTTTGGCTGCACAATCCGGCTGATCTCCGCCGACGGCGATGACGTGATCGAACCGGACGTGCCGGGCGAAGCCTGGGTCAAGAGCCCGACGGCCTGTTTCTACTATTGGCGCAAATACGACAAGTCGTGTGAAACTTTCGTTGGTGAGTGGGCGCGTACCGGCGACAATCTCTCGTTCGACGAAGACGGCTTCTTCTGGTTCAGCGGCCGCAACAACGACCTGTTCAAGGTCAAGGGGCTGTGGGTGTCGCCGCTCGATATCGAAGCGGCATTGACCCGCCATCCGGCGATCCGGGAGGCGGCGGTGGTGTCCTTTGAAGACAAGGACGGACTCACGAAGCCACGGGCGTTTATCGTGCTGCGCGACGGCTTCACGGAAAGCCCGCAACTGATCGATGAGCTTAAAGCGGCCGTCACGCCGATTGGTTCCTACAAGGTTCCGGAATCGTTTCGCTTCATCGACCAGCTTCCGCGCACAACGTTGCTCAAGATCGACCGCAAGGCGCTACGCGACTGAGCCGGAAGATCTGTGCCCAATTTCGGCTTGTTCAGTCGCGTTGAGCGGACGACGCTCCATGCCGTTCGCGATAACGACCGGCGATCCGCCGCAACTTTGCCATCCAATGAAGGCCGCATCGCCTGTGCGTAAGGACAACCGGTTGCCTCGTGGCGGCGCAGGCCATTTTCAACTTCGATGAAACACCACGAGCGGCGACTTGAAGACAGTACTATCGTGCGCTACAAACATTTAATTATTGTGGCATCACGCAGTTTGATCGGAGTCCTATCAATTCACTGATGAAGGTGGGCGGCTTTTTCCACCGGCGAGTCCGTGCATGGGATGCTGGTCGTCGGCTGAGCGGGGGTGACCGGAATAGTAAAACCGCGGCAAAGCTGGCAATCGGCGCCGACGCAACGGTGCATGCATTGATAAGACCGCGCGGCGTGACCACGCAAAAACAAGAGGAGGTTAGAACGATGAACATAAAGACAGTGGCGGTCGCGCTGGGTGCGATCGTCGGGCTGAGCGCGCCGGCCGCGGCGCAGACCTACACCATCGGCGCCAATCCGCAGGGCTCGTTGTTTTACTCGACCGCCGCGGCGATCGCCAAGGTCGCGGTCGAAAAGACCGGCCTGCAGTTCCGGGTGGCGCCCTATTCCGGCTCGTCCACTTATATTCCGCTGATCGACAAGGGCGAACTGGCGTTCGGCATGTCGAACGGCGCCGAATATGCTTACGCCTATTCCGGCACCGAGCTGTTCAAGGACCACCCGAACAAGAACCTGCGCACCGTGCTGTTCACCTTCCCGATTACAAGCGGTTTCGGCGTGCGCGTGGACTCGCCAATAAAAACCGTCGCCGACCTCAAAGGCAAGAAGGTGCCGGGGGTGTACAGCTCGGGGCGCATCTTTGTTAATCTGCAAAACGCCACGCTGGTCGCGGCCGGCCTGAGCCCCAAGGACGTGGTCATCGTTCCGACGCCCAACTTCGTGGTCGGCGTCAAGGCCTTCATGGATGGCCGCACCGACGCCGGCTACATTCCCCTCAACACCGGCATCGGCAAGCAGGCGATGGCCAAAGTACCCGGCGGCTGGCGCTATCTTTCGATCGGCAACAAGCCGGGTGCCGACGAGAAGATGGCCGCCATCTTGCCGACCTCGCGCTCGGTGAAAGTCAAGCCGGGCAAGAACGCCACCGGCGTGGTGGACGACCCCACGGTCTTGCTGGCGGTCGACATTGCGATGTTCGCCAACGCGAAGGTGCCGGACGACGTGGTCTACAAGGTCGTCAAGACGATCTATGCGGGCAAGCCGGAGCTGATCAAGGCGCTGGGGGCGTTCGCCCGCTTCAATCCCAAAAACATGGCGCACAAGAGCCCGGTGCCGTACCATCCCGGCGCGATCAAAGCCTACAAGGAATTGGGCATCTGGCCGGAGAAGTGATTTAATCCGATCCGGCAGCGCCGCCGGCGGCAACCGCGCCGGCGGCGTTGCTTTGTAGGAGAGGAGCGCGGCGTTTGACCAGCCAATCCACGGCGCCCCGATCCGAACCGGCGACGGCCGCGCTCTGGCTGGCGCGCGCGTGCGGCGCGCTGTTCGTCGCGCTGTCCATCGGCTGGGCGTTTCAGGTGCCGAGCCGGCTCGGCATCAGCGTCTACAAGGAGCAGTTCCTGCTGCTCTGCCTCGGGCTCTCCGGCGCCGTCGTCTTCCTCACCACCCGCTACGACCGGCGCAAAGACAACGCGCCGCCGCTCTACGATTGGGCGCTGGCGCTGATCATGCTGGCGGTGACCTGCTACATCACCTGGCATTACGAGTGGTTCCTGCTCAACGCGCCCTACAAGCCGCCGCTGATGCTGGCGCTGGGCACCATCCTCATCGTGCTGGTGATGGACGGCTTGCGCCGGGTGTCCGGCTGGGTGCTGTTTTCCATCGTCATCGTGTTCATGGTCTATGCCCTGATCGCCCATCTCGTTCCGGCGCCGCTGACCGGCACCCACACCGACCTCGACCAGCTCGCGGTCTACCTCGCCTTCGATACCAACGCGCTGATCGGCATTCCGCTCGGGGTGGCGACGACCATCGTGGTGATCTTCATCTTCATGGGCCAGGTGCTGTTCAATACCGGCGGCGGCGAGTTCTTCACCGACATCGCGAGCGCCACCATGGGGCGCCGGCGCGGCGGCGCGGCCAAGGTCTCGGTGGTGGCCTCGGCGCTGTTCGGCTCGATCTCCGGCAGCGCGATTTCCAACGTCACCACCACCGGGGTGGTGACCATCCCGCTGATGAAGAAGTCGGGCTATTCGGACGTCGACGCCGGCGCCATCGAGGCCAACGCCTCGACCGGCGGCCAGTTCATGCCGCCGATCATGGGCGCGGCCGCCTTCCTGATGGCCGAGTTCCTCGAGATGGACTATGCCGACGTCGTCATCGCGGCGATCATTCCGGCGCTGCTGTATTATTTCGCGATCTTCGTGCAGGTCGACCTGGTCGCCGCGCGCGAGCGCATCAAGTTCGTCGCCGACCAGCTGCCGCGCACGCGCGTCGTGCTGGCCGAGGGCTGGCATTTCATCGTGCCTTTCGCCGTGCTGCTCTATTCGCTCTACGTCATGCATACCGAAGCCGAGATCGCGGCGCTCTATGCGGTGGCCACCATCATGGTGCTCGGCATGGTCCGGCGCTACAAGGGCAGGCGCATGGACCTGCGCAGCTTCGCCGCCTCGTTCTACGACGCCGGCATCGCCACCACCGAGCTGGTGCTGATCGTCGCCGCCGCCGGCTTTGTCATCGGCATTTTGAACAAGAGCGGCGGCGGATTTGCGCTCACTTTGTTCCTGGTCAAGCTCGGCGGCGGCAACCTCTACGTCCTGCTGCTGATGGCGGCGATCATCTGCATCGTGCTCGGCATGGGTATGCCGACCACCGGCGTTTACGTGCTGCTCGCGGCCCTGGTCGCGCCCTCGCTGGTCGAGGCGGGCGTCGCCAAACTGTCGGCGCACATGTTCATTCTCTATTTCGGCATGATGTCGATGATCACCCCGCCGATTGCGCTCGCCGCCTTCGCCGCCGCATCGATCAGCCGCGCCGATCCGATGAGGACCGGCTATGCCGCCATGCGCATGGGTTGGGTGGCTTACGTCATCCCCTTCCTGTTCGTGCTGTCGCCGACGCTGATCATGGTCGGTACGCCGTGGATGATCGCGCTCAACGCCGCCACCGCCACCGTCGGCGTCTATATCGGCTCGGTCGCCATGACCGGCTATTTTACCCGCCCGCTCAGCCCCGTCACGCGCATCCTCTTGGGCATCGGCGGGCTGGCCGCCGTCTTCCCGGACACCGCTGTCGGCATGCACGGCGTCATCGACGGCGCCGGCATCGTGCTCTCGGCAGCGATCCTCGGTCGCGAATACCTGGCAACGCGCGCAACGGCGGAAACGTCTGTGCGCGCGGCGCCGTCATAATCAGGGTTTGCCGTTGCCGTTTTTGCCGTCGCCGTCGCCCGTTACTTGGTTTCGGGCCTGAGCCCCTTGCGGCGCAATTTTTCGCAAATGCGGCCATTGTCGAGGTAGCGCCCAAGCGCTGCGCGCTTGAGCGGCATGCCTGCTGCCCCCCTTAACTCTCGGAATCCCCGTCATAAATGGGGGCGGCGGCGCTGGCTATGGCTGGCTGCGGCCTCATTCAATGCGACCCCATCACTGCTTTTCCGCTTGAACACATCAATCGATTGTCGAGCTTTGGTGCCACTTTTGACGCCACAAGCTTCCCAGGAGAGCAAGACTGATCCCACTGCATTCAAGGATCCAATTCCAGTGCAATATCAAAACTGAATTTCCTAGAAAGCGGTCGATGTGATGGAATGAGGCCGCGCGGATCAGTACAAATCCAATAACGAATGCAGTGCCTATTAATGCGAGCCGTGTCGGCACTGAGGCCTTATACGCCCAGATTAGCAAGATGATTATGACAGCCGCGCAAGCGATCGCCACTAGTACGATGAACAGCAATTGAACCAGCTGGCGTTGCCCATACCAGCCTTGCATATACGCGAGCACTCGACCGGCATCGGTAAGTGCGCTCTGCAAATCCAATTGTTTATTTATGCCAAGCAATAAGAATAAAAATGAAATAAGGGACCAAGTGCGTCGCTCCTGTGATGCCAAAGTCAACTTACGTGCAGTGACCCAGCAACTGAGTGACGCAACCAGATACAATGCGACCGTAAACCAGCCCGCAAAGGTTGGATCACCGATACCGGGACGCCAATAAAAATGCATTCAGTTCCGCCATTGAAGGAGCAAACAGCAAAATCTCATCCCAAAAGTCTAGAACACCCGTTTGAAAAAAGACAAAGCGAGGGGTGAGCTCGCAAAGCTGTTGCAATTCGCGCGTCACAGCCCTTGGGGAGTCCGGGAATTATGGTAGCTCGCCAAATGGTCATTTGGAATGCCGGGGCCATGTTTGCGCGTTCGCCTTCCAAATCGCTATTGTCATCCAGCCAATGGATAAACCAACAAAAGCACCGGAAATAACGTCGCTCAGAAAATGAAAGTTCATGCCGATGAGCGCCGCGCCAACTGTTACGCCTATGGCCGCCCAAAGCCACTTCAGTCGCGGGTACCATATCCAAAGTACCGAAACCGCCGCGCAAGCGGCAGCCATATGACCAGATGGAAAGGATTGATAGGCAGTCCCTCCGTGAAAAAAATTAAAACCATAAACGCCGTCGTGAATAAATGATGGATTGTTCTCGATCCATGTTTCCGGCCACGTTCGACCAAAAATTAATTTAAGCCCGTTTTTGATTGTTTCCGTAACAATGATGCTGATGCTGCACACGAAGGCAGCAGCCTCATGCCTCGAAAATGACCGGCCAAGGAACGCTAACAATCCTAAAATTATGAATACTGTGACCGAGAGCGGGACCAGCGGATCCGAAATGTGTATCAGCGGCGCAACGACACGGGGGTGTTGCCGGTGAAACCATGCATGGGCGAAGAGTGCAATCGGACGGTCGAGCAACAAATACGCTACGGTGATTATTATTGACGTCACCAACAAGCAGGCAAGCCAAATGAAAAATGTCCGCATGCTATTTTGGAGCCCGGATGGACGCCGCCCGCGGCACCCTTTGGATCAGGGGAAAAACTCACTGGAATGATGCCGGCCACTACTGCCGCCGCTGTGTCCGCGGCGCCACCCGGATTGGTCTATTCGATGCTAGTGTCCCCATTGCCCCCGGGCAAGTCTCAAAGGGGTAGCGAGCCGCTATGACCAGGGGCCGGTGTCGCAGGAGAGCTTGTCAATGCACCCGCGAAGCTGAGTGCAACTTACGCCAAATTTAATAGGCGCAGTCCAAGCCAAGCTAATAGGGCTATCCAGGCGACCGTCAGCACGGCCCCGATTACAACCGCCGCCAAAGGAAGCTTGTCTCCCCAAGTCATCAATTGAGACACCAGCAAGAACACATAATTTCAAGGTTGCCCGATTATTAATTGCCCATAACCAGCACAAACATCAATCGATACCTCGATAAACCCTTAATATTATTGATTAAATTTTGTGCCCGGAACTTTGATGCGAGGCCAGCATTTATTATGGCATGCGCAATCACGCGCGTGAAAACATAACGAAGCCCAAGTTTTGGATGCAGCAGTGCGCGGCGCTGATTGCAAATCAGTAAGGAAAGTGAGGTACGGAATCTTGCGAATCGCGTATTGGATGAAGGGGCTCTGTGAAGCTTAGGCTCCCCCGTCCAGTTCAGCAAAATTCGTGGTTAAAGGAGCTTAAAACTTGCTCTACGCCACCATATTGAACGCGCTCGCTGGTGCGGTGACCGGATCGGTCTTCAAGGTCCGAGTTTTATGGGTATTGTTGGGCCTCATCGCCGTGGAGTCAGTAATCTTGGCCTTGGTGCAAGGCAGCATTGCAGGGCTATGGGCACTTGCAAACGTCATCGGCATCGAGGGCGGCTACCTTGCCGGTATTTTCGCGCGTAGTCTTCTCGAGCGCGTCGAGCGTTCGCGCGCGAGTGCCCGAACGCGGCCATAGTCTAGGCAGTTGCTGCAGCTTGTTGGCCTGCCAGCCATCGGGGCATTAGCGCCTTGCTCCAAAAGGCACCTTGCCCCCTAAGCTTTGCTAGGCTGGATCATTTCTTGCGGATTTTCGCTGAGTAAATCTTTTGTGTGCGGATCACGCAGCAGGCCTTCGAAATAGGCAATCGTTTTTCTTAACCCTTCTTTCAGCGCGGTGCTTGGTTCCCAACCGAGCAGATCTTGCGCTTTCGTAATGTCCGGTTGCCGCTGTCGAGGATCGTCTTGTGGCAATGGTCGATGGACAATTCGTGAGCGTGAATGTGACATATCTAGAATAACTTTTGCGAGCTCTAGCATCGAAAATTCAACTGGATTTCCAATGTTGATAGGGCCGATGATCGAGTCGGGCGAACCCATGAGGCGCACCAGTCCGTCGATGAGATCGTCGACATAGCAGAATGAGCGAGTCTGTGAGCCATCCCCGTATATTGTGACGTCTCGCCCGAGCAGGGCCTGGATAATGAAGTTAGAAACCACTCGCCCATCATTTGGGTGCATGCGCGGGCCATACGTATTGAAAATGCGCGCCACTTTGATGCGTAATTTGTGCTGGCGCCAATAATCAAAAAAGAGCGTTTCCGCGCAACGCTTTCCCTCATCGTAGCAAGAACGAGACCCAATCGGGTTGACGTGTCCCCAGTAGTCCTCCGTTTGGGGATGCACTGTGGGGTCACCGTAGACTTCCGACGTCGAAGCTTGCAGGATTTTTGCTTTAACCCGCTTGGCGAGCCCAAGCATATTGATGGCGCCATGCACGCTGGTCTTCGTCGTCTGCACCGGATCGTGCTGGTAGTGGATTGGGGATGCCGGACAGGCCAGATTGTAGATCTGATCGATTTCCAGATAGATTGGAAATGTCACATCATGACGAATGAGCTCGAACCGCTTGTTGTCGAGCAAATGCTCGATGTTGCGCCGCGACCCGGTAAAGAAATTATCGAGGCAGATGACTTCGGCGCCTTGCGACAACAACCGTTCGCAA
>CAYLMY010000004.1:0-46313 GCA_964384635.1 uncultured Undibacter sp.
ACGAATGACGTGCTATCGTCGCCGCGACATTTCTCTCGCGCGCCGGCCGAACATGGGAGCGCTTCTCCTATTACGGGATGCGCGCCCTGCTCGTGCTCTACATGGTGGAGTACCTGCTCAAGCCGGCGCAGGCGGGCCATGTGCTCGGTCTCGCCTCTTTTAAAAGCGCGCTTGAAACCGTATTCGGCCCGCTCGCCCCGCAGCCCTTCGCCTCACAGATCTACGGCTTCTACACCGGGCTCGTTTATCTCACCCCGATCTTCGGCGGCCTGCTCGCCGATCGCGTACTTGGCCAGCGCCGCACCGTCATCCTCGGCGCCGCGTTAATGGCGGTCGGCCATTTCATGATGGCCTTCGAGCACCTGTTCCTGTTCGCGCTTTGCTTCCTCATTCTCGGCAATGGCTGCTTCAAGCCGAACATCTCCACCCAAGTCGGTGCGCTCTATGCGCCCGGCGACCGCCGCCGCGACCGCGCCTTCTCGATCTTCTATGTCGGCATCAATCTCGGCGCCTTCCTGGCGCCGCTGGTGTGCGGCACGCTCGGCGAAGAGATCGGCTGGCACTACGGCTTTGCCGCCGCCGGCGTCGGCATGACCACCGGGCTCGTCATTTATCTGGTCGCCACGCCGACTTTGCCGAAGGACGCCTTCGCCCGACGCGAAACAGTGCAGGCGCCGCTCGCCCGCCGAGATTGGCAGGCGATCGGCGCCATTCTCGCGCTGATGCTGCCGGTGAGCCTGTTCTGGGCCACCTACGAGCAGCAAGGCAACACCATCGTGTTGTGGGCAAGTCAATACACCGACCGTCATGTGTTGACCGGTTTCGAAATTCCGGTCACCTCGTTCCAGGCCTTCAACCCCTTCATGATCTTCGCCTTCACGCCATTCATCGTTTCACTGTGGCGCTTACAGGGGCAGCACGAACCGTCGACCGTCATGAAATTGTCGATCGGCTGTTTTCTCAATGCCGCGTCCTGGCTGATCATGCTGGCCGCCGCCCATACCGCGGGCAGCGCCCAGGCAAGCTGGCTCTGGCTGCTCGCCTTCTTCGTCGTCATCACCATCGGCGAGCTTTATCTGTCGCCCACCAGCCTGTCGCTGATCACCAAAGTGGCACCGCTTCGCTTGCTGTCGATGATGATGGGCGTGTGGCTGATGACCAACTTCTTCGGCAATTTTCTCGCCGGCTATCTCGGCACCCTCTGGTCGAGCATGGCGAAGGGCGATTTCTTCCTCATGCTGGCGGTCATTTCCGCCGCCGCCGGGCTCGCGATTGCGCTCATGCATCGGCCCTTGCGGGCTGTCCTGCAAGACTAGTCGATGGGAAGCCCGGCGTAATTCTCGGCCAGCGATACCGAGGCCGCGTGCGAAGATGTCACATAATCGAGCTCGGCCAGTTGCCGCTTCATATCGAATTCGGCGTACTCCCCGTCGCGCTGGCGATGCAGCATCTGCGTCATCCACCAGGAGAAGCGCTGGCCTTTCCAAACACGCCGCAGGCAGGTCGCCGAAAAGCTCTCGAGCCCATCGTTCTTTCTATTGCGGTAAAAGCGTTCGAGCGCGCGCGACAAATAGAAAACGTCGGCCATCGCCAGGTTCATGCCTTTGGCGCCGGTCGGCGGCACGATATGGGCGGCGTCGCCGGCCAGGAACAGGCGGCCGAGCTGCATCGGCTCGGCGACGTAGCTGCGCATCGGCGTCACGCCCTTTTGCACGATCTTGCCTTGCGGCAGGGGCCGCACGCCGCCCAGCCGCGTGGTCAGTTCCTCCCAGACGCGCGAATCCGGCCAGTTGACGACGTCCTCGTCGGGCGCGACTTGCAGATAGAGCCGCGACAGGTCCGGCCCGCGCATGGAGAACAACGCGAAGCCGCGTTCGTGATAGGAATAGATCAATTCCTTCTCCGGCGGCGGCGATTCCGACAGGATACCGAGCCAGCCGTACGGATAGACGCGGTCGTAGCCGGTCCATGACCCTTGCGGCAGGCTCGGCCGGCAGACGCCGTGAAAGCCGTCGCAGCCGGCGATGACGTCGCAGTCGATCTGCTGCGCCTTGCCGTCGTGTTTGAATCTGATCTTCGGGCGGTCGCCGGTGAAATCGTGCACGCTGGTGTCGTCTACCTCGAACAGGATCTGACCGCCCTGCGCAAGGCGATGCGCGATCAGGTCGGTCACCACTTCCTTCTGGTCGTAGATATAGACCTGCTTGCCGATCAGCTTGGTGAAATCGAGCTTGTGCGCCTCGCCGTTGAAGCCGAGAAAAATGCCGTCATGCACCATGGCTTCGCGCTGCAGCCGCGCGCCCACACCGGTGTCCACCAGCATCTTGGCGACCCAGTTCTCCATCAGGCCGGCGCGCACGCGGTTCTCGCAATAGTCGCGGCTCTTGTTTTCGACGACGATCGACTCGATGCCGGCAAGCTGCAGCAGATGCGACAGCATCAGCCCGGCCGGCCCCGCTCCGACGATCCCGACTTGTGTGCGCATGCGTGAAAACTCCGACCGCTGTGGCGGTGGCCTCTATATGTGTGTGCTGCGGTCCCGGCAAAGGGACGAAGCCCGGAAATTCTGGTCAATTGTCAGGTAGAGCCTGCCGGCGGCCAGCCGTAGCGCGGCACGCGCGCCTTATAGCCGCGATAGGCGTTGCCGAACTTCGCCTCGAGATAGCGCTCCTCGCACTTGACCACGCCGAAATGCAGCACCGGCGCGACGACGGCCGTCATCACCAGCGTCCAGTCGGACGCCAGCAGCACGGACAAGCCGGCGAGACCCACTATGAGGCCGACATACATCGGATTGCGCAGCCAAGCGAAAATGCCGTCGGTTACCACCGCGCTCGACGGCTTCCAGGGCTCGACATGGGTGCCGGCCGCGCGGAAGGCGAGAAGGGCGGGAATGGCAAGGCCGGCGCTGACGGCCAGCAGTATAGCGCCGATCACGATGCGCTCGGGCAGCGACAACAGCACGGTGAGCACATAGGCCGGCAGCAGCCGGTCGAGCAGCAGGCCGAGCACCAGCGCCGCCAGCGCAATCAGCGGCGGCGGGGCGATGACGCCGGCGGTATCGTGCACATCGTTCACTCAGGCCTCCAGCCATTCGGCGAGCGCGGCATTCACCGGTTCGGGTTTTTCCAGGGTGCACAGATGGCCGCAGTCGGGCACGATCACCAGGCGTGCGCCGGGTATGCCGGCGGCGATTTCCTTCGCCAACGCCGGCGGCAGTAGTTCGTCGCCATCGCCGACCAGCACCAGCGTCGGGCAGCGAATGGCCGCCAAGAGCGGCCGCGAATCCGGCCGCGACATGATCGCTCTAAGGTGGCGCACGAAGGTTTCCGTCCCGTTCTCGGCGGCCATGTCACGGATAATACCCTTGAGCGTCTCGTCGTTATGCCGGTTGCGATGCAAGTAGCGCAGCGTGAGCACCGCGGCCACATCGGCGAACTGACCGGCTTCGCTCATGGATATGAATTTCTCGCGCTCGGCGGTCTGTTCCGGCATATCGGGGCGCGCCGAGGTGTCGAGCAGCGCCAGCTTGGCGATGCGTTGCGGCGCCTGCCGCATCATGGCGAAGGCGATGTAGCCGCCCATCGACAGCCCGGCGAGCGCAAAGCGCGGCGGCGCATTGGCCAGAATACGGGCGGCGATCGCGGCCATAGTGTCGTCGCGCCGGTGATCGGCGACCGTCACCGGGCCGAACGGCCACAGCGCCGCGATTTGTGGCGCGTATACTCTAGCGCTGCATAGCAGCCCGGGCACCAGAACCAGTGGTAAGGTTGACGCCATTCCCGTCTCCGACATGAGAAAAGTTTAATCATTTATATGACTTATTGCATTGTGGAAGCATTGACTTTGCGGCGTTCAAGCCTATCTTCCGGCATGCGGATCGAGCCAAGATTCGATCCGCCTCCCCGCGCAATGCAACCAGATTTCCAGTCCGGCGCGGGGCCGGACTTTGAGGTTATATGTCTTTTTCGCATCTCGGCCTGTCCGATAAAGTTCTCGGCGCCATTGAGGCGGCCGGCTACAAGACCCCCACTCCCATCCAAGAACAAGCTATCCAGCACGTGCTCGCCCGGCGCGACGTCCTCGGCATCGCGCAGACCGGCACCGGCAAGACCGCCGCCTTCGTGCTGCCGATGCTCACCATGCTGGAAAAGGGCCGCGCGCGGGCGCGCATGCCGCGCACGCTCATCCTTGAGCCGACGCGCGAGCTCGCAGCCCAGGTTGCCGACCACTTCGAGAAATACGGCAAAAACCACAAGCTCAACGTGGCGCTCATCATCGGCGGCGTATCGTTCGACAATCAAGACGCCAAGCTGATCCGCGGCGTCGACGTGCTGATCGCGACGCCGGGCCGGCTGCTCGACCATTCCGAGCGCGGCCGCCTGCTGTTGTCCGGCGTCGAACTGCTGGTCATCGACGAAGCCGACCGCATGCTCGACATGGGGTTCATCCCCGACATCGAGCGCATCGGCAAGCTGGTGCCGTTCACGCGGCAGACGCTGTTCTTCACCGCCACCATGCCGCCGGAAATTCAGCGCATCGCCGATACTTTTCTGCACAATCCGGTGCGCGTGGAAGTTTCCAAGCCGGCCACCGCCGCGGTCACCATCAATCAGATGCTGGTCGCAACCGGCCGCGATCCAGCTGAAAAGCGCGAGACCTTGCGCCGCCTGATCCGCTCCGCCGAAGGTTTCAAGAACGCCATAATCTTCTGCAATCGCAAGCGCGAGGTGGCGCAACTGCACCGCTCGCTATTGCGCCACAAATTCAATGCCGCGGCGCTGCATGGCGACATGGACCAGTCGGCGCGCACCGCCGCGCTCGATTCGTTCCGCAAGGGCGATGTCTCGTTGCTGGTCGCTTCCGACGTTGCCGCGCGCGGTCTCGATATTCCCGCAGTCAGTCACATCTTCAATTTCGACGTGCCGCATCACGCGGACGACTACGTCCACCGCATCGGCCGCACCGGCCGCGCCGGCTTAAGCGGCACCGCCATCACCATCGTGGCGCCGATCGACCAGAAAGCCGTCGGCGCGATCGAGCGCCTGATCGGCCAGACCATCCCCTGGATGGGCAATGAACCGGCGGCTGCCGAGACGCGCGAAAGCCGCGCCGGCGGAGGCGAACGTGGCTCCCGCTCCGGCCGCCATCGCGGCGGCCGCGGCCGCCGCCCGCAACGCCGGCAGGACAGCGAGCCGGTGCGCGCCGGCGACCAGCCGCAGCCGCGCATGCAAAACCCGCCTGTCGAAGAGGGCGAGGGCAGCCATCTGCCTGCTTTCCTGCTGCGGCCGGTCCCGGCCAAGGCCTGACAACAGCAGGGCTTTCGGGAAACCGGGCGTTGCCACAACAGGAGGTTGTGGCGCCCGGTTCCGAATTTACCGCCGATTCACTTCCCTCGAATATCGTTGCCATGGGACGCGCGGCCAGAACGACCGCGCAGGCAAGGATTCGCCATGACCGCGGACGAACACGAACGAACTTTGGCGTTCGCCGAAATCGCGTTTGGCCAGATCAAGGCGCTGCGCCAAGCAGCGACGCCGCGCAACTACGAAATCTGGTACGCCTACGCCACCGGCTATAAGCCCTCGCTCAATCAGAAGATCAACGAGACGCTCAAGCAAAGCGGCTCGCTTTCCGAATCCGACCTCGAACAGCTCTACGAAACCCACCTGTCGCCGGTCCGCTTGTCCGACAAGATCGACAATGTCGGCAGCCAGGTGATGGGCGAGATCGAGCAGGTGATGGCGATGATCGACGCCGCCGCCGGCTCCGCCACCAGCTACACCGAAAGCCTCGCCGACATGAGCGAGAAGCTCGGCCAGTCGAAGGACCGCGAGGCCGTACGCGCCATCGTCGAAAGCCTGGTGCATACCACAAAGGAAATGGAAATCTCCAACCAGCAGCTGGAAGAACGGCTCAACGCCTCCAAGCTCGAAATCAACGAGTTGCAGGAAAATCTCGAGACGGTTCGCACCGAAAGCCTGACCGATCCTCTGACCCAGCTCGCCAACCGAAAATTCTTCGACACGACGATCGAGAAGGCCATCGCCGAGGCGCGCGCCAAGAACGAGCCGTTGTCGCTGATGATGACCGACATCGACCATTTCAAGACTTTCAACGACAACTACGGCCACCTCACCGGTGATCACGTGCTGCGCCTGGTGGCGGCATCGGTGAAGAACAACGTCAAGGGCCAGGACACCGCGGCACGCTACGGCGGCGAGGAATTTGCGATCATCCTGCCGAACACGGTGCTGCGCTCGGCCATCACCGTCGCCGACCACATCCGCCGCGCGGTGATGACCAAAGAGCTGATGAAGCGCTCGACCGGCGAGCATCTCGGGCGGGTGACGATCTCGATCGGGGTCGCCACCCTGAGCAGGAGCGACGGTCCGCAGGCGCTGATCGAGCGCACTGACAGCTGCCTCTATGCCGCCAAGCGGCACGGCCGCAACCGCGTGATGTCGGAGACCGATCCGGAAGTCACCGCGGGCGGTGCCCAGCAGGTCGCCTGAACAAGCTCTCGACGATGATGGGATGCGCCGCCGTTGCGGCGCCGCCGGGCCTTATTCGGCGGCGTCCTTCGCCGGCGTGAGCTGCACGGATTCCCCGCAGCCGCAGGCGCCGGTCTGGTTCGGATTGTTGAACACGAATTGCGCCGACAGCTTCTCGGTCTTGTAATCCATCTCGGTGCCGAGCAGGAACAGCACCGCTTTCGGATCGATCAAGAGCTTGACGCCCTTGTCCTCCACCACCTCGTCAGCCGGATTGGCCGCCTCGGCATATTCCATGGTGTATTCCATGCCGGCGCAGCCGCCGTTCTTGACGCCGACGCGCACGCCGGCCACGGGCTTTTCGGCCCGCGCCATCACGTCCTTGATGCGCGCAGCGGCGGCCTCGGTCAGCCGCATCACCTGGGGTCGGGGTCGTGCTGTGGCCATGGCAGTTCTCGTCGCCTCTTAATCTAATGTCTCACTTAAAGATTACCACATATTGAGCACGAGGCGCGCCTCGTCCGACATGCGGCTCGGATCCCACGGCGGATCCCACACTACCTCCACCTTGGCGTCCCTCACGCCCGCCACGCTGGCGACCGCGTTCTCCACCTGCACCGGCAAGTCCTGCGCCGCCGGGCAGTTCGGCGAGGTCAACGACATGTCGACCTTGACGCCGCGGTCATCGCCGATGTCGATCTTGTAGATCAGTCCGAGCTCGTAGATGTCGGCCGGGATTTCCGGGTCATACACGGTCTTGAGGGCGGCGACGATGTCGTCGGTGAGCTTGTTAAGCTCGTCGGCCGGCAACTCGGAAGAGCCGGTGACGGCGGCGTTCTCCGGCGGCTTTTCCACGACCGGAGTGTTGGCGGTGTCTTGCGTGTCGTCGGTCATGCGAACATATCCTGCGCCTTGGCGAGCGAGGCCGCGAGCGCGTCCACCTCGTCCTTGGTGTTATAGAGTGCGAATGATGCCCGACAAGTTGCGGTCAGGCCGTAGCGCGCCAGCAGCGGCATGACGCAATGGGTGCCGGCGCGCACCGCCACGCCCTGGCGGTCGATCACGGTCGCAACGTCATGCGGATGGGCGCCCTTCATTTCAAAGGAGACGAGCGGGCCCTTGCCCTTGGCGTTGCCGATGATGCGCAGCGAATTGATCGCGCCCAGCCGCTCATGGGCATATTTGACCAGCGCGTCTTCGTGCGCGCGGATGCGCGCCTTGCCGATCGAATTGACATAGTTGATGGCGGCACCAAGCCCGATTGCTTGCACGATCGCCGGCGTGCCGGCCTCGAACCGGTAGGGCGGCTCACCATAGGTAATGCGGTCCTCGAACACGTCCTGAATCATCTCGCCGCCGCCGTTGAACGGCGGCATCGACGCCAGATGATCGTATTTGCCGTAGAGCACGCCGACCCCGGTCGGCCCGTAGAGCTTGTGGCCGGTGAAAACGTAGAAGTCGCAGCCGATGTCGCGCACGTCCACATCAAGATGCACCGCCGCCTGCGCGCCATCGATCAAGACCGGTATGCCGCGCGCATGGGCGATTTTGGTCACTTCCTTGACCGGCACAACGGTGCCGAGCGCGTTCGACATGTGGGTGACAGCCACCATCTTGGTGCGGGGCCCGAGCAGCTTTTCGAACTCATCGACAAGGAAATTACCGTCGTCGTCGATCGGCGCCCATTTGATCACGGCACCCTGCCGCTCGCGCAGGAAATGCCAGGGCACGATGTTGGAATGGTGCTCCATGATCGAGAGCACGATCTCGTCGCCCTGCTTGATGCGCTCGCGCCCGAAGGTATAGGCGACCAGGTTGATCGCCTCGGTGGCGTTGCGCGTGAAGATGATTTCTTCGGCGCGGCCCGCGTTGAGGAAGCCGCGCACGCTCTCGCGCGCGCCCTCGTAGGCTTCCGTCGCTTCGTTGGCGAGATAATGCAGCCCGCGGTGCACATTGGCGTATTGCTCGGTATAGGCCTTGTGCAGCCGGTCAAGCACGCTTTTCGGCTTCTGCGCCGAGGCGGCGTTGTCGAGATAGACCAGCGGCTTGCCGTAGACCTGCATCGCCAGCGCGGGAAAATCCGCGCGGATACGGGCTACGTCATATGAGCCGTTGCTGGCCGCAGGATGCGTGTTCATGGGTGCGTCCCCAGCCAGCGCAGCGCCGCGAATTTGAGTGCATCGCGTATGCCCTCGTGCGCGATCTCTTCGATGGTCTCGTCGACGAAGGCCTGGATCAGCAAGGCTTCCGCTTCTTTTTCCGGAATGCCGCGCGACATCAGGTAGAATTTCAAGCCTTCGTCGGGCGCGGACGTGGTGGCGCCGTGGCCGCAGACCACGTCGTCGGCAAAGATTTCCAGCTCCGGTTTGTTGTCGGCTTCGGCCTCGTCGGACAGCAGCAGCGCGCGCGTCATCATCTTGGCGTCGGTCTTCTGCGCGTGCGGCTTGACCACGATCTTGCCCTGGAACACGCCATGAGCGGAATCGTCCAGCACCGACTTGAACTGCTCGCGGCTCTCGCAACCACCTGCGGCGTGCTCGATCAGCAGCGTGGTGTCGGCATGCTCCTTGCCGCGCAGCAGGCTGACGCCGCGGATGCCGGCATGGGTGCCTTCGCCGGCAAAACGAATGAAATTCTGGTTGCGCATCACGTTTGCGTCGCTGGTGAAGCCGAAGGCGTTGAACGTCGCCTTGGCACCGATCGAGGCCAGCAGGCTCGCCACATGCAGCGCCCGAGCGCGCGTGATCTTGAAGTAATCGACCTGCGCCTTGTCGCCCACGACCAGTTCAAGCGCGACATTCATCTGCGCCGCGCCGCTGTCGTGGTCTTCGACGATGGTCGCCTTGGCCCCGTCACCCACCACCACCAGCGAACGCACGAACACCGAGCTCGGCTTGTCGCTGCCGGCTGCAAAGACCAGATGGATCGGCCGCTTGAGGTCGGCGCCCTTGGCGATATTGATCACGGCGCCGTCGCCCATCAGCGCGGTATTGAGCGCGACCGCGGCATCGTCGGTCTCGAAGGTCTTGCCGACATGTTTTGCGACCTGCGCGTCGCCCTTAGCCAGCGCCTCGGCCATCGAGCCAATGGCAAGCCCTGTTTCGGGCGCAAGATCGGACAGTTCCGGCGCGAACGCGCCGTCGACAAAAACCAGCCGGCGGCTGTCGACGCCCGCCAGAATATTGCCAGCCGTCTTGACCCGCGATTTCGCCGCGGCATCGGGCGGCGGAGCAATCGGATAGGCATCGCGCATCAGCGCGCGCAGGTCGGTGTATTTCCATTCCTCGACGCGGCGGTGCGGCAGCCCACGCGTCTCGAATTGCTTGAAGGCGCCTTCGCGCAAAGCCGCGATCGCGCCCTTGCCGGGGAGCGTTGCGCGCGCGCCCTCGTAAGCCGCGCTCAGCGCCTGCTCGGCCGGCGTCTTCATGGCGCGGACTTCAACGTTCATCAGGCCGCCTCGCCGGCATATTGCGCGTAGCCCTTGGCTTCGAGCTCGAGCGCCAGCTCCTTGCCGCCGCTCTTCACCACCTTGCCCTTGGCCATCACGTGCACCACGTCGGGCACAATGTAGTTGAGCAGCCGCTGATAGTGCGTAATCACCACCGTGGCGCGCTCGGGCGAGCGCAAGGCGTTGACGCCATCGGCCACGATCTTGAGCGCGTCGATGTCGAGCCCGGAATCGGTCTCGTCGAGCACGGCGAGCCGCGGCTGCAACACCGCCATCTGCAGAATTTCGTTGCGCTTCTTCTCGCCGCCGGAAAAGCCGACATTGACGGCGCGGCGCAACATGTCCTGGCTGATGCCGAGATGGCCGGCGGTATCGCGCACCAGCTTCATGAATTCCGGCGTGGAGACTTCCGGTTGCCCACGCGTCTTGCGCTGGGCGTTGAGCGCGGTGCGCAGGAAGGTCATGGTGGCGACGCCCGGCACTTCCACCGGATACTGGAAGGCGAGGAACACGCCCTTGGCCGCGCGCTCGTCGGGCGACATTTCCAGAATACTTTCGCCGTCGAGCGTAACGTCGCCCTCGGTGACTTTGTAGTCCGCCTTGCCGGCAAGCACATAGGCAAGCGTCGACTTGCCGGAGCCGTTCGGGCCCATGATGGCGGCGACCTGGCCCTTCTCGACCATGAGGTCGAGGCCGTTCAGAATCTTCTTGCCGTCGATCTCGACGTGCAGGTTTTTGACTTCAAGCAGTTTAGACATTTAGGCCTCTGAGAATGCGGCTATTTCGTCGAACATGCCATCCACGTCGCGCTCGACACCGCCACCGGAATCGACCTCGTTGGTTGACGGCGCTTCGACCATGACTTCGGTGCGGAAGCGATCCGCGCTGGCACGGCGGACGATCAGGAAGCGGCCACCGTGTTTGATGACCAGATCGTCTTCTTCCCGATAGACTTCGAGATCGGGGAAATGACCGGCGATGCAATCCTGCAACGCAACCACGCCCTTATCCTTGCCCAGACAAGCGAGAACTTCTTGCCTGAACCCATTGCGGTCCGCACTCATCCGACGCTTCCTTCCAGCGAAATCGAGATCAGCTTCTGCGCCTCGACTGCGAATTCCATCGGCAATTGCTGCAACACGTCCTTAACGAAGCCGTTGACCACCAAGGCGGTCGCCTCTTCCGCCGACATGCCGCGCTGCTGGCAATAGAACAGCATGTCCTCGGAAATCTTCGAGGTGGTGGCCTCGTGCTCGAACACGGCGGAGGAGTTCTTTGCCTCGATATAGGGCACGGTATGCGCGCCGCATTCGTGACCGATCAGCAGCGAGTCGCAATTGGTGAAGTTGCGCGCGCCCTTGGCCTTGCGGTGCGCCGACACCAGCCCGCGGTAGGTATTGTTGGATTTACCGGCCGAGATGCCCTTGGAGATGATGCGGCTCGTGGTGTTCTTGCCGAGATGCAGCATCTTGGTGCCGCTATCGACCTGCTGGTGGCCGTTGGAAATGGCAATCGAATAGAATTCACCGCGCGAATGGTCGCCGCGCAGGATGCAGCTCGGATATTTCCAGGTGATGGCCGAGCCGGTTTCGACCTGGGTCCATGAAATCTTCGAATTCTTGCCGCGGCAGTCGCCGCGCTTGGTTACGAAGTTGAAGATGCCGCCCTTGCCTTCGGCGTCGCCCGGATACCAGTTCTGCACCGTCGAATATTTGATTTCGGCGTCGTCGAGCGCGACCAGCTCGACCACGGCGGCGTGCAACTGGTTCTCGTCGCGCATCGGCGCGGTGCAGCCTTCGAGATAGCTGACGTAAGCACCCTTGTCGGCGACGATCAGCGTGCGCTCGAACTGGCCGGTGTTCTGCTCGTTGATGCGGAAGTAGGTGGACAGCTCCATCGGGCAGCGCACGCCCTCCGGCACGTAGACGAAGGAACCGTCGGAAAACACCGCCGAATTGAGCGTGGCAAAGAAGTTGTCGGATGTCGGCACCACCGAGCCCAGATATTTCTTCACCAGTTCGGGATGCTCGCGCACGGCCTCCGACATCGGCATGAAGATGACACCGGCCTTCTTCAGCTCTTCCTTGAAGGTGGTGGCGACGGAGACAGAATCGAACACGGCATCGACCGCCACGCGGCCCGAGCTGAATTCGCCGCCGGTTGATTCATCGTCGAGCGTCGACGGCTCGCCCTGCTTGCGCACGCCGGCGAGGATCTCCTGCTCCTTCAGGGGAATGCCGAGCTTCTCGTAGGTCTTGAGGATTTCCGGATCAACCTCGTCGAGCGAGGCAAGCGCTTTCCGCTTCGGCGCCGAATAATAATATGCGTTCTGGTAGTCGATCTTGGGATAGGACACGCGCGCCCAGCTCGGCTCGCGCATGGTCAGCCAGCGCTTATAGGCGCCGAGCCGCCACTCAAGCATCCACTCCGGCTCGTTCTTCTTGGCCGAAATGAAACGGACGGTGTCTTCCGACAGCCCCTTGGGGGCCTTTTCGGATTCGATATCGGTGACGAATCCGTATTTGTATTGATCAACGTCGATGCGTCGGACCTGCTCGACGGTCTCATGTACGGCCGGCATTCTTCCCTCCGCTCACGGTTGCAAGGACCGCGGGTTGGATTTGTCGGTTATGGTGGCTTAGCGCTGTTCGCTTAAGCTTTTCCCTTTTGCGATTTCGTTCGCGGCCGCAGTCAGGCTGCGATCCCGCGGCTCTCCTTAACTAATGATCCCGCCAGCATAATCCAAGCTTCCAGGAACCGCTCCACTTCGCTCATCGTGCTGCTCCAGCCAAGGCTGAGCCGCACCGCGCCGCGCGCCAACGCCAGTTCCACCCCCATGGCCGCCAGCACGTGCGAGGCGGTGACCTTGCCGGATGAGCAGGCGGAGCCGGAGGAAACCGCTATGCCATTGAGATCGAAGGCGATTATGGCGGTCTCCGCCTTCATGCCGGGCACCGAAAACAGCGTGGTATTGGGCAGCCGTTCGGCGCCCTCGCCGAAGATCACCGCCTGCGGCGCTGCCGCCTTGATACCGGCTTCGAGCTCGTCGCGCAGCTTGGCCATGTGACGAGCGTCCGCCTGCCATGTGTCAGCCGCGGCCGAAGCGGCCGCGCCGAAGCCGGCAATGGCGGCGACGTTCTCGGTGCCGGCGCGTAAAGACCGCTCCTGCCCGCCGCCTTTGATGAGCGGCTCGGCGATGTGGATATCGCCGCGGCGGATGAGCGCACCCGCGCCCTGCGGCCCGCTGAGCTTGTGCGAGGAAATGCTCAGCATGTCGGCGCCAAGCGTGTCGATGGCGCAGTCGATGCGGCCGGGGCCCTGCACCGCGTCGACGTGAAGCACGCCGCCAGCGCGGTGCACGATCGCGGCGATCTCGGCAATCGGCTGGATTACGCCGGTCTCGTTGTTGGCCAGCATGACCGAGACCAGCGGCCGCTCCGCCTTGGTCAGGCTATGCTCGAGTGCGCTTAGATCGACACGGCCGTCGCCGGTAACCGGCACTTCCTCGACCATCTCAGGGGGAAAGCGCCCCCCGCAGCGCACGGAAGCGTGCTCGGTGCTTGCAATGAAGAGCTGGTCGCGCGGCTCACGGCGCCCGCCGGTTTCGATCGCCGGCGTCAGCGCCAGCATGTTGGCTTCTGTGGCGCCGCTGGTGAGCGTCACGTTTCTCGCTTCCGCACCAACGAGTTGCGCGACCTGTATGCGCGCTGCCTCGACCAGGCCGCGGGCCGCCCGCCCTTCTGCATGCACCGAGGAGGCATTGCCGGTCTGCCCCAGCGCGCGCGCAAGCGCGGCGCGCGCCGGCTCCCGCAGCGGTGCGGTGGCATTCCAGTCGAAATAGATGCGCTCGGTCATCGCCGTTTTATGTGCCGTCTGAGGCAAAATGCTACCGATTCGGTGCAGGCCTTGCAAAATGCTTGCTTTTTGCCCTGTGGGTCGTGGTAGAAGCCGACGCTTCCCTCGGCATGTTTATAGCGCGTGCCGAGGTGCTGCACAGCGGAAATCACTATAATAGAACTGTTCTAAACAAGGTCCGGCTGCGCAAATGCCGCGCCCAGCGGGACAAACGCCGACGCCGTGATTAACTATCGGCGGCAAGCCCGCTTCGAGGTCAATATCATGCCTGAGGTCATCTTCACCGGTCCCGCGGGACGCATCGAGGGCCGCTATCATCCGGCGCGGCAAAAGAACGCGCCGATCGCCATCGTCCTGCACCCACACCCGCAGTTCGGGGGCACGATGAACCACCCGATCATCTACCAGCTCTACTACGCCTTCGTGCACCGGGGGTTCTCGGCGCTGCGCTTTAATTTCCGCGGCGTCGGCCGCAGCCAGGGCGCTTTCGACCACGGCCAGGGCGAATTGTCCGATGCTGCCGCCGCGCTCGACTGGGCGCAGACCATCAATCCGGAAGCCAAGAGCTGCTGGATCGCCGGTTTTTCGTTCGGCGCCTGGATCGGCATGCAGCTTCTGATGCGCCGGCCGGAGATCGAAGGCTTCATCTCGATCTGCCCGCCCGCCAATCTCTACGACTTCTCGTTCCTGGCGCCCTGCCCGTCTTCCGGCCTGATCATCCATGGCGACAAGGACGCGGTGGTGCCACCCAAGGACGTCACCACCCTGGTGGACAAGCTCAAGACCCAGAAGGGCATCATCATCGAGCAGAAGGTGGTGCAAGGCGCCAACCACTTCTTCGACGGCAAGGTCGAGCCGCTGCTCACCTCCATCGGCGCCTATCTCGACAAGCGACTCAAGAACGACCGCAAGCCGAGCGCCGCGTAGCACCGAACGTCCCGGATGGTGACCTTAGCGGGAAATCCGCTATCGTCGTTCTCTGCGATTCTCGTCTTTAGCCGGCCGAACTGCCCGATGCTGCTTATCAAAACCTATCTCGATAAAAGCCGAATCCACGGCCTCGGTGTCTTCGCAGGCGAATTCATCCGCAAGGAGGCAAAAGTTTGGTGCTTCGTCTTTGGCTTCGACCGCTTCTACAACGCCAAGACATTCGCCAAACTGCCCAAGCCTGCCAAGGATTACATCAAACGTTACGGCTATCGCTGGGGGCGCGAAATTCTTTTTTCCGCTGACCACGATTCCTACATGAATCATTCGGAAGATCCCAATACCTACTTGAAAAATGGATTTGCTATCGCCCGTCGCAACATCCGCAAGGGCGAGGAAATCACCTATGATTACCGCGAATTCGGCGAAGGCTTTTGCGCGGCGTTTTTAAAGAGGCCTGCGCGAAAGCGCGCTAAGACCGCGCGATGATCCCGCCGCTCATCGGCCGCGCCACGCCGGTCGTTGTGGGATAAGTGTATGGCAACCCGTTGAGCGTGCGCACCGCCAAATAAGCGAAAGCCTGCGCTTCAAGCGCATCGGCCGACCAGCCGACCTCGTCGGCGGCTTCCACCGTCGCGGGCGCCAGGCGCGCCTTCAGCATCTTCACGAGGGTGCGGTTGCGCGCGCCGCCGCCGGCGACGATCCATGCTTTCGGCTCCGCCGGCAATTTCGCAACAATCAGGCCAACCGCCTGCACGGTGAGCGCCGACAGCGTCGCCGCGCCATCCGGCACCGAATAATCCGGCAGGCCGATATTGGCGAAGGCGAAGCTGTTGCGGTCGAGCGACTTCGGCGGCTTGCGCGCGAAAAAGCCGTCGGCCAACACGCGGTCGATGAAGGCCTGGTCCGGGATTCCCGTCGCCGCCACGTCGCCGAAATTGTCATAAGGCGCCCCGGTGCGGTCGCGCATGAAGTCATCGATCAGCGCATTGCCGGGCCCAGTGTCGCAGGCGACCGGATCGCCGCCGTCAACAAAGGTGACATTGGCGACGCCGCCCACGTTGAGCACAGCTATGGGATGCGGCCTTTTCAAATCGCGCGCCAGCGCCTGGTGATAGACCGGCACCAGCGGCGCGCCCTGCCCGCCGGCACTGATATCCGCCTGGCGAAAGTCATAGGCCACCGGCAATTTCAGCCGGCGCGCGAGCGCCGCACCGTCGCCGATCTGCACCGTCAAACGAGCGGCCGGCTTGTGCAGCACGGTCTGGCCGTGGAACCCGACAAGCGCAATGCTTGCGCGGTCGATTCGATGATCGGCGACAAATGTCTCGACCGTTTCCGCGTGCACGCGGGTCACGAACGCATCAGCTTCGGCCAGCACGCCCGGCCGCGCCAATCGATCGGTCAGGCTTGCGCCTTGCGCCAGCGCCTGCCGCAGCAGCGCCCGCTCTTCCTCGGTATAGGGCCGGTAGCCGGTCGGCCCAAACGTGGCGATGCGCTCGCCGTCGGTCTCCAGCAGAGCCACGTCAACGCCGTCGAGCGAGGTCCCGCTCATCAGCCCAATCGCCCGCACCACCCCCAATGCCTGCCCCTTCATTTATTTGGCGGACCTGTTACACCACGCGCCACAAGGACACGACAAGGCCGCCGCCCGAGACCGCACATGAGCGCCTATAAATCGGATTTTCTTAATATTCTGGCCGAGCGCGGCTTCATCCACCAGGTGTCGGAGGCCGACGCACTCGATGCGCTCGCCAAATCGGGTAGCATTGCCGGTTATATCGGGTTCGACAGCACGGCGGCCTCGCTGCATGTCGGCTCACTGCTGCCGATCATGATGTTGTACTGGATGCAGCAGACCGGGCATAAGCCGATCGCGCTGATGGGCGGCGGCACCACGCGGGTGGGCGACCCCTCCGGCAAGGACGAAAGCCGGCGCGTCCTGAGTGAGGAAACGATTGAGCAAAACCTCAAGGGCGTCCGCGCGATCTTTGCCAAATTCCTGAAATTCGAGGGCGGCGGCGGCAATGCCGTCATGGCCAACAATGCCGACTGGCTTAACAAGCTCAACTACATCGACTTCCTGCGCGACGTCGGCCGGCACTTCTCGGTCAACCGCATGCTGTCCTTCGATTCAGTGAAGATGAGGCTTGATCGCCAGCAGGAACTCTCGTTCCTGGAATTCAACTACATGGTGCTGCAGGCTTACGATTTCGTCGAGCTCTACAAGCGCGAAAAATGCATCCTGCAGATGGGCGGCTCCGACCAGTGGGGCAACATCGTCAACGGCATCGACCTCGGCCGCCGCATGCTGAACGCACAATTGTTCGCGCTCACCTCGCCGCTGATCACCACCTCGTCCGGCGCCAAAATGGGCAAGACCGCCGCCGGCGCGGTCTGGCTCAACCCCGACATGGTGAGCCCTTACGACTATTGGCAGTACTGGCGCAACACCGAGGATGGCGACGTTGCGCGCTTCCTCAAGCTGTTCACGGTACTGCCGCTCGACGAAATTGCGCGGCTCGCCGCCTTGAAGGATCAAGAGATCAACGAAGCCAAGAAGGTGCTCGCCACAGAAGCCACGACACTTGTGCACGGGCGCGCCGCGGCGCAAGCGGCCGCCGAGACCGCCCGCAAGACCTTCGAGGAAGGCGCGCCTGCCGAAGGTTTGCCGACCGTGTCCGTGCCGCGCAAGCATATCGACGCCGGCATCGGCGTCCTCAACGCCTTCGTGGCCGCAGGCCTTGCCGCCTCCAACGGCGAGGTGCGCCGCGCCATCGCGAATAACGCGATCGCGGTCAACGACAAGCGCATCACCAGCGACAAGCACCTGATCGGCGAGAAAGACCTCACGCCGGAAGGCGTGATCAAGCTCTCGCTCGGCAAGAAACGCCATGTGCTGCTGCGGCCGGAGTGAATCCGCCCGCCGCCACGCTCACTGCTTCGGCGGAATAAAATCAGGATCGAACGCGCCCGGCGACAGGATGAATTTGCGCAATATTCCCGGCGCGATCGCGCTTACCGGATTGACGACGATACGCGGCGCGCTGGGCGGGCCGGTGGCCTCGTAGGTGATGCCGAGCAGGCCTTCATTGCTGCCGCCGCCGAGAATCAACCCGACGATCGGAATTTGACCGAACATGTTGTTGAGACCATAGAACGGCACGAAAGTGCCGCGCAGATGCACGTCGTTCTTGACGTAATCGATCTGCCCTTCGACCGTCGCGCCCACCACCGGACCACGCACCACGCCGTCGCGGATCGCCATCTTGCCGGGGAAACGGGTGAAGTCGGCATGCATCTCGGAAAACTGCACGCTGCCGCGCGGCTGCCCCGGCGCACCGGCGACCACGCGTTGCAGCGCGGGTTCGCCACGCACGACGAAATTGCTGATGTGGAGCGTGCCAACTCGCGGCTCTTGATCCTGCGTCGGCGGATCCATCGCCACCCACATTTGCCCGCCCTGCATACGCGGATACATGTCGGTGAAGCGAAACAGCGCACCGGCATCATCGGTCTCGAAATAGACAACCTGGTGGTTGTCGCTGGCGCGCAGACGCAAATCCCCGTTCAGCGGCGTGTCACGGCCGATTTTAGCCTTCATCGTGAAGCTGCGGATGTGGCCGGCGCGGCGCGACAGTTTGAGGTTGAGCCCACGCAGCGTTTCGCCGTTGTGGCCGGCCACCGTTCCGAGCTTGATGTCGAGATCGAGATCGGTGTCCTTGTGTGCGGTCTTTTCCGCCTTGCTGCCGGCCAGCGATGATTTCACGAAATTGCGCCCGTCATAAACGTCGCCGCGCATGGCGACGTGCAGCACGCCGTCGTTGCCGCGATCAGCCTTGAGCGTCGCCTTGTCTCCGCTGGAAAGCCCGAACACCGGCAGATTGGCCGATTCGATCTCACCCGAATTGTTTAGCTCGATCGAGCCTTTCACGTTCGCGCCCGAGCCATCGATCTCGAGATCGTCGAAGCGGGTCGACTTGGCGGTCTTGATCAGCGTGTAGCTCGCGTGCGCGGGCTTGCCGGCCGGCTTGAGCCAGCCCGGCAAAAGATTGTCGATACTCACCGGTGTAAGATCGGCATCCACGCTGAAGCGATTGTTCTTTTTGTCTTCACCGATCTGACCGGCGATCTTAATTGGGATCGTGCCGGTGATGGCATCGCCGAAATCGACGCCGAGCCTCCGGCGGGCGGCGTCATCGAGCTTCGCCAGCAATTGCAATTGGGCATCAGCGTCCTTTCGTTTTCGAATGTCGATCGCTACGGGCATGCCGTTGACCTTGGCGTTGCCCTTGATCTGGTAGCCGTCGTTGGACGCGGTCACCCGCAGCGACGGGGCCTCGATCTTGTCGCCCATCAGCATCTTGTCGGCCGCGAAATTGGTCAGGTCGGCCGTGATGGCATAGGTTGCGGGTTTCGTCGGCATCTTGGTCGCGATCTCAAGGTCGACGGTAACCTGCGCGGCGACGGTGCCGCGGGTGGTTGCCGGATCGAGGGTAAGGGCGCCGATCTTGTCGCGCATGCCCTCGCCTGAAAGCACCACTGCCGCCGCCGGCACCGCACCGTCGATGCGGAAGCGCGTGTGGGCTAAGGCCGGCTTCGGATGCATGTCCGGCACATCAAAAATACCGTTAGCGACATTGAGTTTTCGGCCCCCCGCCACGTCCACCGTGCCGCGGCCCAGGCTCACAACGGCATGTCGTCCGGAAATGCGAAGCGTGAGATCGGCGTCGTGAATCTCGGGCAGCGTGGCGATCGGGTGCAGCGTCGTACCGCTGGTTTCTAGATCGATGGAAAGCCCATCCGCGGGCATCGGCGGGCCGCCGTGCCGGAAGTCCGCCAGCGGCGCATTGCCGGCGATCACGACACGCTCGACGATGCCGCCGAAAACATGGCTTTCGACCCATTTCCGCACGGGATAGTTGGCAAAGATCGGCCACAGCCGTTTCAACACCGACCCAGGCATGCGAGTGCAGGCGACGCCAAACGCCAGATGCGGCTCCGCGCCGGAGAAATCGAAGCTGCCGGTCAGCGCGATGCCGATATTGTACAAAGGCCGCGTATCGACGCGGCCCAAATCGCCTTGCACGAGATCGATGCGTCGGCGCTCCATATCAATGCGCCCGCGCATCGCTACCCGATTGATGGCAAATCCTTCCGCGTCACGCGCACCCTGCGCGGTCAGGATCACCGGGTCGATCACTGAATCACCGCGCGTCACGTTGAACTGCCAGATGCCGCTTCCGTCGGCCGGCGCTTGCAGCGTGGTGCGCATGGTGAATTGATTGCCGCCCGAACGCACTTGAAATGGGACGACCAAAGCGCGCTGATGCGCCTCCCAACTGAAGCGAATGTCGGCGCTGTCGATCGGTACGATGATTTCGTCGTCGCTGTGGTCGATGACATCGCCGCGACCCGCGACCACTTGACCCTGCAGGCGCTGCAGCATACCGACGGACGAGACTTCCGCGCGCACGCTTGCCGACAACGGCAAGTTGGCTTCGATCTTGCCTTCATTCAGACGCAAGGCCAGTAGAATGTCGGCGATCGAGACATCGCGCGCTTCCAGGCCGATCGCACGCACGCCGCCATCGAGCGGTCGCATCGCGGCGCTCAGCACCCAGGGTCGCTTCGGATTCTCCGACGACAGGCGAAACGTCAAGCCGCCCTGATGCGGCCGCATCAGGCTGACATTGATCCGGCTGAAGGTCCAATGCTTGCCGCTGCGCTGGTCATCGACGGTCAGATTTCCGTTCTTCAGGCCGAGCTCGCGCAGATCGTGGCCATCGAGACCGGTGGCGCCGAGACCCTCGATCCAGGCAAGGAGCCCGGTCAGATCCGCGACACCCGCGCGCAGTGGGTTTTGCGGTACGTGCTTGTCGGGTGCCGCGGCCTCGGGCGCAGGCATAGGCGCCGGCAAAGCGGTGGCAATCGGCAGTTTGTTGGCACCGGCAAACACGGTGACCGTGCCGTTGGTCTCGATGCGCACCGCCATTTCGGCACCCACCAGATTGAGGCTGCGCGCACGCACCTGCCCGTGCAGCAGGCCCATGCCGGAAATTCCCACTTCCGCTTTTGGTGCACTCGCGACAATGGTCCCATCGGAAGCGCGCACTATGATGTCGCGCACGCGCAGCGAGGGGCGGCCGTTCTCGTCGCGCTCGAGCTGAGTGCCGCCGACCGAGACGGTGTGCTTGCCGCCGAAATTTTCCTCGATCGCCGACTTCAGCCACGGCGTTGCCAGGTCGAATTCGATCGGTCCGCTTGCAAGCCGCCACCACAGGCCGAACCCGGCGACCACCGCAAGCGCCACTGTGATGGTCGCGCCCCAGAACATCCGCCGCAGGAACGGCCGGCGCAGCAGCCGGGCCACGCCGCGGCGCAGGCTGTTCCATTGCCGGCGCGCCACGCCGTGAGACGCTGGGTGGTGAGCGGCATGCTTGGCAGCATGGTGATGCTGCGGCTGATGCGGATGCTGCTGGTGGGGATGCTGGCCGTGCGGATGCTGCTGGTGGGGATGCGGCTGTTGCTGAGACGGATGGCCATGGCCTGCCGGGTGCTGGCCTGGATGTCTTGGCTTGTTGTGCTCGTTACGTGTCATACCCTAAGGGGCGCCCCTCGTCCGGCGTTACGCGCGTCCTTTGCCGCCGGCCGGTGTTTCGGCCGGCACGGCCCGTGGCAGGTATCCGTGGAACCGCTTGCGCCCACCCGACGCAGATGGCAATTGCGACTTTGACGGTTCGAAAACGACGAAAGGAAGGCAGATGGGGCGCGAACTGGCCGCCGGCGCCAAGGCACCGGACTTCACCCTGCCCCGCGACGGCGGCGCGAGCGTATCGTTGAAGGACTTTAAGGGCCGCAACCTGGTCCTCTATTTCTATCCGAAGGCCGATACGCCGGGCTGCACCAAGGAGGCAATCGCATTCTCAAGACTGTGCGCGAGTTTTGCCAAGGCCGGGACCGACATTCTCGGCGTCTCGGCCGATTCAGTTGCGGCGCAGGACAAGTTCAAAGCCAAGCATAAACTGAAGATCGCACTCGCCTCCGACGAGACCAAGAAGATGTTGCAAGCCTACGGGGCTTGGGGCGAGAAATCGATGTATGGGCGCAAGTTCATGGGCGTCTTGCGCAAGACCTTTCTGATCGACGGCCAAGGCCGCATCGCCCGGATCTGGCCGAAAGTGAGCGTGCCCGGCCATGCCGAAGAGGCGCTCGATGCCGCCCGCGCCCTGTAATCCCCTGCTTTTCCTGCCGAAATTCACCGCGTCCGCGCGCCAATTACCGGTTTCTTAACCATATCCGGTTGATATCGACCCCTGGCTGGTCCACCGGCTCGACCGTGGCCGAACCGGCGGGAGCGTAAATGTCGTATTTGTCCACTTCGTTTTATCCGACCTCCGAACATGCCGACCGAAATGCGCAGCCGCGCGCGCAATCGGCTGCCGCCGTCTCCCGCTACGTCCAGCGCACCCACGACGACTACACGCTGGTGCACGCCGGGCGACAGGTCCGCATCGGGCCGATCGCGTTCTGGATCGTGGTCGGCACGCTGGTGGTGATGGCGGTGTGGTCGATCGCGACCGGAACCTATTTCGCCTTCCGCGAGGACGTGCTCACTCGGCTCATCGGGCGCCAAGCGCAGATGCAGTTCGCCTACGAGGACCGCATCGCCGAATTGCGCGCGCAGGTCGACCGCATTACCAGCCGCCAGCTGCTCGACCAGGAGCAATTTGAACAAAGACTAAAGTCTTTGTTGCAACGACAGGCGACGCTCGAGCAGCGCACCAATGCACTCGCCGGCGACATGTTGACCACCGGCTCGATCGGTCCGACGCACCACGGGCCGCCGGCGCAGGCACCGGCTAAAAAACAGCTCAAGCCCTCCCCGATCAACGACACCGTGATCTTGGTTGCGCCGCCCGACCGCGAGGCGCGCCTTGAATCGCGCGAGCTGCCGGCAAGCACGACGCGTCTTGCGACCCGGAGCAATCCCGGCGGGTTCGAAGGTGTGCTGGCGCGCGTCTCCGCCGCGCTCGACAAGGTCGCGCATCGGCAGACCGCGGCACTCACTGACCTGGAAGAGCACGTCGATAGCAAGGCTCGGCGCATCCGCAGCGTGCTCAGCGATCTCGGCGTCGCTATCGCCAAGACGCCGGGCAATTCCGCCTTCGGTGGCCCGTTCGTTCCGGTCAAGCCGCCGAAACCCGGGGCGAGCGCCTTCGACCGCCAGCTTTACCGCATCAATCTCGCGCGCGCGCATATCGACCGCTACAAACACACGCTCCTTGCCGTGCCGGTGCGCAAGCCGGTCGGCGGCGAAGTCGACATGAGCTCGCCGTTCGGCGTGCGGACCGATCCGTTCAACGGGCGGCCGGCAATGCACACCGGCATCGACCTGCGTGGCGAGATCGGCGAAGCGGTGCACGCCACCGCCAACGGCAAGGTCTCGGTCGCCGGCCGCGAAGGCGGCTACGGCAACATGGTCGAAATCGACCACGGCAACGGCTTCTCCACCCGCTACGGACACCTGTCAGAAATCGACGTGAAGGTCGGCCAAAAGGTGCGCATCGGGGAGGTCATCGGCAAGATCGGCTCGACCGGCCGCTCCACCGGCCCGCACCTGCACTACGAGACGCGCATCAACAAGGAGCCGGTCAATCCGCAGAAATTTCTGCGCGCCGGCTTGCGCCTCGGCAGGGTCTGACCGCAGGCAGCGACGGTTGCAATCGGCGCCGGCCTATACGAGCCAAATTTTTCTCACTTGGCCGAGTTACTCCACGTCCTCGACCTGCGCCGGCTCCCCGCCGAAGGCCTTCTGCGCCAGCGCGGCTTGCATGAACTCGTCGAGATCGCCATCGAGCACCGCGCCGGTGTTGGAGGTCGACACGCCGGTGCGCAGGTCCTTGACCATCTGATAGGGCTGCAACACGTAGGAGCGGATCTGGTGGCCCCAGGCGATGTCAGTCTTGGCGGCCTGGTCGGCCACGGCCTTGTCCTCGCGCTTCTTCATCTCCGCCTCGAACAGCTTGGCGCGCAGCATGTCCCAGGCCATGGCGCGGTTGCGATGCTGCGAGCGATCCTGCTGGCATTTCACCACGATGTTGGTCGGAATATGCGTGAGCCGCACCGCCGACTCGGTCTTGTTGACGTGCTGGCCGCCGGCACCGCCCGAGCGCATGACGTCGGTGCGCACGTCTTTTTCATCGATGTCGATCTTGATGCGGTCGTCCACCACCGGAAAGACCACGACGCTGGCGAAGGAGGTATGCCGCCGCGCATTGGCGTCGAACGGCGAGATGCGCACCAGCCGGTGCACGCCGTTCTCGTTCTTGAGCCAGCCATAGGCGTTGTGGCCCTTGATGACCACGGTCGCCGACTTGATGCCGGCACCCTCGCCCTCGCTCTCTTCGATCCATTCGACCTTGTAGCCGTGCGCCTCGGCCCAGCGCACATACATGCGCATCAGCATGCCGGCCCAATCCTGGCTCTCAGTGCCGCCGGCGCCGGCGTGCACTTCCAAATAGCAGTCGTTGGCGTCGGCTTCGCCCGACAGCAGCGCCTCCAGCTCGCGCCGCGCCACTTCCGCCTTCAGCCGCTTAAGAGTGGCTTCCGCCTCGGCGACGGTTTTCTCGTCCTTTTCGGATTCGCCGAGCTCGATCATGGTGAGTTGGTCGTCGAGGTCCTGCTCGATGCGGCCGATGGCTGCGAGCTGGTCCTCGAGCGCGTCGCGCTCGCGCATCACGCGCTGCGCGCGCGCCTGGTCGTTCCAGAGGGTGGGATCCTCGGCTTCTTTGTTCAGCTCGGCCAGGCGGCGTGTCGCGGTGTCGACGTCAAAGATGCCTCCTCAGCAGTCCAAGCGACTGCTTGATGTCGTCGACGAGGCTTTGGGTTTCCGCGCGCATCGTGCAAGTCCTTGGCCGCCGCGGTGGCGTTTCGATTCCGTGTGACAGGGATTTAACGTCGCCGCCGCGCCGGCGCAACTCTCGAGCGCCTAGTACAACCCGCCGGTGCCCGAGCGCACGGCCCGGCCGGCGTCGGGCGGCACGTTGCCGAAGAAGCCGCCGCGGCGTTCGTCGCCATAGCCGACCACCGAATAGTTGTCGGGCGGCGCGGTGCCGGGCTTGAAGGCTTCCAGGATTACCCGCTCGCTGCCGGGCCCGGCGCGCGTGCCGGTCTTCAAATCGACGCGCACGAGCTTGATGCCGGGCGGCACGCGGAACGGCACCGGCGGCTTGCCGGCCAGCGCCTGTTTCAGGAATTCCCGTACCACTGGTGCCGCCACGCGGCCGCCGGTCATGCCGTGCCCGAGCGACTTCGGCTTGTCGAAGCCGACATAGACGCCGCACACGATATCGGGCGTGAAGCCGATGAACCAGGCGTCCTTGTAGTCGCTGGTGGTGCCGGTCTTGCCGGCCACCGGCCGGTTGAGGCTGCGCAACATGGTGCCGGTGCCGCGTAGCACCACGCCTTCCATCAGCGAGGTGATCTGGTAGGCGGTCATCGGATCGAGCACCTGCTCGCGCCGGTCGATCAGCGACGGCTCGGGCTGATCCGCCCATTTCTTGGCGTCGCAGCCGATGCATTCGCGCTGGTCGTGTCGATAGACGGTGTGGCCGTAGCGATCCTGGATGCGGTCGATCAGCGTCGGCTTCACGCGCCGGCCGCCATTGTCGATCATGGCGTAGGCCGTGGCCATGCGCAGCAGCGTCGTCTCACCGGCGCCCAGCGCGAACGACAGATAGGGCGGCAGGCTGTCATAGACACCGAAGCGCCTGGCGTAATCGGCAATCAGCGGCATGCCAACGTCCTGCGCCAGCCGCACCGTCATCACATTGCGCGAATGCTCGAGGCCAAAGCGCAACGTCGACGGCCCGTAGAAATTGTTCTCATAGTTCTCCGGCTTCCATGTGGCGAGTCCCGGGCCCTGATCAATCTCGATCGGCGCGTCAAGAATGAGCGAAGACGGGGTATAGCCGTTGTCGAGCGCGGTCGCGTAGACGATCGGTTTGAACGAGGAACCCGGTTGGCGCAGCGCTTGCGTCGCGCGATTGAACTGGCTCTGGTCGTAGGAGAAGCCTCCGACCATGGCGAGCACGCGCCCGGTCCAGGGATCCTCCACCACCATCGCGCCGGAAACTAGCGGGACCTGGCGCAACCGGAATTGGCCGGTGTCGTTGCTCGGCTCCACATAGATCACGTCGCCGGGATCGAGCACCTGGCTGACCTTGCTCGGCGCGCGGCCCTTGACCTTGGCCCATTTCACGCCGTCGAGCGGGATGATGCCGACGTCGCGCTCTTTGCTGACGTAGCCGCCCGGCTCGCGTCGGGGCTGCAAGCCGATGCGCGCCGACTTGTCGCCGACTTCCAGCACCACAGCCAGCCGCCAGGGCGAAACGTCCGTCAGCCCCTTGACCTCGGCGAGCTTGGGACCCCAGTCGGCGCTGACGTCGATCTTGCTGACCGGTCCGCGCCAGCCGTAGGCCTCGTCGTAGCGCACCAGCCCGTCGACCAGCGTCTTGCGCGCCAGCACCTGCAGCTTGGTGTCGAGCGTGGTGCGCACCGACAGGCCGCCTTCATAGAGCTTCTTCTCGCCATAGCGGTCGTAGAGCTCGCGCCGCACTTCCTCGGCGAAGTATTCGGCCGAGAACATATGCGCGCCGGTCGGTTTTTGCGTCACGCCGAGGGGGCTGCGCTTGGCCTTGTCGGCGACGGCGGTCGAGACGAAGCCATCCTGCGCCATCTGGTCGATCACCCAATTGCGCCGCTCGACCGCGCGTTCGCGCTGGCGGAACGGGTGATAATTGTTCGGCGCCTTCGGCAGCGCCGCCAGATAGGCGGCTTCCGGAATGGTGAGCTCGTTCACACCCTTGTCGAAATAGATGAGCGAAGCGGCGGCGATGCCGTAGGCGCCGAGGCCGAGATAGATCTCGTTGAGGTAAAGCTCGATAATCTTGTCCTTCGAATAGGTGCGTTCGATCTTGAGCGCCAGCAGTGCCTCCTTGATCTTGCGCGCAAAGGAAACCTCGTTCGACAACAAGAAGTTCTTGGCGACTTGTTGCGTGATGGTTGAGGCGCCCTGCGGGCGGCGGTTGGAGCCGTAGTTCTCCAGGTAATTGATCGCGGCGCGCGCGATGCCAATAAAATCGAGCCCGCCATGCTCGTAGAAGTTCTTATCCTCGGCGGCGAGGAAGGCATTGATCACCCTCTTCGGCACCGCCTGGATCGGAATGTACAGCCGGCGCTCCTTGGCGTATTCGGCAACCAGCGAACCGTCGGCCGCGTGCACCCGCGTCATCACCGGCGGCTCGTAGTCCTGCAATTGGGAATAGTCCGGCAGGTCCTTGGAGAAGTGCCACATCAGCCCAGCGACCGCGGCCACGCCCACCACGAACAAGATGGTGCCGGCGGCGAACAACAGGCCGAAGAAGCGGAGAATGAGCTTCATGCGCAAATGATCCGGATGGCCCGTGGTGGCCCGTTTTTATGTTGAAACTGAGGCCAGTAGCCCATCTCAACGCGCCCCCATGCTGGCGCCCACCAGGCGCCGCGCGAAGAAATCGTCGACCGCCTGCGCCATCGCCTGCGCCGTGCTCGCCTGCCACGCCGGCGAGGTCAGGTTCTTGAGATCCCGCCGGGTCGACATGTAGCCCAGTTCCACCAGCACCGAGGGCACGTCCGGCGCCTTCAGCACGATGAAGCCCGCCGACTTAACCGGGCGAAGGTGTAGCGGCGCCGTTGGCTTGATGTCAGTCACCAGGGCGCGCGCGAACTGCACCGAGAAGGTCTTGGTCTCGCGCTGGGCAAGATCGATCAGGATGCTGGCGACGTCGTTGGGCTCGGAGCTCAAGTCCACGCCGGCGATCACGTCCGACTTGTTTTCCTTCTCGGCGAGCTTGGCGGCTTCGGTGTCGGAGGCGTGCTCGGAGAGCGTATAGACGCTTGCCCCTTCCGCCCGCCCCTCGCTGCGCGGCACCGAGTCGGCATGAATTGAGATGAACAATCCCGCTTTGCGCTCGCGCGCGAATTGCACGCGCCCGGTGAGCGGAATGAAGGTGTCATCGCTGCGCGTCATCGCCACCCGGAACTTGCCGCTGCGCTCGAGCGCCTGGCGCAGCTTGAGGCCGAAGGCAAGCACGATGTCCTTTTCGTCCTGCCCGTCGAGGCCCTTGGTGCCGCTGTCAATGCCGCCATGGCCGGGATCGATCACCACCAGCGGGCGCGGATCGTTGTCGGTATGCCGCGACACGTCGCTCTTGCGGGTGGCGAGGTGACGCGGCCGGGCGTTGACTTCGATATTGTGCAGGAAGCTGTCGCGGTCGGTGGGCGTAAGATCGAGCACCAGCCGTGCCGGCTGGCCGTCGACGGCGGCAAGCACGAAGGCCTTCTCCACGCGCACCGGCCCCTTGGTGTCGAGCACGATACGCGAGCCGCCCTGCATGATCAGGCCGTAGCGGAAGGCCTTGACCAGGCCGCGGCCGTGCTCGCCGGCATGCGCCGGCAGCTGGAAGGCGACCTGCGGCAGGTCGACCACCACGCGGTAAGGGTCAGCGAGCGTGAAGGCGGCGATGTCAATCTTGCGGTTGAGATCGAGCACTAAGCGGGTCTGCTTGTCGTCGCCACCGAGCCGCACATCGGTTGCCACCGGCGCCGATTCTGTCGGCGGCGCCAGCGTGCGCACGGCATAGCCATGCTCGGCGGCCAGGGCCGCCGGCTGAACGAGCAGAACCACTCCCAAGGCACAGGCTACGGCAAGCGCGCGCAATGTCACGATTCCGGACCCCTTTAATGGCCCTTTTACTCCATTAGGGCTGCTTCGGTTAACGGAACTTGACCGGCGGGGGCGGTTCGTCGCCGCGGTGTGGCCGGCCTGCACAGGCTCCTTGCCATCAAGGGGTTAGCGCCGTATGTAGGGTCTGCTGACGGTCAAGTTCCGATTGTGCCGCGTTCGGGTGCCAGGCACGCTTTGGTCCAGGATCGCCCCCTCGAGGAAGGCCGGCGGACGGACGAGCGAAACGCGCCGAAACCCAAAGTGAAGGACAGTCGGATCAGCGCGCGGCCAGCTTCGCCGCCCGCATTTTGAGGCCGCCAGCGACGAGAAACCTGGGCTTGCGCTTCGACTAGCGCAGCCACAGCGCCACGGGTCGCAATTTCATGCTGCCGACGACGCAGCAAGGGCAATTCGAGGTCCACCGCTCTCGCGAGAATTTCGTGACGGCGCGCTTTGCTACGGGCCTTGCCGAGCTTTCGCGTGAAAACGCGCCCCTTTCCTTCAACACCAATCTGGCGGACTGCCCCACGCGCCGGCTTGCGGCATCTATGTCGCGCGAGCACGCGGGGGCCTCCGCCCCAGTGAGATTCTCAAATGCCCGACAAAATGCTGATCGATGCGGCCCACCCGGAAGAAACCCGGGTCGTGGTCATGCGTGGCAACCGCGTCGAAGAATTCGACTTCGAGAGCGCCAACCGCAAACAGCTTCGCGGTAACATCTATCTCGCCAAGGTCACGCGGGTAGAGCCGTCCTTACAGGCAGCCTTTGTCGATTACGGCGGCAACCGTCATGGTTTCCTGGCGTTTTCGGAAATCCATCCCGACTACTACCAGATCCCGGTCGCCGACCGGCAGGCGCTGATCGCCGAGGAGGAGCGCGCCCAGCGCGCCGCCGACGCCGATGCCGACAACCGCGCCGGACGGCGCGGCCGCGGCGCCCGCAATCGTCACCGCGGCGCCGGACGCCGGCGTGACGTCAAGCGCAGCGAGCCGTTGGCAGAAGCGGAAGAAGAAGCGGCGCGCGAAGCCGCCGAGCTTGCGGCGGGCGAAGCAAGCCTCAGCGACCCGACGTCCGACGAGATCGTCGAAACCACCGACGTTGCCGGCGCGCCCGAGCCCGCGCCGTCTAGCCCTGAGTTCGCCGCCGAGGAACAGGCGCGCGAAGAGGCCGAAATCCCGTCCGGCGAAGAAACGGTCGAGGCGGCGCCGACGCCGCAAGAGAGCGAAGAACAAGAGAACGAAGAGGAAGCCGGCGAGCAATCTGCCTTCGACGCTGCTGAAAAGCCGGAAGGCGGCGAATATCATGCCGAAACCGGCGATCATTTGCCGGTGGAGGCCGCGGCCGAGGAAACGACAATTGAGGCGGAAGCCGATCGCGGCGACGGCAACGGCAACGGCGAAGACCACGGCGAGGAAGAGGCCGTGGAATCCGTCGGCGGCGCCGACGCGCTCGAAGAGGTGCAGGAGCGGCTGCCCCGCTTCCGCCGCCAGTACAAGATTCAAGAGGTGATCAAGCGTCGGCAGGTGATGCTGGTGCAGGTGGTCAAGGAAGAGCGCGGCACCAAGGGCGCGGCGCTGACGACTTACCTTTCGCTCGCCGGCCGCTATTCGGTGCTGATGCCCAACACCGCGCGCGGCGGCGGCATCTCGCGCAAGATCACCAGCGCGGAAGACCGCGGCCGCCTGAAGGAAATCGCGCAGGAGCTGGAAGTGCCGGAAGGCATGGGCGTGATCCTGCGCACCGCCGGCGCCAGCCGCACCAAAACGGAAGTCAAGCGCGACTTCGAATATCTGCTGCGGCTGTGGGAGACGGTGCGCGACCTCACGCTCAAATCGACCGCGCCTAAGCTGGTCTACGAGGAAGGCTCGCTGGTCAAGCGCTCGATCCGCGATCTCTACAACAAGGACATCGACGAGATCGTCGTCGCCGGCGACGAGGGCCACAAGGAAGCCCGCGACTTCATGCGCATGCTGATGCCGAGCCACGTCAAGCACGTAAAGCTCTACAAGGACACGCAGCCGCTGTTCACCCGCTACGGGATCGAGAGCCAGCTCGACGCCATGTTCTCGCCGGTGGTGCAGCTGCGCTCCGGCGGTTACATCGTGATTAATCAAGCCGAAGCACTGGTGGCGATTGACGTGAACTCAGGGCGCGCCACGCGCGAGCACCATATCGAGGACACCGCGCTCAAGACCAATGGCGAGGCGGCCGAGGAAATCGCGCGGCAATTGCGCTTGCGCGATCTCGCGGGCCTGATCGTCATCGACTTCATCGACATGGACGAGACCCGCAACAACCGCACGGTGGAGCGGCGTCTCAAGGAGGCGCTCAAGTACGACCGCGCGCGCATCCAGGTCGGCCGCATCTCGCATTTCGGCCTGCTGGAAATGTCGCGCCAGCGCATCCGTTCTTCGGTGCTGGAGTCTTCGACCGAGAAATGTCCGGTCTGCGGCGGCTCCGGCCACGTGCGCTCGGTGTCCTCGGTGGCGCTGCAATGCTTGCGCGCGATCGAGGAGATGCTGATCAAGGGCGCCACCCATAATCTGATCGTGCGCACGCGCTCGGAAGTCGCGCTCTATGTGCTCAACCACAAGCGCGCGCACTTACGCGGGTTGGAGGAACGCTTCCGCGTCATCCTCACCATCTCGGCCGATCCGACCGTGACCGGCCAGCAGTCCTACATCATCGACCGCGGCGAGCAGGTGCATTCGCTGGAAGTGGCCAAGAGCCTGGCGGCGGCCGCGCGCGCCGAAATGCCGGTCGAGGAAGAAGTCGAGGCGGAGGCGGAAGGCGCCGAAGAGACGGCCGAACTCGCAGCCGAAGAAGGAACGGCGCCTAGCGAAGCCGAGCGCGAAGGCAGCCACCGCAAGCGCCGCCGGCGCGGGCGTGGCCGCGGCCGCGGCGAGCCGCGCGAAGGCGAGCAGGCCTTCACCCACGAGACCGCCGCCGAGCACGCGATCGCCCACGAAGATCACGACGCCGGCTCGCCCGAGGAGGACACCACCGGCGAACCGGCCGAGGGTCAGGGTGCGGAAGGCAGCGAGCCGCGCGAAGGCCGCCGCCGCCGGCGCGGCCGCCGTGGTGGACGCCGCAACCGGCGCCGCACCAACGGCAACGGCGAAGCGCCGTTCCAAGCCGATACGCCGTTCCAGAACAATGACACCGGTCCCGAACCCGAATTGGAGCATGCGGTCGAGGATCTCGACCGTCCGCCGACGCCGTTCGAAGGCAGCGGAGTCGGGCAGCAATTGCACGCGGGCGCGGATTTCCCACCGGTCAGCGAGGAGGACGCGGACGCCATGGCACCGCCCTTCGATCGGCAGCCCGAGGCCGCCCCGGCGGGTACTGCGGTGCCAGCCGAGGCCGAACCTTCGCGCGAGCCGCCGCGGCGGCGCTCGACCGTGCGCGAGCCGGCGCCCTTCGGCGCTGAGGCCCCGCCGCCCTCGCCGACCCTGCCGCCGCCAACCCCGGTGATCTCCAGCACCGCCAGCGAAGAGAGCGGCACGCCCAAGCGCGGCTGGTGGGCAAAGCGGATTATGGGCGACAAGGACTAGCGCATGATTCCGGGATTCATGCGCCGCCCAAAATGAAATCCGCCTGGGTCGAGCGCGAGGCCAAGGCCGCGGTCGACCACTATGGCAAGGCCGGCATCGGCGCAGACATCGCCTTGCGCGTCTACACGACGCGCCTGCTCGGGCGCGATCCCAAGCTGGTGCTGCACGGCGGCGGCAACACCTCGGTGAAGACGAAAGTGCGCGACCTCATGGGCGAGGAGGTTGACGTTCTTTGTGTCAAGGGTTCGGGCTGGGACATGGGCACGATCGAGCCGCCCGGCCTGCCCGCGGTGCGGCTCGATGCACTCAAGAAATTGCGCACGCGCAAGACGATGTCCGACGAAGACATGGTGAGGCTACAGCGCGCCAATTTGATCGATCCGATGTCGCCCAATCCGTCGGTGGAGACGCTGCTGCACGCCTTCCTGCCGCACAAGTTCGTCGATCACACCCATTCGACCGCCGTCCTTGGCATCGTTGATCAACCCAACAGCCGTGAACTCTGCGAAGAGCTTTACAACGGCCGCATGGGCTTCGTGCGCTACATCATGCCGGGCTTTGGGCTGGCCAAGGAAGCAGCCGACGGTTTTGAGCGCGCGCCCAAGGTCGAAGGCCTGATCCTCGACAAGCACGGCATTTTCACCTTCGGCGACAGTGCGCGCGAGTCTTACGAGCGCATGATCGAAATGGTCACGCTTGCGGAGGAACGGCTGAAGAAGAACCGCAGGGTGGTATTTGTGACCGCACAATTGCCGCAAGCCGCAGGAAGCGTCGCGGAGATCGCCCCGATCCTGCGCGGCGCGGTCGCGCTCAAGGATGAAAAGCAAGAAGGCGCCTGGAATCGCCTGGTGCTCGACTTCCGCACCAACGGCGCCATCCTCAATTTCGTCAACGGCGCCGACATTGCCCGCTACAGCCAAGCCGGCGTCATCACACCCGACCACACCATCCGCACCAAAGACTGGCCGCTGGTTGCGCCGGCACCGGACGGCGCGCGGCTCGACGACTTCCGCGCTGCCATGCGCGTAGCCGCCGCGCAATTTGTTGCCCGCTACGAGGACTATTTCCGCCGCAATAACGCGCGCGTCGGCGGCGGCAAGACCATGCTCGATCCCGCGCCGCGGGTGATCCTGGTGCCGGGGCTTGGCCTGTTCGGGCTCGGCCGCTCCAAGAAGGACGCCCGCGTCGCGGCCGATCTCGCCGAGGCGGCGGTCGAAGGCATCACCGATGCCGAGGCGATCGGCCGCTTCACGCCGATCGGCGAAGAGGACATGTTCGATTGCGAATACTGGTCGCTGGAGCAGGCCAAGCTCGGCGCCGCCAAGCAGCTGCCCCTCGCCGGCCAAGTGGCCGTCATCACCGGGTCCGGCGGCGTTATTGGCGCGGCCATCGCGCGTGCCTTCGCGGTGGCCGGCGCGGAAGTGGCGCTGCTCGATCTCGACATGAAAGCCGTCCGGGAGAAAGCCGCAAGTATCGGCGGCGCGGCGCTGGCCGTGCAATGCGACGTGACCGATACGTCGTCCGTGCGCGCCGCTTTCGCGGCCGTGGTTGAGGCGTTCGGCGGCGTCGACATGGTGGTATCGAATGCCGGCGCCGCTTGGCAGGGCCGCATCGGCGAGGTGGACGAAGTCATTTTACGCAAAAGCTTCGAATTGAATTTCTTCGCGCACCAGAAAGTGGCGCAAGCGGCGGTGAAGATCATGCTTCAGCAGGGCACCGGCGGCTGCCTCTTGTTCAACGTCTCCAAGCAGGCAGTAAACCCCGGGCCAAATTTCGGTCCCTATGGCTTGCCCAAGGCCGCCACGCTCTTGCTTATGCGCCAGTACGCGCTTGATTACGGCGCCGACGGCATCCGCGCCAATGCGGTCAATGCCGACCGCATCCGCTCCGGCCTGTTGACCGACGATTTCATCAAGCAGCGCGCGCAGGCGCGCGGCGTAAGCGAAAAAGACTACATGAGCGGCAATTTGCTGGGGCGCGAAGTCACGGCGGAGGATGTGGCGCAGGCCTTCCTCGCCCAGGCGCTGGCGCTCAAGACCACCGCCGACGTCACCACCGTCGACGGCGGCAATATTGCGGCGGCCCTGCGCTGACCCATCCATGCCACAAAAAGCGTGCTATCGTGACAGCCGAGGAACCGGACAAGGAGCGATGCCCATGCTGAAATATGTCGGCCTTCTCGGCCTGCCATTGCTGTTGCTGGCAACGCCGGCCTCGGCAATCAGCTACAAGCAAAAGATGGAAACCTGCAAATTCGGCGCCGACGACCAGAAACTCACCGGCACCAAGCGCAACGCCTTTATTAAAAAGTGCATGGGCAAGGGCAATTACCAGCCGGCCGCGCGCAAGGACGCCAAGAAGGCCGCCGCCATGAAGAAGCCGGCGGCAAAGCCAGCGGCCAAGCCGGCCGCTATTATGAAGCCGGAAGAAAAGAAGCAATAACCGGCGCCCGCCGACCGAGTGCGCGCGCATCTTCGATCCGCAAACGGGCCGCATGGTCATGCCGGCCATCGAACATGGCTATATGCAAGGGCTGAGCGGCTTTTTGCGGGCTTGACTCCAATCCAGCCGCTTGTGACACCCCCGCCGCCGCCCGAACGGCAAGCCGTCCGGAATCGCGGCTGGACATCATACCGGCATAACCGGAGCACTGGAGTGGTCATGATCAGAGTTTTGTTGGCGGCGGCGTGCCTGGTGTTTACTGCCGCAACCCTGCAGGCTAACGGCCTCGACGATCTCAAGGCGGCGAATACGGCAGCCCAACACGGCAAATTCGACGAGGCCGTGCACCTGTTCAGCCAGGCACTCGCGGCCGGCGATCTTTCCCCCGCCGACCGGGTCGCCGCCTACAAGGGCCGCGCCAGCGAATACATCGGCAAGAGCCTGATCGACGACGCCTTCGCGCGGCTCGACCAGGCGCGCCAAGCGCGCAACGATGCCATCGCCGATTTTACCGCCGCGCTCAAATTGAAGACCGATGACGCCGCCCTCTACGTCGCGCGCGCACAGGCCTACGCCTTTAACGGCGAGAACGATTCCGCGATCGCCGATTTCGATGCGGCGCTCAAGCTCGACAATTCACCGCTCACCCTGTTGCAGCGCGGGGCCAGCCTGCTCGCAAAGGGCGACTACGATCGCGCCATCGCTGACTACACCGCCGCGCTCGCCGTCGCCGGTAAGGGTGCCAAAGATTCCAAGGATGCCGGCCTTGACGCCGCGGATATCCATAGCGAACGCGGCAAAGCCCAATTCATCGCCGCGCACTACGCCGACGCCGCCGCCGATTTCGACAAGGCGCTGACGCTGGGCTTGGCCGCGCGCAGCGGCGACGTGTTGTGGCGTCCCTACCAGATGGCCTGGTTGCACGTCGCGCGCGCCCGCGCCGGCCAGAACGACGCCGAGGAACTCGCGCGCAACGCCGGCAAGATCGACGTTAAGCAATGGCCCGGCACGCTGGTCGCGTATTTTCTTGGCCAGGCCAAGATCGATCAACTAACCCCGCCCTCGAGCCACGGCGCCATGGGCCATGCGCGGGCGTGCAACCTGTCGTTTTTCGCCGGCGAGCAGGCGCTCGCCAAGAACGATAATGCGGAGGCGGTGCGGCTGTTCACACGCGCACGCGCGGTGTGCAACATCCACACCGCGCAATACCTCGCCGCCGGCGTCGAATTGAAACGCTTGGGGAAATAGCCATTCGCGCCTTACGCAGTCCGCGCCGCCGGCGCAAACGGACGACCCGCATTCAATCGCGCACAAGCTGCACGCGCGAGAGAATAAACTGGAAGCGTTGATCGGCCGGATCGAGCGCTGGCTTAACAAGTCGATCCAGCGTAATCGGCCTCAGGCCGCCGCAGGCTTGGCAACCGCGCACATCTCGTTTGCGGACGCGTGTCTTCAACTCGAGACTTCGCGCAGGCCGCGATAGCGTGCGTAGCGCCTTTGCACGGAAGCGCTGAACAGCGTGACGTCGTAAACGTCGGAAGCACCGGGCACGTCCATGCCCGGCGCGCTCGACGGCATGCCGGCGACGGCAAGACCGATGGCCCGCGGCTGCTCGCGCAGCAGGCGCCGGATCGCGTCAGCCGGCACGTGGCCTTCAACGACATAGCTACCGATTTCGGCGGTATGGCAGGACTGCAAGGCCGCCGGCACGCTGAGTGCGGCCTTGATGCCATCCATGTTGGTGCTCTCGATGACCTCGACGGTAAAACCGTTCGCTTTCAGGTAGCCGACCCAGGAGCCGCAGCAACTGCAGCTTGGACCTTGGCGACCAGCATTTTTGGCAAAGCCGTCTGGGCGTGGCCTCGAGCGGCCAGCAACGGCAGCAACGCCACGCCGGCGGCGAATTCGCGCCGGGTCAAAACCGTCATGGCTAGCCTCCCTCGTTCGAACGTGCGGCGGCGATGATCAACGCCCCGCGCACGGCGACTTGGCTCTTGGCAACGAGAAACGCCCTCGGGCGATGGAGGAAATCCCAACCCCCGCGCCCAAGAACGCTCTCGGCTTGCGCATTGAAGAAAGCCCCAAGCTCCTCGGCAACGAGCCTCTCCGATGCGCATCGAAAGCAAAACCGCAAGCTGCGGCAGCGTCTTTGATTTGAATCAGACAGCCCTATTGACCCATTTTCCATGTCGTCTCGGCAACGGGCAGGAGGTCAATCGCTCTGCAAGATGATGTTCTTCACCATCGGATAGATTTGGTGCTGCCACGTGCGCCCGCTGAAAACCCCATAATGGCCGACGCCGGCCTGCATGTGGTGGCGCTTGCGGTAGGGCCGCAATGAGACGCACAGGTCGTGCGCGGCCAGCGTCTGCCCGACCGCACAGATGTCGTCCTTCTCGCCTTCCACCGTGAACAGCATGGTGCGCTTGATCGCGGCCGGCTCGACCTTTTGGTCCTGGTAGGTCAGTTGCCCGAGCGGCAGCGCGTGTTCCTGGAATATCAGCCGCACCGTCTCCAGATAGAATTCGGCGGTGAGGTCGAGCACGGCGAAATATTCATCGTAGAACGCCTTGGTCTGGGCGGCCTTGGCCTCCTCGCCTTTCGCCAGATGCTCATAGAGCTCCTGATGCGCCTTCAGGTGGCGATCGATATTCATGCTCATGAAAGCGGCGAGCTGCACGAAGCCGGGATAGACCTTGCGCCCGCCGCCTTCGTAGCGCCGGGGCACGCGCGCGATCAGCGTGCGCTCGAACCAGCCGATATCCTTCGACTTGGCGAGCTCGTTGACCTTGGTCGGGTTGATGCGGGTGTCGATCGGCCCGGCCATCAGCGTCATCGAGCGCGGCTGTGCCGGATGATTGCCTTGCGCCATCACGGCCGCCGCCACCAGCGCCGCCACGCAGGGCTGGCACACCGCCACCATATGCGCGCCCGGCCCCATGCGCTCCAGAAAGCGGATCACGTGCTCGATATATTCGTCAAAGCCGAAGCGGCCGGCCTCGCGCGGAACGTCGCGGGCATTGTGCCAGTCGGTAATATAGACGTCATGTTCGGGCAGCATGGTGCGCACGGTGGCGCGCAGCAGCGTGGCGAAATGGCCGGACAGCGGCGCGATCAGCAGCACGCGCGGCTGGGCGGTGTCGATGTCTTTCTTGAAATGCAACAGCGTGCCGAAGGGCGTCACGTCGGCCGCCTCTTCCGTGATCGCCACCTCGCGGTTGCCCACCGTCACGGTGTCGATGTCGTAGGCCGGGCGCGCATGGGTCAGCCCGGCGCGCGCGATCAGCTCGTAGGCCGCGGTGAGATTGGAGAGCGGCGACGGCCGCGCCGAGCCGTTGAGCCGCGTGCGCCCATGATCGGCCGCCATACCGGCAAATGCCCGCACGGGCACCATGATGTCGGAATGAGCCTGATAGGCCTGGTAAAGCATCCGGTCCCCGGCGGTCCCGGCGGACCGCGCCCGCAAGCTAAAGCATTTTATGCTGCACTGCGAGATAAAATTGCCGGCGCGGCTGCCTGGGGAAAAGGCAGCTGCCATGCCTTTTTGCACCACGGGAAACGATTGATTGGGCACTCCTTTCGTCTAAGCTAAGCGACGCCGGGCCGTGATCAATCAGGATGCATTCGCCGCATGGCCAAGGCAACGCTCACCATCGCCAGCAAGAACTACGGCACTTGGTCGCTGCGCGGCTGGCTGTTGTGCAAGATGGCCGGGCTCGATTTCGAGGAGCAGATGGTCGCCAGCGACGACCCCTCCACCCGCGCCGAATTGCTGCTGCTGTCGCCTTCGTTCCTGGTGCCCTGCCTGACCCACAACGGCATCAAGGTCTGGGACACGCTGGCCATCGCCGAATATCTCAACGAGATCCTGCCCGACGCCGGGCTGCTGCCCGAGGCGCTTGCCGCGCGCGCGCATTGCCGCTCGGTCTCCGGCGAGATGCATGCCGGCTTTTCCAACTTGCGCTCGGCGCTGCCGATGAACCTGAAGGCGCATCATCCCGGCTTCAAGGTCTGGGCCGGGGCGCAAGCCGACATCGACCGCATCGTCTTCATCTGGCGCGAATGCCTCGACATGCACGGCGGCACCTTCCTGTTCGGGCCCAGCCCCTGCATGGCCGACGCCATGTTCGCGCCGGTGGTGACGCGCTTCCTCACCTATGACGTGAAGCTTGATTCCGACTGCGCCGCCTATTGCGAGACGGTGATGGCGATGCCGGCCATGCAGGAATGGCTGGATGGCGCCAAGGCCGAGCCGGACGAAGTGGTCGAGCTCGACGTGGAGTTTTAGGTCGACTCCGTTCCAGGCGCGGCGTTGCGGCCGATCGGAAACAATACGATCTCGCTCTAGGTGACGGGCCTTCCGGAAGCCAGTTCACCGCGATCGAAATTCATTTGCGCAAAGCGGCCTCGGTATTCGGCCGGAGTCATGCCGGTGTGACGCTTGAACAGGCTCCTGAAGAAAGCAATGTCCTCATAGCCGGTTTTCGAGCAGACGGCCTGAATTGACGCGGCGCCATGCTCCAGCAATTCCTTGGCCGCCGACACCCGCAGCATTTGAACATAGGCACCCGGCAGGCGGCCGGTTGAGGCCTTGAATCGGCGGATGAAATTGCGCGGGCCCATGCCAACGCGTTCGGCAAGCACGTCGATCGAAACGTCGCGATCGAAATGTTCCCGCAAATATTCCTCGATCTCCTTAATCTTGTCGTCGGCATGCGGACGCGACAGCGGCACCACTGCATATCCGGACTGCCGGCTGCGCGGCATGCTAACGAGCAGGGATTTGGCGCACTTCAGGGCGATTTCGTGGCCGCAGAACTTCTCCACCAGATACAGGCTGAGATCGATTGACGCATAAACGCCGCCACTGCAGAACACGTCGTGGTCTTCCGTCACGAATTGTTCGGGGCGCCATCGAACCTTGGGGTAGCGCCGGCGCAATTCCTCGGCCACCGCCCAATGCGTCGTCGCCTGCCGTCCGTCGAGAAGCCCGCACTCGGCGAGGAATGCAACACCGGAGCAGATGCCCGCAATATAGGCCCCGCGGGCATGCCACTTGCGCAGCCATGGCAGCAGTGCAGTGTTGCGGGCGATCCGATCTTGTACGTCCAAACCGGAAGCCGGCAGAATAATGATGTCGGTCTTCTTGATGTCATGGATCGAGCATTCTGGTGTCATTCTCAAAGAACACAGGCTGGTCACACTGCCACCGTCAATTGAAGCGATGCGCACCCGGAATCGCGGTTGCAGCGCCTCGCCATGAAGGTATTGCCAGAGCACGCCGGCCGAATAAAAGACTTCTATCGGCCCAATGGCTGTCGATGCGTATCCAGCATCCACCAGGACGACGGTGACGTCGAGCACGCCATCGCTGCCTTTTGCGAACGACACGGGCCGCGCGCCACGACCGGTGCGGCGTGTGGATTTTGCCTTTTTAGCCATGGGCCACCTCATGCACGTTCGCCTCGATCGGCTCCCATAGTCCGACATGGGCGCCGACGGAATCCTGGATGAGCGCGATGCGCGCGACGCCGGACACTTCGAACGGACGCACGATTACTTTGCCGCCGAAAGTGGCGGCCCGCTGTGCGGCATCGCCCGCATCGTCCACCCGGATGTAGGGCGTCCAGTGCGAGGGCACGCCCCGATCGAGGTGGTCACGGCTCAATTGATAAAGCGAGCCGACGTCCTGACCGGACAACCGCATGCGTGTGAAGCAGCCGCCATTCGCCGGCTGTTCGCGAGAGGTCCAGCCGAACAACTGGCTATAAAATGCTTTGGCGCGCGCGGCATCGGTCGCTGCCAGATCGACCCAGCAGAATCGTCCGGCGTTCGCATGAACAATGTGCGCCATGGTTGAAGCCTTCTGCGTTTCAGCACGATCTGCATACAGGTTGAGGCGCCGCCGGCTGATTCAGCGCGGCGGCGCCGCATCGTCAGGCCATCGCCGTCATCGGATCGATGATGGTGCGCACTTCGGTGACCTTGTTCGCCGGAAAACCGCTCAGACGGGCGTGCTCCTGCACGGCGCCTTCGTTTTCGGCGAGATAGATGCAGAAGGTCTTGTCATCCACGACGTATGAATGCTCCCACTGCACCTTTCCAGGCAGCTTCGCCAGCGCGCCGTTGGATGTCGCGGCAGCGCCTTTGAGCTGTTCGCGGTTCATGCCGCCGACGCCCGGCAGGTTACGTTCGATCACATAGCGTTTCATGGTTCTCACTCCGTGTTGCTGTTGACGGAGCGCAACATGGCCGCATTCGCTTATACAGGACAGATGACGCTTTTGACAATGTAGCGTGGTGATTATGACAAATGCGCGGCTGCCGCAAATTGCCCTGGCCGCCGGCGGCCCCCCTCGCTCAACGCTTGAGCCAAGCCCCGATCCGCTCCACCGCCTCGTGCATCTCGGCCGCTGCCCCCGCGTAGCAGAAGCGCAGGAAACTGTGGCCGTTGACGGGGTCGAAATCGATGCCCGGGGTCGCCGCCACCCCCGCCTCGTTCAGCATGCGCTTGGCGAAATCGAGACTGTCATTGGAGAAGCGCGAAACGTCGGCATAGAGATAGAAGGCGCCGTCGACAGGCAGGAACTTGTCGAGCCCGGCCTTGGGCAGGCCGTCAACCAGAATGCGGCGGTTCTCCTCGTAGCCGTGCTTGACCGCTTCCATTTCGGCGCGACCGTCGAAGGCGGCCTCCGCCGCCACCTGCGCCAGCGTCGGCACCGAGATCGCCAGATTGCCTTGCAGCCGGTCGATGGTGCGCATCAGGCTTTCCGGCACTACCATCCAGCCCACGCGCCAGCCGGTCATGCAGAAATATTTCGAGAAGGAATTGATCACCAGCGCGCGCTCCGAGAGGTTGGCCGCGGTCTCGGCCGCAAAAGCGTAGTCGAGGCCGTGATAGATCTCATCGGAGATGACGCGGATCCCCTCCGCTTCCAGCACCGCGATCAGCCGCGTGAGCGTGTCGGCCTCCATCATGGTGCCGGTCGGATTGGCCGGGCTCGCGATCACCACGCCCTGCAGAGCCTTGCGCCGATGCTCCGCAATCAGCGCCTTGGCCGACAGCGCCCAGCGTGTCTCAGGTCCGGTCTCGATCAGCACCGGCTCGCAGCCGAGCGCGCTCAGGATGTGCCGGTAGGGCGGATAGCCGGGATTGGCCAGCGCCACCCGGTCGCCCGGCTCGAACAGCGACAGAAACGCCAGGATGAACCCGCCGGAGGAGCCGGTGGTCACCGCCACCCGGCCCGGATCGAGCGCCAGGTCGTAGGTGTCCGCATAATGGCGGGCGATGCGGGCGCGCAGTGAGGGGATGCCGAGCGTCTCGGTATAGGCGATGCGGCCTTTGGCGAGCGCGCCTTGCGCCGCGGCAATCGCCGTGCGCGGCGCGGGAGCTGCCGGCTGACCCACCTCCATATGGATGACGCGGGCGCCTTGTGCCTCCCGCTGCGCCGCCGCCGCCATCACGTCCATGACAATGAACGGTGGCACATTGCTGCGCCGGGAGGGCGTTAACAGCCGTTTTGCCGCTTCCAGCATTATTATCGGTCCTTGATCGGCTCTAGGCGGGTGCCCCGCCCCGCTGTTGCCGCATTCCCCCGATTGCTTGGCTACGGCGTGTCTTACGGAGCGCATAAACGTGACCGCGGCCCGCGTTGACCCTATGGGAGCGCGTCACTAGGTTCACGCCAAACCGGTAGCACACAGATCGGCATGATCGGGAACGCGACACCTATCAGGGCGCGGTACGGCGCGCCAGCGGCCCGCGCGCTGGCCCTCGTCACCGCGGCGGCCGTGGCTTTTGCCGGCGCGGGACCGGCCGCCACTCCCGCCCATGCGCAAGCCGCCAAGCGCGGATTGCCGGTCATCCGCGACACCGAGATCGAGAATCTGATGCGCGACTATGCGCGGCCGATCCTTAAAGCCGCCGGCCTCGCCCAGCAGAACGTCAAGGTGGTCATCCTCAACGACCGCGTATTCAACGCCTTCGTCATGGACGGCCGCCATATCTTCATCAACGCCGGCGCGCTGTTCGACGCCAAGACGCCGAACGAAGTCATCGGCGTGTTCGCGCATGAAACCGGCCACCTCGCCGGCGGCCACATGATGCGCCTGCGCGAAAGGCTTGCCCAGGCCCAGACCCAGTCGATCATCGCTTTGCTGCTCGGCGTCGGCGCCATGGTCGCCGGCGCAACCGCCGGCAGAGGCAACAGCAGCATCGGACAAATCGGCGCCCCCGCCATCATGGCGCCGCAGTCGGCGATCCAGCGCTCGCTGCTCGCCTATGTGCGTACCCAGGAAGACCAGGCCGACCACGCCGGCGTCAAGTTTCTCAATGCCACCCATCAGTCGCCCCGGGGCATGGTGGATTTGTTCAAGCGCCTCGCCAGCGACACGCTGTTCGCCTCGCAGGGCAGCGACCCTTATCTGCAAACCCATCCGATGCCCGCCGACCGCGTCGCCGCGCTCGAAGTCTTGGCCAAGTCGAGTCCTTATTGGAACGTCAAGGACTCGCCCGCCTTGCAGCTGCGTCACGATCTGATGCGGGCGAAATTGTCGGGCTTTCTGGAGTCGCAGAGCACCGTGCTGCGGCGCTACCCGCTCAGCAACCAAAGCCTGCCGGCGCGCTATGCCCGCGCCATCTCCGCTTACCGGCATTCCGACCCGCGCCAGGCGATCGCGCAGATCGACGGGCTGATCCGCACCGAGCCGAACAATCCGTATTTCGAGGAACTCAAAGGCCAGGTCCTGCTGGAAGGCGGCCATCCGAACGCAGCGATCGGCCCCTTGCGCCGCGCGGTGCAGCTCTCGCATGGCGCGCCGCTGATCGAAATCCTGCTGGCGCAATCGCTGGTCGCCACCAACAACAAGCAATTCGCCGAGGAAGCCGTCCGGCTGTTGAATTCGGCGCTGCGCCGCGAGCCGGAAATGCCGGCAGCCTATGCGCAGCTGGCCATGGCCTATGGCCGCAAGGGCGATCTCGCCCATGCCGATCTTGCCTCGGCGCAAGCCGCCTTCGCGCGCGGCGACACCAAGACAGCGCGCCAGCTTGCCGAGCGCGCCAAGCACCGCCTGCCGGTCGGCTCGCCGGCCTGGGTGCGCGCCGACGATATCGTCAGCGTTAAGACTCCCAACCGTAAAAACTGATAGATTGACGACGACAACAAGGACCAAAACAATGTTTGCGATTCCGCGCTTGATCGCCGCCGTCTGTGCCGCGTTGCTGATTGCCGCCATGCCGTTGAGCGCACGCGCGCAAGCGTTCTCCAAGGCCCAGCGCGGCGATATCGAACGGATCGTGCATGATTACCTGGTCGCGCATCCGGAAGTGCTGCAAGAGGCGATGACCGAGCTCGAGAAGCGGCAGACTGCGGCGGAGGCCGAGAAGCACAAGGCGGCCGTGAAGGCGCACGCCAAGGCGCTGTTCAGTTCGCCCGACCAGGTCACGCTCGGCAATCCGAACGGCAACGTCACCTTCGTGGAATTCTTCGATTACAATTGCGGCTACTGCAAGCGCGCCATGAGCGACATGCTCACGCTGCTGAAGAACGATTCCAAGCTCAAGGTCGTGCTCAAGGAATTCCCGGTGCTCGGGCCCGGCTCGGTGGAGGCCGCGCGCGTGGCCGTCGCCGTGCGCATGCAGGCCCCGCAGAAGTATCTCGAATTTCACACCAAGCTGCTGGGCGGCCGCGGCCATGCTGACAACGCGCGCGCCCTCGCCGTCGCCAAGGAAGTGGGCCTCGACATGGCCCGGCTGGAAAAGGACATGAAAGGCCCCGAGGTGCAGAAGACGCTGCAGCATGACTTCAAGCTTGCCGAGGCGCTGGGCTTGAACGGCACGCCAAGCTACGTGATCGGCGACAACGTCATCGTCGGCGCCATCGGCTTGAAAGGACTGCAGGAGAAGATCAACACCGCGCGCTGCGGCAAGGAGACCTGCTGACGGTTTCCCGCGCCCGCGCGTCATCCACACCCCACAAAGCGGCCGCTCGGCCTTGTCGCCCGGCGGCCGTTTTTGCGTCAGGATGGGTCGGGGACCGGTTTCACCGGCGACGGATATCGCGGCATGTATTCCTTCGGCATCGAAGAGGAATATTTCGTGTTCGATGCGCGTACGCGGCGCGCCGTGCGCCGCATCGACAAGCGCTTCCTCAATCGCGCGCACAAGGCACTTGCCGACTGCGTGAAGACCGAGATGCTGCAATCGCAGATCGAGGTGGTCACGCCGCCCTGCGACAGCATCAAGGAGGTGCGTGCTCACCTCGTCAATTACCGGCGCACGCTCGGGCAAGCGGCAAGCGAGTGCAAACTGCGTCTCGCCGCCATGGGCACTTTCCCGCTCGCCTTCTGGCCCGAGCAGTTGATGACGCCGAAGGCGCGCTATGGCGCGATCATGGACGACCTGCAAATGATCGGCATGCGCAACATGCTGTGCGGCATGCACGTGCATGTCGAGGTGCCGGATGTCTCGACCCGCATCAATCTGATCATGCGGCTCACGCCTTACCTACCGCTGCTGCTTGCGCTGTCGACGTCCTCGCCGTTCTGGCAAGGCCACCTCACCGGCCTGGTCGGCTACCGGCTGGCGGCTTACGACGAATTGCCGCGCACCGGCCTGCCCCAGCTGTTCCGCACCAACGAGGACTATCGCGAATATGTCGATGCGCTGGTCGGCGCCAAGATCATCCCGGACGCGAGCTACATCTGGTGGGCGCTGCGCCCGTCGACGAACTATCCGACTATCGAATTGCGCACCGCCGACAGCTGCACGCGGCTCGACGACACGGTGGCAATCGCCGCGCTGTTCCGCTGCCTGGTGCGCGCACTCGACCGCAACCGCGGCATCAATGCCGGCTTCGATCGAGTCGGGCGCGCCATTACCTGGGAAAACAAGTGGCACGCCCAGCGCTACGGCATCGCCGCCACCTTCGTCGATCCGTTCGCCCGCACGCCGATGTCCGCCGAATCCTGGCTCGGCCAGGTGCGCGAATTCATCGCCGATGACATCGCCACCTTCGGCTGCGCCGCCGAGATCGCACGCCTCGACCGCATTCTCGCCGAAGGCACCAGCGGCGACCGCCAGATCGACATTTTCACCCGCGCCAAGACGGCGGGCAAAAGAAGGTTAACGGCGATGAAGGAGGTGATCGACTGGGTCGCCGCCGAGTCCATGGCCGTGGACTGAACCGCGCCCTTAAGCCTGAAAATGCGGCTTGGGCTTCCCCTTGCGCTCAGGGCCACCTATAAAAAGCCCCAACGTTTCAGACGCACCTCGCGCCGGCATCCGGCCCTTCGAACCATCCCATGAGCCAGACCGTCTACGTCCTCAACGGCCCCAACATGAACCTGCTCGGCACCCGCGAGCCGGAAAAATACGGCCGCGCCACGCTCGCCGACGTGGAGAAGCTTTGCGGGGAAACCGCCAGGCGCTTCGGGCTCGACATCGTGTTCCGCCAATCCAATATCGAGGGCGAGCTGGTCGACTGGATCCAGGAAGCGCAGGCCAACAAGGCGGCCGGCCTGGTGATCAACCCGGCCGGCTACACCACCACCTCGATCGCCATCCTCGACGCGCTTCTTGCCGTGAGCATGCCAGTGGTCGAGGTCCACATCACCAACATTCACGCGCGTGAAAGCTTTCGGCAGAATTCCTATGTATCGAAGGCAGCCAAGGCGGTGATCGCGGGCTTTGGCATCGACGGTTATGCGCTGGCGATCACGGGCCTCGCCGGCTTGGTCGGCGCCAAAGAGAAACGCTGAATCGGAACCGTTATGGCCAAACCGCCGAAACCGCCGCTGGTCGACCACGAATTGATCCATGAGCTCA
>CAYLMY010000005.1:0-38612 GCA_964384635.1 uncultured Undibacter sp.
AATGATTTCGGAGCATTTAAGCCAGATTCCCTACGCACCAGAACAGGGAATTATTTTAGCGGAACAGGGAATTTGGTGCGCGAACAGGGAATTTTATCAGGGTTAATTCGAAATCTTTGCCGGATGAGGTTTTCGATACACACAAGGGAACTTTATTGTGGTCGCGGTCTAATTGCGGACTTGTCGGTTAGCCGCTCTACAAAATGGCAGTCTTTCGCGCCACCCTGTTGGTTTGTGTCAGGTTAGCCGTTGTGGCGATGAGATCACTTTTCCAGGGTTGAGGATGTAATGCGGGTCCAACGCCGCTTTCAGCACGCGCATGAGACTCTGCTCGGCCGGCGAGAGCATCTGTTTGAGCGCATCTCGCTTGATCAGGCCAACGCCGTGCTCGGCGCTCACCGTGCCGCCGAGGGCCAGCGAGACCTCCGCAATGGCCGCGATCAAGTCGGGCCAGCGTGCCTCGAACGCCGGCACCGTCATATCGTCCGGCGGCAAGACATTGAAATGAATATTGCCGTCACCGAGATGGCCGAACGGTGCCGGGCGGCAACTTGGTATGATCGCAATGACTGCCTCGCCGGCGCGGTCGATAAATTCTGGAATTGCAGCCACCGGCACCGCGGTATCGCTCTTCAGGCTGCCGGGGGTTGCGATCATGGCCTCGGCAATTCCTTCGCGCATGCGCCAAAGGCTTTGACGCTGCGCTTCGCTGGCGGCGACGGTGCCTTCGACGACAATGCCCGCCCCCATCCCGCCTTCGAGCAGCGCATGGAGCGCGCCGTCGAGGTCGAAATAGCGGCTCGCGCTGTCGGCCTCCAATAGCAACAGCCAGGGCGTCTCCCGGGCCAACGGCCACCGTGCCTCTTGCCGGTGCCTCAGGTGTAGATCGACGCAAACCTTCGACATCAGCTCGCAGGCCGAAATCGACTCGCCGAGCGCCGCCCGCGCACGGGCGAAAAAATCGAGCGTCGCCGGGGCGGACGCAAAACCGACACAAGCAGTCGCGCGCTTGACCGGCGCCGGATGCAAACGCAAGGCCGCTGCGGTAATCAGCCCGAGCGTCCCCTCGCTGCCGAGAAAGAGCTGCTTGAGATCGTAGCCGGCATTGCTCTTACGCAGTGACGACAACCGCGACAGAACGCGGCCATCGGCCAACACGACTTCGAGACCCAATACCTGGTCGCGCGCCATGCCGTAGCGCAGCACATTATTGCCGCCGGCATTGGTCGAAAGATTGCCGCCGATCTGGCTGGAGCCGGCGCCGCCGTGATCGATGCCGATTAGCCGCCCCGCCGCCGCAGCGGCGGCCTGCACCGCGTGCAAGGTGCAGCCGGCGTCCACGATCATCACGTCGCCGACGCTATCTACGCTGCGGATGCGGCGCATACGTTCGAAGGAGACGATAATGTTGAGCCGCGCGCCCTGCGGCGTGGCGCCGCCCGCAAGTCCGGTGCCGCCGCCGCGCGGCACGACCGGCGCCCCGGCTAACGCGCAGGCACGGACCACCGCCGCCACGTGCTCGGTATTGCGCGGATGAACCACGAGGAGAGTCGGTTCCTCTGCCATGCAGGCGAGATCGCCGCGATACGGTGCGATGTCATGCGGTTTGTGAAGAACGCCCTCGGCGCCGGCGATGGCGCGCAAGGCCTCAATCAGCTCGCGCGTGCTGCGGTCGGTCATGGCGATCGTAAGATCCGGCGCAGGCCGGCGACCACCGCATCATTGTCCTCGCGCGAACCGATAGTGATCCGCAACGCGCCCGGCGCGTCCCGCCACGGCATCGGCAGCACGAAGACGTTCTCTTTTTCCAGAGCCGCTGCGATTTCGTCGGCCGGGCTCGGCGTGATGACGGTAACAAAATTGGCGGCGCTCGGCAGCGCGCGCAGGCCAAGACCGGACAGTGCGCCGGCAAGACGCTCGCGCTCACGCGCCGTATGATCGAGCAAGTCGGCGACGTAGTCGGTCTCCTCAAGCGCGGCACGCGCGCCGGCCAAGGCCACGGTGTTGATGGTAAAATTGATACGGATTTTGCGGTAGGCGTCCGCCAACTCGCGCGAACTGGTAATGCCGTAGCCGACGCGGGCCCCGGCTAGGCTGTAGGCCTTTGAAAAGGTGCGGGTCGAAATCCACGGCCCCTTGCGCCGGCTCAGCAGCAGCAACGCCTCCGGACCGCCGGCATGACGACCGAACTCGTAATAGGCCTCGTCGTAGTGAAGCAAGACGTGGTCGGGCAACTTCGCGATCAAGCGTTCGATCTCATCACGCGTCAGCATGCCGCCGGTCGGGTTATTCGGCGAAGCGACATAGACGAGGCGGGTGCGCGGCGTCACCGCGGCAAGCGTCGCGGCGATGTCGGCGACGCCATCTGCGCGTACCGGCACGTCGACGTAAACCGCGCCGCGCATGGCGATGATCTTGGCGTAGGTGACGAAGCCGGGATCGGGCGCAATGCCTTCATCACCCGGATCGAGCGCGAGCTCGCCGCTGGCGAACAGAAGCTCGTTGGTGCCGGCGCCGATGACGATGCGGTCGGCCGCAACGCCGAGACGCTGCGACAGCGCCGCCACCAGTTGCCGGCCGTCGTGATCGGGATAGCGGTTGAGGCCGGCCGCCGCCTGCTGCATCGCAGCCACCACCGCGGGCGCCGGCGCAAACGGCGATTCGTTGAGGTGCATGCTACGCACCGGCCATTGCGGCCCGAGGTCGAGCGGCGTGAACGCGGGCGGCACCGACCGCAGGCGCAGGATGCGCGAAACCGGAACGGTGTCAGCGGTGGGACCAGTCATTCGAATCATCCGAATTGCCCGGCGAGAGGCCGAGCACGTCGCCATCCGTGGTTACGCCGAGACCGAGAACGGTGCGGTTGGCATAGGCAAAATAGGAAATGACCTGATTGATCTCGAGGATCTGGCCATCGTCCATTCCTGCGGCGCGCATGGCGTCAAACGCGCGTTTCACATCGGCTTCCTGCTGCGGCGCTTGGGTCAGTGTCGTGGCGTAATGAAGCGCCGCGCGCTCCGGCGCGGTAAAGGCACCATCGAAGTCGGCGCTTTCCAGCGCCGAGCGAATGGCCATGGCGCGCGCGTCATCCTTGAGCAGCCGCCGCATCCCGGCGAAATGATGCTCGACGCAATAGTCGCAGCCGTTGAGCAGACTGACATGCACGCCCAGCGCCTCCAAAAGCCACTTCGGCGTGACATTGGCGGTATGGTGCAGCACATATTTGTAGAGGGCCATGTGGCCTTCCATGCTGTGCGCGCGAAGGCTGTGCGCGAGCATGATGTTATCGATATTGCCGTCCGGGTCCTTGATGCGGTCGTAGAGCGATCGCAGCCGGCCACTGGCGTCGGCGTATGGTATATGGCTGATCCACATAGGTATAACCTCTTTGAAATTACGCGGCGGCGCGGCTGACGAGTGGCGCCAGCGCGATATCGCCAAGCTGACCGGCGAGCAGCAGACGCTTGGCGGCGGCGATGTCGCCGGCGAGAAAGCGGTCGCGGTGGGTAAAGGGCACCTGCGTGCGCAACCGGCGCATCGCCTCGGTGAGCGGCGGCGATGGATTGAGCGGGCGGTGAAAGTCGACGCCTTGCGCCGCAGCAAGCCATTCGATGGCGACCACCGTCGCGGCGTTCTCGGCCATTTGCGTCAGGCGGTAGGCGCCGTGACATGCCATGGAGACGTGATCCTCCTGGTTGGCGGACGTTGGGATCGAGTCGACGCTGGTCGGATGTGCCAGCATCTTGTTCTCGCTGACCAACGCGGCCGACGTGACCTGCGCCATCATGAATCCAGAATTCAGGCCGGAGCCTTCGATCAGGAAAGCCGGCAGACCGGAAAGCGAGGCATCGATAAGCAAAGCCTGACGGCGCTCCGACAGCGAACCGATTTCGCACAAGGTCAAGGCGATGATGTCGGCGGCGAACGCCACTGGCTCGGCGTGAAAATTGCCGCCGGACACCACGTCTTTATCCTGCGGGAACACGAGCGGATTGTCGGTGACGGCGTTGGCCTCGGTCTGCAACGTCACGCCGGTAAAACGCAGATTGTCGAGGCAAGCACCCATCACTTGCGGCTGGCAGCGCAGGCAATAAGGATCCTGCACTTTCAACTTGCCGCAGTTGGCGGCGCGGATCGGACTGTCGGCCAGCAGCGTGCGGTAGACGGCGGCAACATCCTGCTGGCCGCGATGACGGCGCACGACCTGAATGCGGGCATCGAAGGGCGTTTCATTGCCACGGGCCGCCTCGACAGCCAAGGCGCCTGTAACCAAAGCGGCCTGCAACACGTCCTCAGCCGCGAACAGGCCGGCCAGCGCAAGCGCTGCCGAAACCTGTGTGCCGTTGATCAGCGCGACGCCCTCTTTCGGCGCAAAGGTCAGCGGCTGAAGCCCGGCCTTGGCAAGGCCCTCGGCTCCCGGCACTACGCGGCCGCCGATACGCACCTCGCCAAGACCGATCAACACAGCTGCCATATGTGCCAGCGGCGCCAGATCGCCCGAAGCGCCGACCGAACCTTTGGCCGGAATGCACGGATAGACGCCGGCGTTGGGGAGGCGCAGCAGAGCCTCGACGATCTCCCAGCGCACGCCCGAATAAACCTGCGCCAGCGCGGCGGCCTTCATGATCATGATTAGGCGGACTAGGTCGTCGTTAAGCAGTTCGCCAGTGCCGGCGCAATGGGAGAGGATGAGGTTGTGCTGCAGTTCGGCAAGATCGGCGGGATCGATGCTGATCGCGGCGAGCTTGCCGAAGCCGGTATTGACCGAATAGATCGGCCGTCCGCTTGCGATCAGATCGGTCACCGCCGCATGGCAGGCCGCGACCCGCTCGCGCGCGCCGGCCGCCAAGCTGACCTGCGGGGCTTCCCGCAAAATCTTGCGCCACACCGCAAGCGGCACGTCGCCCGGCACGATCACGATCTCGCCGGACGCCGCCACAGGCATTTCCACGTTCATGTCCTTCTACTCTTACGTTCTAACCCAACAGCAGCGCATCATCGGAAAGCTCCTCACCCTGATCGCGCTTGAACAAGGCCAGCAGGTCGGCGACGGTCATGGCGCGGCGGTCCTCGCCGAACACATCAAAGACGATCTCGCCACGGTGAAACATGACGGTGCGGTCACCGAACTGCAGCGCCTGCGCCATCGAATGGGTGACCATGACCGCGGTCAATTTCAGGTCAATGACGATCTGCTGCGTCAATTCCATGACGAAGGCCCCGGTCGTGGGGTCGAGCGCGGCGGTATGCTCGTCGAGCAGCAGCACGCGAGTGTTGCCGGTGGTCGCCATCAGCAAGCTAACCGCCTGGCGCTGGCCGCCGGACAGCAGACCGACCTTGTCATCGAGCCGGTTTTCCAGACCGAACTTGAGCAGCCTCAATCGTTCCGCGGTGCGTTCGCGCATGGCGCGGTCGATGGCGAAGCGGAAGCGCCGGGGCTCGGTACGGCCATAGGCCAGCGCGAAATTTTCCAAGATGGTGAGGTCCTCGCAGGCGCCCATCTTGGGGTCCTGGAAGACGCGGGAGATGAGACGCGCGCGCTTGTTGGTCGGCCAGCCGGTCACATCGGTGCCGTCGATGCCGACGCGACCTGCCAGCGGCGCGATGATGCCGGCGATCACGTTGAGCGCGGTCGACTTGCCGGCGCCGTTCGATCCGATCACGGTGAGAAACTGCCCGCTCGGCACCGTGAGATCGACCCCGCGCAGCGCGGCGGTCTCGAGCGGCGTGCCGCGGTTGAAAGTGACCACGATGTCGGAGAGCTCGATCATCGTTGCCCAATACGCCTCAACAGCCGACCCATGCCGGAACGCGAGGATTGGCCGACCAAAGTGAGCGCCACCAGCGCGGCGGTGACGAGCTGCACGTCGGAAGCCCGGAAGCCGAGCCAGTCGGCATTGAGCGCGAAGGCGACGGCGAAACGGTAAAGCAGCGCGCCGATCACGCAGGCGAAGGTCGCCTGCATCACCGTGCGCGACGGCAGGACCGCCATGCCGACGATGACCGAGGCAAGCCCGATGATGATCACGCCGATGCCCATATAGGCGTCGGCGGCGCCGAACACCTGCGCGAACAGCCCGCCGGCCATCGCGGTGAGCGCGTTGGCGATCCCGATACCGAGCAGTTTCATATGCCCTACATTGACGCCATTGGCGGCCGCCATCGCCGGATTGGCACCGGCGGCCCGCATCGACAGGCCGATGCCGGTCGACAGGAACAAATCGAGCGCGAATTTGACGGCGACGACCAGAACCAGGATCAGGATCGGCGACATCACGTAGCTCGGCGTGGTCCAGCCCTCGAACATGCTGAAGATGGTGGGCGAGCCGAGCAGCGGCTTGTTCGGGCCGCCCATGATCCGCAGGTTGACGGAATAGAGCGCGATCGCCAGCAGAATGCCGGCGAGGATATGGAGGATATTGAAGCGGACGTTGAGCCAGGCGGTGAGGAAGCCGGCGCAGAAGCCGGCTGCCGCCGCCGCGGCAGTCGCCGCCCAGGGATTCCAGTTCCACCCGACGATCAGCGTCGCCAGCACGGCGGCGCCGAGCGGAAAGCTCCCCTCCACCGTCAAGTCCGGGAAATCCAAGATACGGAAGCTCAGATAGGCGCCGAGCGACACCAGCCCGAATACCAAGCCGATCTCCACCGTGCCAAGGATTTCATAAAGCGACATAACGGCCGATCATATCGCCGGAATTGCGGCCAAACATGCACGGACGGGCCCGGCGCGGCGCACCGGGCCCGTTGCCAGCAAATTATGGGACGACCTTGGTCGCGCGCTTGAGCACGGCATCCGGGATGCTGACGCCCATGGCCGCCGCCGAGCCCTTGTTCACGACAACGACATTGTCGGGAATCTTCTCGTAGGCGATCACCGCGTCGATTTCGCCCGGCTTTTTGCCATTGAGCACCTCCGCCACCATGTGACCGGCCAGCATGCCGACCTGGGTGTAGTTCAGGCCGACAGAGGCGATCGCACCGCGGCCGACGCCACGGGTCTCGCCGGTAAACACCGGAGTTTTGGTTTCCTTGCCGATCTTGACCACGGTCTCCAGCGCGGCGACGACGGTCGTGTCATTCGGCACATAGATAGCGTCGACCTTGCCGACAAGCTTGTTGGTCGCCGGGATCACCTCGTTGGTGGTCGGCGCTGCCACTTCCACTACTTCGATGCCGAGCTTCTTACCCTGTTCCTGCACCCAGCCGAGCGTCGCCTTCGAGGAATCGAGACCCGGATTATAGACGAAGCCGAGCTTCTTCAGCTTGGGCACGATCTCCTTGAACAGCTTGAGCTGCGCCTCGATCGGCGCCGCATCCGACACGCCGGTCACGTTGCCGCCGGGCTGCTTGAAGTGCGCAATAAGCTTTGCCTTGATCGGATCGGTGACGGTCGCGAACACGATTGGAATGGTCTTGGTCGCCGCTGCCACGGCCTGCGACGTCGGCGTGGTGATCGGCACGATCACGTCGACGCCTTCGCCGACAAATTTTTTGGCGATCTGCTGCTGAGTCGGCATGTTGCCGTTGGCGTTCTGGTAATCGATCTTGAGGTTCTTGCCGACGACGAAGCCCTTTTCAGCGAGACCCTTGATCACGCCATCCTTGGTTTCGACAAGCTGCGGCACTTCGACGATCATCGTAATCGCGACCGTCTTCATATCGGCCGCCGTAACGGGCGACATCGTCACCATCACGCCCAAGCTGGCGCTCAGCAGCACGGCATTGAGTGTAACGGACCTGCGCATGACATCCTCCACTGATTAATCCTCCGAGGAACGCATCTCCGGCGCGGACGCGTTGACGAGCGGGACAAAGGTACAAAGAGGCCCTTGCCATATAGTGAGCGTCTGTTCCACAATTGGAGCAATGAACATGGACGCTGTCAACACCTCCGAGCGCAAACCGGTCCCGGCGCCGCAGGGGGTCGGTCTCCTGGTCAAGGCTTTCCAAATCCTCGACTTGTTCACGGAAGAGCGTTCGGCCTGGACGCAAAGCGAACTGGCGAAAGAAACCGGCCTTGCCCGCTCGACACTCAGCCGGCTAGTACGCTTTTTGTGTGCGCGCAGCTATCTGATGGATCAGCGCGGCCGCTACGTCCTCGGTTTTGCTGCCATCGACTTAGGCCGCCGCGCTCAACTTCAGTTCAATCTGGTCGATCTCTGCTACGACCTCTTGGAAGAAGTCGCTCAGATTACTGGCGAAACTGCCATCCTCACTGGGCTTGACGAAATCCGGAGTTGTGTCGTCTGTCTCGCGCAAATTCCGAGCCGCCACGGCGGCCTGCGTGTCTTCGAGAACATCGGGAACACTTATCCCCTCTACGCGGGCGCATCGTCCAAGGCTGTGTTTGCCTTTCTGCCGGATCAGCAAATCGCGCGCGTGCTTGCGGGTCCGCTCACGCCCGTCAATCCGGCATTCAAGATCAATGCCAAGAAGCTGCGCGCGCAAATTGCCGATATCCGCAAGAAGGGATATGTAGTGACCAGCGAGGAGACGTTTCCCGGCGTCACCGGTGTCGGCGTGCCGATCCTGACGCCGCGCGGCCATGCGCTCGGCTCGATGGCGATCGGCGGACCGCTGCACCGCATGGACGCCAAGGCGGTCGCCCATTGCGCGGACCTGCTGATCGACATCGGCCGCCGCGCCGCCGCCCGCATCGCCGGCGTGCCGGCCGGAGCCGGCGCGTGAGCGCGTTGCCGGCAACCATGCGGGCCTGGCGGTCCGCCGATCCGGGCCTGAGCGCGCTCGCGCTCGCCGATATCCCCTGCCCGCACCCGGACCCTGGCCATGCCGTGATCCGGGTCGAGGCGGCGGCGCTGAATTTCTCCGACCTCTTGATGATCGACGGCCGTTATCAGATCAATCCGCCGCGGCCCTTCACGCCCGGGCAGGAGGTTGCCGGCACGGTGATGGTGCCCGGCGAAGGCTGCAGCTTGCTGGCCGGCCAACGCGTCTGCGGCAAGGTGAACTGGGGCGGCTTCGCCGAATTTGCCGTGATGCGCGGCGATATGGCGATCGCGATTCCGGACGGCATTGCGGTGGAAACCGCCGTGGCGCTGCCGATCGCCTACACCACCGCGATGGTGGCGCTGACCGAGAGCACGCAGACGGCGACCAGCGAAACCGTGCTGGTGCTGGCGGCGGCCGGCGGCGTCGGTCTCGCCGCGGTCGAAATCGCGCATGCGCTTGGCGCGCACGTGATCGCCGCCGCCGGCAGTGCTGAAAAAGGCGCCATGGCGCGTGAACATGGCGCGGACGAAGTCGTCGACTACAGCGCGGACGGTTGGAGCAGCAAGGTCAAGGCGCTCACCGACGGCCGTGGCGTCGACATCGTGGTCGACCCGGTCGGTGGCGCGGCAACCAAGGAGGCGCTACGCGCACTGGCCTGGAAGGGCCGGCTGCTGGTGGTCGGTTTCGCCTCCGGTGAAGTCCCCGCCATCCCCGCCAACCGGTTGCTGCTCAACCGCGCGGCCGCGATCGGCGTCTATTGGAACCATGACCGCGATGCCGAGATGGTGGCGCGGGTCACGCAAAGACTGACATCGATGCTCTCCGCCGGCGCGATCCGCCCGCACATCGGCGGCACCTTCCCATTCACCGAATTGCCGCAGGCCCTCACCGCACTCGCCGAACGCCGCAGTACCGGCAAGGTGATCCTGACGCTCGCCGACAAGGATGCTTCGTCATGACCGGGCTTCCGCCGCATCTGTTCGAAGGCATCAAGGTGCTCGACCTTACCCGCGTGATGTCGGGGCCGTTCTGCACCTCGATGCTGGCCGATCTCGGCGCCGAGGTAACCAAGATCGAGATGCCGGGCTTCGGCGAAGAGGGCCGCCACTTCGCCCCGTACGTGAATGGCGAAAGCACCTATTTCGCCTTGCTCAACCGCGGCAAGCAGAGCGTCACCGTCAATCTGAAGGCACCGGAGGGCGTCACCTTGATCCGCGATCTGGCGCGCCAAGCGGACGTGCTGGTGGAGAATTTCCGCCCCGGCGTCATGGATCGGCTGGGCCTGAGCCCGGCTACGTTGCAGGCCGACAATGCGCGCCTGATCGTCGCCTCGATCTCCGGCTTCGGCCAAACCGGCCCGTTCGCAGACTGGCCGGCTTTCGATCTCGTAATCCAGGCGATGAGCGGCTTGATGAGCGTCACCGGTGAACGCGGCGGCCGCGCCACTGCTGTGGGCGAGAGCATAGCCGACGTCGCCACCGGCATGTTCGCCGCCTGGGGCATTGCGGCTGCTCTGTACGACCGCGAGCGCACCGGTGTCGGCCGAAGGCTCGAAGTCGCTATGCTCGATTCCGTATTTTCCATGCTGCTGACCGGCCTGTCGCGCCGGCTATTCACCGAACGGTCGACACAACGCGTCGGCAACCGCCATCCGGAGACCTATCCGGTCGACAGCTTCGCCACGAAGGACGGCGATATCGTGCTGGTCGGCTTTTCCAACGCCATCTTCCACAACATCGGGGAAGCGATCGGACGGCCCGAGATTGCCGACGATCCGCGCTTCAAGACCAATGCCGACCGCAACACACACGAAGACGAACTGCGCGCGCTGATCGCGGCGTGGACCGCCGCTCTCACCCGCGAAGAGGCGCTGGCAAAACTGCGCGAGGCCGACGTGCCGGCCGCACCGGTCTGGTCGCTCGACGATCTGATCGCCAGCGGATATCCCGCTGCGCGCGGCATGCTGCAGCCGGGCAGCAATAGCAAGCTCGGCGACATTCACCTTGTACCACAACCGGTGCAGTTCGCAGGTGCCAAGCGGGTCACCGACATGGTCACGCCGACGCTCGGCGAGAACACCGACGCGGTATTGGTCGAAAAGCTCGGGCTCGATGCGCCCGGCTTGGCCCGCCTGCGCAGCGACAAAGTAATTTGATCCGATAAGACGCGCACGAGGTTTTTTAAATGTCCACAGTTCACCAGCCAATTCGCAACAAACGCACCGTGCGCGCACCGCGTGGCAACACACTGACCGCGCGAAGCTGGCAGACCGAGGCGCCGCTACGCCTGCTGATGAACAATCTGGACAGCGAAGTGGCGGAGCGACCGGAGGAACTGGTGGTCTACGGCGGCATCGGCCGCGCCGCGCGCAACTGGGAAGCCTTCGACCAGATCGTCGCCGTGCTCAAGGAGCTGAGCGAGGAACAGACCTTGCTGGTGCAGTCGGGCAAACCCGTTGGGGTATTTCCAACCCATCGCGGCGCGCCGCGCGTCATCATCGCCAACGCCAACCTGGTGCCGAACTGGTCGACCTGGGAACACTTCAACGAACTCGATCGCAAGGGCCTGATGATGTATGGCCAGATGACGGCGGGCTCCTGGATCTATATCGGCTCGCAGGGCATCGTTCAGGGCACCTACGAGACATTTTCGGAGATCGGCCGCCGGCATTTCGGCGGCAGCCTGGGCGGGCGTTGGTTCTTATCCGGCGGCTTGGGCGGCATGGGCGGCGCTCAGCCGCTGGCCGCGACCATGGCCGGCGCGGCGATTTTGGTGGTCGAATGCCAGCCGAGCCGCATCGAATTCCGCCAGCGCACCGGCTATCTCGACAAAAGCACGACCAGCCTCGACGAAGCGCTCGCCATTATCGACGACGCCTGCAAGGCCAAGCGCGCGGTCTCGGTCGGCCTGCTCGGCAATGCCGCGGAAGTCTATCCGGAAATATTGAAGCGCGGGCGCGTCCCCGACGTGGTCACCGATCAAACCTCGGCGCATGATCCGATCCACGGCTATTTGCCGACGGGCTGGAGCGTGGAGGAATGGCAGGAGCGCCAAGAGCGCGATCCGAAAGGCACCGGCGAAGCGGCCAAGCGCGCGATGGCCGAGCAGGTGCGCACCATCCTCGCCTTCCAGGAGAAAGGCGCCATCGCGCTCGACTACGGTAACAATATCCGCGCCATGGCGCAGGAGATGGGCGTCGGCAACGCCTTCGATTATCCGGGCTTTGTCGAGGCTTACGTGCGGCCGCTGTTCTGCGTCGGCAAGGGGCCGTTCCGCTGGGTGGCGCTATCGGGCGATCCTGAAGACATTTACCGCACCGACGCCAAAGTGCGCGAGTTGATCCCCGACGACCCGTTCCTGCACAATTGGCTCGACAAAGCGCGCGCCAATATCAAATTCCAGGGGCTGCCATCGCGCATCTGCTGGCTCGGGCTCGGCCAACGTCATCGTGTCGGTCTTGCCTTCAACGAGATGGTGGCGAAGGGCGAACTGAAGGCGCCTGTGGTGATCGGCCGCGATCACATGGATTCCGGTTCGGTCGCATCGCCCATGCGCGAGACGGAAGGCATGCTCGACGGCTCCGATGCGGTGTCCGATTGGCCGATCCTCAACGCGCTTCTGAATTCGGCTTGCGGCGCCACCTGGGTGTCGTTCCATCACGGCGGCGGCGTCGGTATCGGCTATTCGCAGCATGCCGGCATCGCGCTGATCGCCGACGGCTCGGCGGACATGGCTGAGAAGATCGGGCGCGTGTTGTGGAACGATCCCGCCACCGGAGTGATGCGCCACGCTGACGCTGGCTACCAGCTTGCGCGCGATTGCGCGCGCGCCAACGGGCTGTGGCTGCCTATGCTCAAGTAATCAACGGCCGCGGCCGGCCGGACTAAAATGTGCCAGCAAGTGGTGCCGCTCGCCCGGATAAGTAAGCGTCACCTGGGTGATCGGTTCATCTTGCAGCCAGGTTTCGCGCTCGACCATCAGACAAGCGGTGCCGCGCGCGATCTTCAAACAGCGCGCAGTGCGCGCATCGGCATTGACCGCGGAAATGCGGTGTCGCGCGCGGCTCCAGGGCATCTGCGCCAGCAGCCAGCTTCCCGGCGGCTTCGTACTGAAATCCGCTTCAGCCGCCACCGGTACCGTTGCAAGATTGATCAGCCGATCTTCGGCGGCGAAGGGCGCGCCGGCGACGTGGTGGATCGACCCGAGCGCCAGGATCGGTACGCCTTTAGCGACATCGAGGCGCTCGGCGTCGGCCGCCATCGCCTTGCGCAAAGCGCGCGCCGTCAACTCGAAACGATAGACCTTGCCGTCGCGTTTCGCTTCCGCCTCGAGGTCGTGAATTTCGAGAATCGATTCTTCTGTCGTCGGCGTGGCGACAAAACTGCCGGCGCGCCGATGACGCACGATCAGCCCGGCAGCCGCCAATTCGCTCAGGGCCTTGTTGACCGTCATGCGCGCGCAACCATAGCGCGCAACCAGTTCATGTTCGGACGGGACCTTGTGGCCCGGCGGCCAGCGCCCACTCAGAATGGCGCGCTCAAGGTCGCGGCGGATGGCGGCGTAGCGCGGCAGCACGCTGCGCATGCGGGGCGCGCGCATGTTCATGTATTGAGCAGCCGCTTGACGGCTGCGACATAGCGCCGGGTGACGGGCTCATGGTCGTGATGGCGGCCATCGACAACGACGCGCTCGCCGCCGATCAGTACCTCGCGCACCGCCGCGCGTCCGGCAATGAAGATCCAGGCATCGAGCCAATGATCGTCTTGCCCGACCGCCAGATCGGGATGACCGGCATCAAGCAACACGATATCCGCGCGTTTGCCGGTTTCGAGCGCGCCGACCGGCCGCGCGCAGGCTTGGGCGCCGCCGGCGAGCGCCGTCTCGAACAGCCGGCGGCCGACCGATTCACTTTCAAGCGATGCCAGCACATTGCGCGCGCGCAAGAACAAGCGCTGGCCATATTCGAGCTGGCGCAGTTCTGCGGTGGCGTCGATCTGGATGTTGGAATCGGTGCCGACGCCGAAACGCCCGCCGGCGGCGAGATAGCGTGCACCGTCAAATATGCCGTCACCTAACGAGGCTTCGGTAAGTGGGCACAGGCCAGCCACCGCACCGGAGCGCGCCAACGCTTCGGTTTCGCCCTGCGTCATGTGGGTGGCGTGGATCAGACACCAGCGCGCATCGACCTTCGCATTATTCAAGAGCCATTCCACTGGACGCGCACCAAGCGCGGCGACGCAGTCCTCGACCTCCTTCACTTGCTCGGCGGCGTGGATGTGAACCGACCCAACCGGACAGGCTGCCACGATGTTGGCCAGCGCTTCCGGCGGCACCGCGCGCAACGAATGTGGCGCGATGCCAACACGCGCGTCCGGCAGGCCGAAGGCGATCTCACGGGAGCGCACGACCAATGCGAGGAAACGATCAGGTTCGTTGAGAAAGCGCTTCTGCCCTTGCGTCGGCGCCACCGCGCCGAAACCGCCCGTCATATAAAGTGACGGCAGCAATGTCAGGCCGATACGCGTTGCCTGCGCGGCGGCGGCAATGCGCGCGGCCATCTCGCCGAGATCGGCATAGGGTCGGCCATCCGGACCGTGATGCAAATAATGGAATTCGGCCACCGTCGTGAAACCGGATTCCAACATCTCCTTGTAGGCGAAGGCAGCAATCGCCTCGACGTCGTCGGGCGTGAGCTGCGCGAGGAACCGGTACATCACCTCCCGCCACGTCCAGAAACTGTCGTTCGCGGGTCCGCGCCGTTCGGCAAGACCGGCCATCGCGCGTTGAAATGCGTGGCAGTGCAGATTGGGTAGGCCCGGCACGGCTATTCCGGTGTGGTGCTCGGCGCCCTCCCCGCGCGCGTTCGTCTCAACCGAGCGGATCGCACCGTCCGCGACGCCGACGCGCACGTTGCGCGCCCAGCCGTCCGGCAACAGCGCCTGCTCGAAAAACAAGGTCCGCGTCACACCGCACCTCTGCCGCGTCGCCCGTCGTTGGCGAATCCAGAATAGACAGGCTCCGACTAATTGTATAGACAATTAAACAGGCCAACCGGCGAGGCCCCATGCGGTTCGACACCATCTGGCTCAACGCGCGCCTGGCGACGCTCAACGCGTCATTGCCAGGGCTCGGCCTCGTCGAGCATAGCGCGGTGGCAGCGGTAGACGGCAAGATCGCCTTCGCCGGCGCCATGAGCGACCTGCCGACGGGCTGGGATGCGCGCGAGCGCGTCGAGCTCGACGGACGCTGGATCACACCCGGGCTGATCGACTGCCATACCCACATCGTGCATGGCGGCGACCGTGCGCTCGAATTTGAGATGCGGTTGGCCGGCAAGTCGTACGAAGAGATCGCACGCGCCGGCGGCGGCATCCTTTCGACCGTACGCGCGACGCGCGCCGCGAGCGAAGACGACCTGGTCGCCGGCGCCCTGCCACGCATCGATCGCCTGCTAAGCGAAGGTGTCACCGGCATCGAGATCAAATCCGGCTACGGCCTCGATGCCGAGAGCGAAACCAAGATGCTGCGCGCTGCGCGGCGGCTCGGACGCGAGCGCGCCGTGAGCGTCGCGACCTCGTTTCTCGGCGCCCACGCTTTGCCGCCGGAGGCGAACGGAGACCGTGCCGCCTATATCGAGGCGGTCTGCGCGGTGATTCCGACTTTGAAAGCGCAAGGTCTCGCTGACGCGGTCGACGGGTTCTGCGAGGGCATCGCGTTTTCTCCCGACGAGATCGCCAAAGTCTTTGCCGCGGCGCGCGCCGCCGGGCTGCCGGTCAAACTGCATGCCGACCAGCTCTCCAATCTGCATGGTGCCAGGCTCGCCGCCGAATTCAACGCGTGTTCAGCCGATCATCTCGAACACACCGACGAGGACGGCGTCACCGCCATGGCGCGCGCCGGCACGACGGCGGTGCTGCTGCCGGGCGCTTTCTACGTGTTGCGCGAGACGCAAGCCCCGCCCATCGCAGCGCTGCGCCAACACAAGGTGCCGATCGCAATCGCCACCGACTGCAATCCCGGCACCTCGCCCATCACCTCGTTGCTACTCATCATGAACATGGCGGCAACGCTGTTCCGTCTCACGGTCGATGAGATTGTCGCCGGGGTGACGCGCGAAGCTGCGCGCGCGCTCGGCTACCACAACACGATCGGCACGCTGGAAACCGCCAAAACTTGTGACCTCGCCATCTGGAATATCGAACGCCCGGCCGAGCTTGTTTACCGCATCGGCTTCAACCCGCTGCACCAGCGGGTGTGGCACGGCGCCTCAAGCTGAAGAAGGACCAGTCCCATGTCGAACCGTCTCGACAACAGCCGCAACATCCGCGCCCCGCGCGGCACCGCGCTGAGCGCCAAGAGCTGGTTGACCGAAGCGCCGCTGCGCATGCTGATGAACAATCTCGACGCGGAGGTCGCGGAAAAACCCCATGAGCTCGTCGTCTACGGCGGCATCGGCCGCGCCGCGCGCGACTGGGAGGCGTTCGACCGCATCGTCTTCTCGCTGCGTTCGCTCGAAGCGGACGAGACGCTGCTGGTGCAATCGGGCAAGCCGGTCGGCATTTTCCGCACGCATGAAAACGCGCCGCGCGTGCTGATCGCCAATTCCAATCTGGTGCCGCATTGGGGCACCTGGGAAAAATTCCACGAGCTCGATCGCAAGGGCCTGATGATGTACGGCCAGATGACCGCCGGCTCGTGGATCTATATCGGCTCGCAAGGCATCGTGCAGGGCACCTACGAGACCTTCGCCGAGATCGGGCGGCGCCACTACAACGGCGACCTCAAAGGCCGCTGGATTCTGACTGCCGGGCTCGGCGGCATGGGTGGCGCGCAACCGCTGGCCGCCACCATGGCCGGCGCCTCGCTGCTGGCCATCGAATGCCAGCCGAGCCGCATCGAGATGCGGCTGAAGACCGGCTATCTCGACGTGCAGGCGCAATCGCTCGACAACGCGCTCGGAATAATCGAGCGCGCCTGCAAGGAGAAAAAGGCGCTCTCGGTCGGAGTGGTCGGCAACGCCGCCGAGATAGTGCCAGAGCTGGCGCGTCGCGGCATCAAACCAGACGCCGTCACCGACCAGACGTCGGCGCACGATCCGCTCAACGGTTACTTGCCGGCCGGCTGGACGTTACAAGAATGGGAAGACCGCCGCACGCGCGATCCCAACGGCGTCGAGAAAGCGGCAAAGGAATCCATGGCCGTACATGTGCGCGCCATGCTCGACTTCTGGCGGCGCGGCGTGCCGACGCTCGACTACGGCAACAACATCCGCCAGATGGCGATGGAAATGGGTGTCAGCGGCGCCTTCGAATTTCCCGGCTTCGTTCCGGCTTATATCCGGCCGCTGTTCTGCCGCGGCGTCGGCCCGTTCCGTTGGGCGGCGCTGTCCGGCGATCCGGAGGATATTTTCAAGACCGATGCCAAGGTCAAAGAGCTGATGCCGTACGACAAGCATCTGCACAACTGGCTCGACATGGCCAAGGCGCGGATCAAATTTCAGGGCCTGCCCGCGCGCATCTGTTGGGTCGGGCTCGGCGACCGCCATCGCATCGGCATAGCCTTCAACGACATGGTAGCGAGTGGTGAATTAACGGCGCCCATCGTCATCGGCCGCGATCACCTCGACTCCGGTTCGGTGGCCAGCCCCAACCGCGAGACCGAGGCGATGAAAGACGGCTCCGACGCGGTGTCGGACTGGCCGATGCTCAATGCACTTTTGAGCTGCGCCTCCGGCGCCACCTGGGTGTCGCTGCATCACGGCGGCGGGGTCGGCATCGGCTATTCGCAACACGCCGGCATGGTGATCGTCGCCGACGGTACGCCGCAGGCGGCCGGCAAACTCGAGCGCGTTTTGTGGAACGATCCGGCCAGCGGCGTCATGCGCCATGCCGACGCCGGCTACGAGGACGCCATCGCCTGCGCAAAGAAATTCGAGCTGAAGCTGCCGAGCCTCGGCGCATAATGGGAAGTCCGCTCGTCCCCGTACTCGGGTCCAGCCTTCGGCTGGCCCGAGCACAGGCTCCAGCGGGACCCAGGAGTGAAGTTTGCCGGCTTTGCGAGTGCCGCTCCGGATTCCCGCTTACGCGGGAGTGAGCGGAGTGCGGCTCGACGCTATCCCAATCCCTTCGCCACCGTCGTCGACAGGCCGGTCTCTTCGGCGCTGGCGACCGCGATGTCGTAGCCGGCATCGGCGTCGCAATAGTCGCTGGCGATGCGGCGGTCGAGTCGGCGCTGAGACCACTTGCCGAATTACATGCAGCAGTTGCAGCGCCCAAGATATGGCTTCATCAGTGGATCCGCCAGGCACTTCGTGTAGGCGGCGTGCAGATAGGGCGCCATGTCCTGCGCGGCGGGCATGCCGCCCAGCACCTTCGCTTTGATAGTCGCAACGCGATCGGAAATTGCACTCCGAATTCCGGGTTCGTCCACGGTCACGATACGTCCGTGGTCAAGCACGAGTTGCCCACCCACATATGCGCTCTCCAATGCCCTCGTCGTATCCACAAATGACAGATGTACCGCCACGTCATTGAGCGGCACGAACGCGTCGGCGCTCAAGTTGAAAACAAGGATATCGGCCTGGCATCCGGCTTGGAGCGAGCCGAGCGAATCACTCCGACCAAGCGCACCCGCGCCACCGGCGGTCGCCATGGCCAGGCCAGTCCGAGCGTCGGGCCAACGGCGATAGTCGTGCGTCGCCATTGTCTGTAGGAGAGTTCCCCATTTCAACGCCTCGAACATCGAACAGCCGTCGTTGGCGTTGTGGTTGTCGGTTCCCAGGCCGACCGTGATGCCTCGCTCCAACATTTCAACGACCGGAGCGATGCCGCTGCCGAGCTTGAGATTGCTCGCCGGGTTGTATGCAATTGCGGCGCCGCTCCTCGCCACCCCATCGAGGTCGTCCGCCGACATCCAGACGCCGTGCATGAGCACGGCATTGGCCGGCAGCGCCCCGATTCTTTCCATATAGGAGACCAGAGAGCAGCCGTAAAAATAGGGGCCCGACATCGCCTGGACGCGTGTTTCCAAAACATGCGTTAGAAACGGCAGGCCGAGGCTGCCGGACAACTGCGCCGCTTCCTGCTGGAAACGCTCGCTGCAGCGTTGCGGGCCGGACACGGAAATGGCGGCGCGGACTTTCCCCGTCCAGCGCCGCGCAAGGTCGCACCATTTCGCAAGCATTTCCTGAGGCTGGCACGCCGCCGTCTGTCCGGGTCCCTTGAAACGGTCGGGGAGAAAATCGTCCAGGTACGGGATGGTCTCGTGTGCCGGTCGATCAGCGTAGGCTATGCCGACGCTCGCGCGCAGCCCCAGATCATCATAGGCTCGAAAGACGGCGTCAATAATGTCATGATCGAGTTGCAGGCCGAGGTGGACATCGTCAAGCACCGTGGTGGTGCCGCCACGTAGAAGCTCCATCCCGCCAAGTAGCGTTCGAAGATAGGTTTCCTCGGCGGTCCAGCCTCGTCCTACCGTCGGTGGATTGTAAAGACTCATCCAGAGCTCGAGCGGCAGTGTCGAAAAGCGGCCGCGATCCCATCGATCATGGGAGTGGTAATGCGTATTGACGAGGCCCGGAATGAGAAGCTTGTCGGCAGCCGCCACCACACGCTGGGCGCCATATTGGCTCGGATCGAGGTCGGGACCGACAGCGACAATGCTGTCGCCGTCAATTACAATGTCACGAATGATGGCGTCATCGCGGGCGTCCGTCATCACGAGGCCGCCCTTGAGCATCCAGGGCATCAGCGCCTCCAGGTCAATCGCCTCGCCGTTTTGGACCGAAGGTTGCGTCGGCCGACCACCAAAGCGGAATTTGGATCGATTCGCCGGTCAGCGGCCCACGACCTTCCGCCACCCTGCGCGCCATTGGATATCCCGCTTGGGCGTAGCGGACGATACCGATGCCGGAATCCATCGTGAGGCAGGCTTCCAGCCGCAGGTCGGCCTCCTCACTTCCGTCTGCAATCATCGTAACGCCGGTGTGAACCGAGATACCCATGGTGCCATTTGCCTGAATTGCAACCAAGTCGGCCATGCCGGCGGTATTAAGAAGCGCGTTGAGATAGGGCCAGTCGGAGATCGCGTCCGAACCGTCAATCATCCCCTCTGTCTCAAAAGCCGGGTTGGCGATGGAGCCGCAATCCAGATTGTCGCGCGAGAAAGCCACCGGCCCGTTGAGCGTCCCGTTGCGTACGAGAGTGTTCGCGTTCAGTCCAAATGTCTTACGTTGACCAAACCCAAGGAAGCAGACGCGCGCCGGAAGTCCCTCCACCGGAAGCTTCGCCCGCGCGCGAGGAATCCAGCGTTGGACGATGGGATCGCCTGGAAAGAGTTCTAGCGCAAGTTCATCCAGCCGCGCCTGGTCTGCCCGATCACCCGAAATGCACGTCCAACGAAACGGGCCGCGACCCTCCAGGAACATCGGACGGACGTAGCGGGCAATGCAGCCCGGAAGTCGGAACGCTTCCTCGCGGCTCATGCCGGCATCAACGCATTCCTTGCGAATGAAGGTGCCATATTCAAACACGACACAACCAGCATCTCTCAAATTATTGAGCGCTCGCAACATACGGATCATCGTTGCGCGCGAGCGGGCCAGGAGCGCATCGCGATCGCTTTCGCGCAACGACGCGGCCTCTTCCGGCGACAGGCCCGACGGCACCAGTGCGAACGGATCGTGGCACGGGCACATTTCGGTAACAATATCTGGTTTCCAGCCGAGCGCGAGCGCTTTTTCAAGCATGTCGCACATGTTACCGTGCACCGCGATGGCGAGCGGCCGGCGCTGCCCTTTAGCCTCTTCCGCTAGCGAGATCGCCTGCGCAAGGTTGTCCGCGCGCACGTCCGCAAAACCGGCGGCAATTCGTTTTTCGATCGTATCCTCACGCACCTCGACGCAGACCGTCACACCGCCGTGCAACGTCATCGCGAAGGGTTGCGAGCGTCCCATCCCACCCAGTCCGGCGGTGAAAAATATTCGTCCTGCGAGATCTCCGGCGAAGTGCTCATCCGCAATCAAACCGAGCGTCTCGAATGTGCCTTCAACAACACCCTGGCTTCCGATATATTGCCACGGACCGGCCGTGTAAGATGAGAAGGTCGTCAGGTTCCTCTCGACGAGTTTGTAGAAGCTTGGCCAGTCCGCCTTAATGACATTGGTGTTTGCCATTACCACGCGTGGCGCCAGCCGGTGGGTCTTGAAAACTGCTACCGGCATTCCTGCCTGCACCGCAAGCGTCTCATCATTTTCCAGTTCCTTCAGCGTATCCACAATCGCGTGGTAGCTTTCCCAATTGCGCGCCGCCTTGCCAATTCCACCATAGACGATGAGATTTTCGGGACGCTCCGCGTTCTCCATGTTGTTCTCGAGCATACGTAGGATCGATTCCTGGCGCCAACTTTTGCAGCGCAGTGTGGAGCCACGCTCGGCCTTGACTTCATTGAGGATCGTTACGGAACCAATGGGCATGCAAGTATCCTCTTGGTTGTTGTTAGGGAGCGGCGACGCCTGCGATCATCGCATCGATCAGCATCGCACACCCAGCAGAAAGGAAAATCGGAGATACTCGCTGCGGTACCAAGGTGGAGCAAGAAATACGGCCGGCGAAACGACGTCATACGGCAAACTCAATCAGTTGATGAAGCGCACTCCTGCGCGGTGGCGAAGTCATCTGTTGTGTCAATCAATGGCCAGCACAGCGCCTGCTCTATTCCAGCCCCTTCGCCACCGTTGCCGAAAGGCCGGTCTCGCGCGCCCGCTCGATCGCGATGTCGTAGCCGGCATCGGCGTGACGCAGCACCCCAATGCCGGGATCGCCGTCGAGCACACGCCTGAGCCTCTCTTCTGTTTCCGGCCTTCCGTCTGCAACGATGGTGACGCCGGCGCTGACGCCGCGGCTGCCGAGCCCATGGATCGCCACCAGATCGGCGCCCGATGAGCAATTCAACAGCGCGTTGAGCATCGGCCAATCGGCGATGGCGTCGGAGCCGTCGCGCATGTTCTCGGTTTCCCGGTGCGGCATCGCCGCCGAACCGGAATCGAGGTGGTCGCGGGTGAAGGCAATGGGCGCGGAAATCTTGCCTCTCGCCACCGCTTCATTGACCATGAGGCCGAGCCGGCTGCGCTCGCCGAGGCCGAGCCAGCCGATGCGCGCCGGTAGGCCGGTGAAATGTACGTGCTCGCGCGCCTTCTCGATCCACGAAACGATCGGGTGGTTCGACGAGAACGAGTTCAGGATCATGTCGTCGATCGTATAGATATCCTGCGGATTGCCCGACACCGCGATCCAGCGGAACGGTCCGATGCCCTGGCAGAACAGCGGACGGATATAGAGATCGACGAAGGAGCGCATGGTGAAGGCGTCCTCGACGCCAGCTTTCTGCGCCTCGGCACGCAACTCGTTGCCGTATTCGAACACGACCGAACCGCGTTTGAGGAAATCCAACATAGCGCGCACATGCGCGACGACCGACCGACGCGCCAATTCGATAAGCTTGTTCGGATCGCTGGCGCGCATGGCGCGCGCCTCTTCGACCGACAATTCGACCGGCACATAGCCTTTCAGCGGATCGGGAAAAGTCTGGTCGGTGACGATGTCGGGCACGATGCCGCGCGCGGCGATCGCCGGCAGCACCGCCGCCGCGTTGGCGCGCAACGCCAGCGCCAGCGGACGGCGCGCGTCGCGGGCGGCAAGCCACATCTGAATGGCGTCATCGAGATTGTCGGTTGAGGCGTCGCAATAGCCGCTGGCGATGCGGCGGCTGATGCGCGCCTGATCGACCTCAACCACCAGCGTGGCGGCGCCGGCAATCTTGCCGGCAAGCGGCTGGGCGCCACTCATACCGCCGCAGCCCGAGGTCAACAGCAGCCGGCCGGCAAGCGTGCCGCCGAAATGCGTACGCGCCGCCGCCATGAATGTTTCGTAGGTGCCCTGCAGGATTCCCTGACTGCCGATATATTGCCACGCGCCCGCCGTCATGCCGGGCATGATGGTGAGGCCCATGTCGTCGAGCTTACGGCGGTTTTCCTCGTCGCTCCACGCGCCGACGATGTTGCCGTTCGCCATGATCACGAGCGGCGTCGTGGTCTGTCCGGGAAAAACACCGATCGGCTTGCCGGACTGCATCACGAAGGTCTGATCCTCGCGCATGGTCGAGAGCGTGGCGACGATGCGGTCGAAGCTTTTCCAGTCGCGCGCCGCGCGCGCGATCGACATATAGATGACGAGGTTGTCGGGATCCTCGGCGTTCTCCAGGTTGTTTTCCAGGAGCCGCAGGATCGCCTCCTGCCGCCAGCCCTGGCAGCGCAATGCGGTGCCGCGTCCGGCCTTCACCTCTTTGCCGCGACGAACGGGAATGGTCATCGCTCAGGCCTCCTCGATCATGGGAACCCAGCCCGGCTGCGCCTTGACGCGCGCGAGCCAAGCGTCGATGGCCGGGAAGCGGGTCATGTCGTAATCGCCCTCGGATGCCATCGACACGTAGGGAAAAACGCCGAGATCGGCGAGCGTGTAGCGGTCGTCCACCAGCCAGTCGCGGCTTTTGAGCCAGTCATTGAGCCTTTCCAGCGCCGGGTAGCCGATCTCCTGAAAGAATTCGATCTTGGCCGCCATCTCTCCGGCGATGCCGCGCAGACGAAAGAAGCGCGGATAGGCAAGCGCGCGCAGAAGATCGGCCTGCTCGAAGAACAGCCAACTCGTCACCTCGGCGCGCAAAAAAGGATCGTCCGGCAAAAGCGGCGAGCCTTCCGCCAGATGCAGCATGATGGCGCACGACTCCACCAGCGTGCGGCCGTCGTCGAACTCCAGCACCGGAACGCGGGCAAACCGACTCTTGGCGCGGAAGGTCGGCTCCTTGGCCGCGCCCTTGGCCAGATCGAGGGTGATGCGCTCGAACAGAATGCCGAGCTGCTTGAGCAGAATGCGGACCTTCCAGGCATTACCGGATAGCCGGCTGTCGTACAGACGCAACATGTGACTGCGTGCCTTCTGCTTTGCTTCCGAGATAAGAGCGCAGGTCGACGCCCATGGCCTGCTCCACTTCGGGGAAGACCGCGGGATCGAGCGCGCCCTTGCCGACCGGAAGCTTGGAGCGGTGCGCGACGATAACCGCGACTTCGCTGCCGGCCGGCAATTCGGAGATGGCGACCGGATCGCCGGTCTTTGTATCGAGCGTACCGATCATGTCGGGAAACGTCGCGACGCGTCCGCCATCGACATCGGCGGTCATGTATTCGTTGTAAATGCCGAGCACGACCGTGCTCTTGCCATCGCGCACGGTCATGGTGCCGAGGTCAAAGCCGCCGCCATAACTGACCGTGTTCTCGATCACCTTGCCTTGCATTAGCAGCCGGCCTCCAAGGAAGTCGGCCGCCGCGCTTACGCGATCGGCGCCATCGGCCCGCAGCATGGCGCGGCCCAACTCGAGCTGGAAAGTGATCGCGCCGGGTGCGCCGTTTTCGGCAACAAAGCGGGCGGCAAGCGGTCCGCGCGCGGCATAGATCAGGCCGCCATTGGTCACCGCGGCCTGGCGCATGACATTCGATGTGCGCACGATGTCGCCCTCGGCCGTGAAGGCGATCGGTTTTCCGTCTTTACCGGCGCTGCAGGCGACCTGGATGATGGAAAGCTCAAGCCGCGAGGCCAGGCCCATGCCGCCCATTTTCACGGTCGGATGACCGCGGCCATTCGAGGCTGTATCGACATACGGCAGCCCGAGCGCGGCGGCGACCAGCCACGCGTTGAAGCCAGGCACGTGGCCGCAGATCACACCCTGCGGCGGTTGTTTGAGCATGGCGATCAAGCGCCGCGCCGCATCGATTGAATCGCGCGGCATCACCGGCCACTTGGCGAAGCCCGGCGCGCCGATGGCGGTGGCGGTGATAATCGGCGCTGATGGATCGAGCTCGTCGAGCGCGACAAAACGCACGCCGCCGTAATCGAGCGCCATGCGGCCGAGCGCGCGGCCGCGCGCCACCGCCGCCTTGCCGCTGCCGCCGGCCGACAGAAACAAGCCGCCGATCAACGCCGGCTCGATATCGTCCACAGACAAGGGGCGTGCCATTTTCTTGATCTTCTCCTGTCGGGCGCTTCTATGCGCCCTCGCTTACGCCGAGGAATCGCGCAAACAACGAACCGGTGGATTTTGCTTCCGCCGCCGTACCTTGGAAAACCTGCGCGCCGGACGACAGCACGCAGACCCGGTCGGCGACGTCGAGCGCGAGGGCGGTATTCTGCTCGACCAGCAGGATTGTGAGACCCTCCCTCTTGAGCTTCATCAGCGCGCCCAGGCAGATATCGACCATTTTCGGCATCAGACCGAGCGACAGTTCATCGACGAGCAGCAGGCGCGGCTCGGCCATCAACGCGCGACCGATGGCCAGCATCTGCTGCTCGCCGCCGGAGAGCGAGCCGGCAAGCTGGCCGCGCCGCTCAAAGAGGAGCGGGAAATAGCCGAACACGCGCTCGCGCTTGGCCGGGTCGCGGTCGGCCGGATACGCATAGCCGCCGATGGTGAGGTTTTCTTCGACGGTCAGGTCGGAGAAAAGCTGGCGGCCTTCCGGCACCAATGCAATGCCCAGTCCAACCCGTTCGATCGGGCCGCGGTTGGTAATGTCGCTGCCCTCGAGCAGGATATGGCCGTCGTGGATATCGACATGGCCCATGATCGCCATCACGGTCGAGGTTTTTCCGGCACCGTTGGGCCCAAGCAACGCGAAGACCGAACCTGTGGGCACCTCGAAGCTGATGCCGTGCACCGCGCGCACCGAGCCGTAGCCGCAGATGAGATTGTCAATCTTCAGCATGGGCCCCTGCTCCGCTGCCGACATAGGCTTCCCGAACGGCCGGATCGGCCATCACCGCCAAGGGCTCGCCATCACCGATCACTTTTCCATTGTCGAGCACGACGAGGCGGCGGCAATTGCGCATCACCTCTTCCAGATTGTGCTCGATCAAAACGACGGTAAGACCCTGCGCATTGACCGCGCCGATGGTTTCAATTTGCTTGGCAGCTTCCACGTTGTTCAAGCCTGCCAGCGGTTCGTCGAGCAGGATCACGCGTGGCTCGACCGCAAGCGCGCGCGCCAATTCGAGGCGCTTCATCTTGCCGAGCGGTAGCGAGCCAGCGAGTTGGCCTTCGGTGCCGGCGAGCCCAACACGATTGAGAATCCCGGCGGCGCGCTCGCTCTCCGCGCGGCGGTCGACCTGCAACATGGCGGTCAGCGGATTGGCGGTGCGACGAAAGCCGGCGGCGAGCACGACATTGTCGAGCACCGTCATTTCACGGAACGGGCGCACGACCTGATGTGTCACCGCGAGACCCTTGCGCACGCGCGTCGGGGTGGAATCGTGGGTGATATCGGAGCCCACGAGAGCAATCGCGCCGCGGTCGGGCCGCAACGCGCCGACGACAATGCGAATCAGTGTGGTCTTGCCGGCGCCGTTTGGCCCGATCAGGCCGACGAAGTCGCCGGGCACGACGGACAAGCTGACGCCGTCGACCGCCTTCACGCCGCCGAAGCGGATGGCGACATTGTCGAGTTGCAAAGCCGGCGTCATGGCTTGCGCGCCTTCCACGCCAACCGGCCGACTAGGCCGGCGAACCCGCCCGGCGCCAAACGGATCACCAGCACCAGCAATCCGCCAAACACCAGGAGGCGGTAGTCGTTGACGAAGCGGATCGCTTCCGGCAGCAAAGTGAGCACGATCGCCGCGAGTACCACGCCCCAGGTCGACCCGATGCCGCCGATCACCACCATCGCCATCAACATCACCGACAGGATGAAATCGAAAGCGTCGGGTACGATGAACTGGGTGAAGAAGGTGTAGAGCCCGCCAGCCAGGCCGGCGAGCGCGGTACCGAGGCCGAAGGCGGCGAGCTTGTAGGCACCGGCGCTAATGCCGAGGGTCGCGGCGGCGTCCTCATCCTCACCGACCGCGCGGAACGAAAAGCCCATCCACGAGCGGTTGACGTAAAGACTGAAGGCGACCGTGGCGCCGGCAAACAGCATGATCAAGATCATATTGCCGTTGGCGCCCAGGCCGGAACCCGGAATATTGCTGATGCCCATCTCGCCGCCGAGCCATTGCTGCTTGCGCACGATGCCGGTGAACAGGAAGTTCACGCCGATGGTGGTGATGGCGAGAAAATCGGTGCGCACACGCAGCGACGCAAAGCCGACCACAATGCCAAGCCCGCTGCCGACAAGCGTTGCAATGACCAATGCGAGCGCCGGGTTGCCGATATTGACCATGGCAAGCGCTGCAGCATACGCGCCAGCGCCATAGAAGGCACCGTGGCCGAGGCTGATCTGGCCGCAGAAGCCGCTGATCATGTTGAGGCTGACAGCCAGGATCACATTGATCCCGATCACCGAAACGACACTGATCTCGTACGCGCTCATGTCGTGCGCGCTCCGGTGAACCCCTGCGGCCGGACCATCAGAAGCGCGATCAACGCGAGGAAGGCGATGGCGTCGCGGTCGAGCCATTGGCCAATGAAGATGGTGCCGTAGGCTTCGACCAGTCCCAACACCATGCTCGCGATCAGCGTGCCGCGCACGCTGCCGAGACCGCCGAGCACGATAATCGCCAGCGCCTTGTAGCTGACCACGTAGCCGATGCCGGGATCGACCAGGTTGTTGAGCTGCGCCACCAGCCCGCCGGCCACGGCCGCCAGCGCCGAGCCGAGCGCGAAATTCAGGTAGCGGACGCGGATGGCGTCGACGCCGAAGCTGGCGGCGATTTTCGGCCGCGACACCGTCGCCCGCCAGGCAACGCCGATGCGCGTGCGGGTGGTGAACAGGTGCAGGCCGCCGAATATGACCACCGCTGAAACCACCATAGCAATCTGCACCGCGTTAACGCGGACCCCGAGCAGATCGAAGGTCATAAAGCCATAGATATTGTTGTGGAAGATGACGCCCTGCTCGCCGAAGGCGATGCGAAAGGCGTCCTGCATCAGCACCAGGAGCCCGACCGAGGCGATCATCGGCACGTCGGGCCGATAGCTCAGCAGCGGCTCGTAAAGCAGCCGATAGATCGCCATGCCGAACAGCGGCGTGATCAGGATAGACGCGACGAAGCCAAGCCCGATGCTGCCGGTCGCGTTGGCGACGAGAACGGTGATGTAGGCGCCAAGCGCAAACACCGCCGCGTGCGCGATGTGTAAGATTCGCAACAGCCCGTAAACGAGCGCAAGCCCCACCGCCATCATGGCGTACATGCACCCGAAAGTGACGCCACTTACAGCGAGGTCGACGTAGTACACCCGATCATCCCTAAAATAAGCGGGCGGAGGGCATCACCGTTCCCCGCCCGCTGACGCTATCGTTATTTCTCGGGCGGCGCGAATGCGGCAAGATCGTCGAGCGTGGCAAAGTACTTGAACGTCTTGTCTTTGATCACGTTCACGCTGATCGGCAAGATGATCTCGTGCAGGCTGTTGAAGCCGATCAGGTTGCCCTCCAACATGGAGAAGTTCTTGGTCTTGGCGAGCGCGTCCTTCACTTTTTCCGGATCGGCGGCACCGGCCCGCTTGAGACCGTCGGCCATCAGCTTGACCGCCGAATAGGTGACAGCGGCGACACCTTCCGGCGGGTAGCCGGCACGCTTGGAGAACGCGGCAAAGAACTTCTGCAACGTCTCATCCTTCCGCGCGCGGTCGAAGCTGTCGATGATATATGTGCCCTCCGACGCCGGCCCCGCGATCTCGATGAACTTCTGCGAATCGAAAGCCTGCGAGCCGATGATCGGCGCCGTAATGCCGGCGGCACGCAACTGCGCCACCAGCGGACCGGCGGTGAAGAAATATCCGGTTGCATAGATGCCTTCCGGATTGTCGCGCTTGACGCTGGCGACGATCGAGCCGAACTGACGATCCTTCAGCGAGTAGCTGTACTTGTTGAGCACCTTCACGCCGTATTTGGGCGCAGCTTCGATGAAGCCATCCATGGTCGCCTGGCCGTAATCGTTGTCCATGGTGATGGCCGATACCGTCCTGAGCTTGAGGTTCTTGCCGACAAACAGCGCGGCGGCACGCCCCTGCGGCGGACCGAGATGCACCAGACGGAAGACATGATCGCCAGCACGGGTAATGTCGGGATGCACGCCATAGGCGGAGATCATTACGACGCCGGCCTTCTGGAACACTGGCGCCGCGGCGCGGCCGGAGGCGGAATAGCTGCCGTTGACCACGAACTTCACGCCGTCTTCGCCTATCAGCTTGTTGGCGGTGAAGATCGCCTGGTCGGACTTGGCCTGGTCGTCATAGCTGATGAGCTCGAGCTTCTGCCCGAGCACGCCGCCGGCGGCGTTGATGTCCTTAATCGCCATTTCGGCGGCGAGCTTTGCCGACTTGCCGTCGGTGGCCGCAAAGCCGGTCAGCGGCGCCTGAAAGCCGATCTTGATTTCGGCGCGGGCCGGCTGCGACACCGCAATTCCCAACGCGACGGCGGCCACGCCCAACAACAAGCTCTTGGGTCGCAGGAACGATCTCAACTCTCGATGCAACATGACGCTCTCTCCATCAGTGAGGACGGGGTTTGGTTTCTTTCGATTGCGGCGTAATCACCTGCGCGCGCAGCAGGTCGCGGGCACGTTCGAGCGCGGCTTCGGGCGGCCGCGCGCGCCGCCAATCCGGCCGGTCGCCCGCGCGCCGGGTGGCGTCGATGCCGAGTTTTGTCACGGCGCCGTCTTTTTCGAGCGGCTCGGCGCGATCGGCGCGCGCATTGGGGACGATGACAAAGTCCCGATGCGGCTGCATCCGCGTCGCCAAGGCCCATTCGACGGCGATCGGGTCCCAGGGGTCGATGTCGTCATCGACGACGATGACCTGCTTGATCAGGCTGACCGCCGCGAAGACGGCAGCAATCGCCTGTCGCGCCTCGTCCGCGCGCGGCGCACCAAGCGCGACCACCGCATGCAGCCGCCCAGCACCGCCAAGACCGACGGCGATTTCCTTGACCGAAGGCACGCTGGCACGCACGGCGTGCACCAGGCCGGCCGCGATGGCGACACCGCCGATCAGGCAATGCTCCCGGTGATAGCCCGGAAGAATGACTTGAAAGAGCGCGTCGTGACGTCGGGTCAGATGCGAGAAGGTGGCGACGATACCGGCGCCATAATTTTCATACATGCCGTGAAATTCGCTGACCGGCCCCTCCTGCACCACGTCACCGGCATCGAGCGTGCCCTCAAGCACGCATTCGCAGTGGGCCGGCACCAGCAAATCCGAATCGAGGCAGCGCGCGGCTTCGACCGGCTCGCCGAACAGCGCGCCGGCGATCTTCAGCTCATCGTTGCCGAGGCCGAGATAAAGACAGGACGCAATCAGCACCGCCGGGTGATTGCCGACGGTCACTGCAACATCGAGCTTCTCGCCGCGCGCATGCGCGGCGCGCGCCAGCACCGCAAGATGATGGTTGGGCGCGATGCCGACGAAGGCGCGATTGCCGCCGAGCGGCATCACGCGCGCGATTGAGAGGTTGGCGCGGCCTGTCACTCGGTCTTTGGCGACGATGGCGCCGGCGGTGATGTAGGACCCTTGCTCGTGTTCGAAGAAGCGCGGGATCGGCAGCTCTTTGCCGAGCACCGGATCCGCGACGATCTCTTGCTGGCAGGGGGGCGACACGACGATGCGGTGCTCCAGCGGGTGGTCGATGGCCGCGACGATTCTGATTTGCATGTCAGTGGGCGTCGCGCCGAGCCCCGCCGCGATCCGCGCCATTGACGTCAGCACATTGCCGACGACCGGCATGCGATGCTCACGCACGGCGTCAAAGCGCAGCGCCAAGCTGCCGTCAGCCTCAGCGAGGCAGGCGGCGATTTCGAATTCAAGATCGACGGGCTCTGTGATGGTATTCAGGTCGCCGGCCTCGCTGAGGACCGCGAGGAACGCACGCATCGCCTGCGGAGATATTTCCGCTTTTGCGCTCATGGCATCCTTCGCTTGCAGGCCAGCGGAGCCACGCATCGGCCTATCCTGTCGATTGCCGGTTGTGGGCGGACCGTCCCGGAGCGGTCTACCCGCAACAATCCTATCGGCCACTCCGCGGCGGCGCACGCGCGGGCCGCAAGAACATGGCCATAGGCAAAACCGAACAGCCGCATGACGCGGCAGACGCCGCCCGCTATGCTGCCACCGAGGCAGGGCCCCGATGATCGAGTTGCGCACTCTCGGCTATTTCGCGACGGCGTGCCGATGCGACACGCTGGCGCGCGCGGCCCATGAGCTCGGAATTGCCCAGTCGACCCTAAGCAGCACGCTGAAGGCGCTGGAAGAGGAACTCGGCGTTCCTTTGTTCCGGCGCGTGAACTACGGCCTTTATCCAACAGCGGGGGCGCGCTGGCTGATGCGGGTCGCCGAGCCGCTGCTCGACAGCGAAGCTTTCGCCCGGCGCTGGATCGGCACGACGCCGGCGCGCCCGGCGCGCCTGCTGACGGTCGAATTAGCGCTCAGCTTTACCATCGGCGGCGTCGGCGATGCCGTCGAACGCGCCATCGAAACCCTGGCCGCCGAGCGAACGGATATTTTCGTCGATCCGGCGTGGGTCGACGAAAAGGATTCGCCACGCGTCGGCGGGCTCAGCGAAGCTTGGCCCGGCCTGACCGGCAGCCGAATCGTCATCGGGCTCGCGCCCGAACGGATACGCAGGCAAAGCCGTGCCACGACGCTGCTCACCGATCGCTGGGTGTTTGCCTGTCGGCTGCCGGCCGGCACCACCAAGCCGGCAAGCGCCGCCGATCTCGCCGCCGGCCGGCTCGTCGTGCCGGCGCTGGCGCCGGCGCTGATCGAACAGGCCGACCGCTATTTCGCGCGTCACAAGATGAGTGGTGTGCGTTTCGTCAACGAGCACCCCGGCGAGCTGCCGCGCCTGATTGACGACTATCCGGACGCCGCCTTGTTCGTGCCGGAAAGCCTGATTTCCCGCCGGCTCGGCTTCCTGCGGGTGAAGACCGTCGCACTCGCTACCCCGCTCGCGATCAATATCGTCGCGCGCGCGCCGGCGCCCAGTACCGTAACGACAATATTCATCCGTCATTTGAAGCGGGCACTCGCCGGATCCGGGCGCGTAAGCCCGCGGCGACCGAAAATCAGTCTGCGCCAGATGCATTATTTCAACATGGTGCATCGCCTGCACCGCGTCTCCGCGGCCGCCCACGGCGCCAACGTGACGCAGCCGGCGCTTAGCGAGCAATTGCACAAGCTCGAGCACACATTGTCGGCCAGGCTGTTCGAGCGGCGGGGCGACGGCGTCATCCCGACCGCGAACGGCGACCGTTTCGCCAAAGTGGCTAAGGCGATCGAGACTGGTTTCCGGCGAGTCACCGATGGCGACGCCGCCGCCGCGGCGCCGCTGCGGCGGCGTATCACCGTCGGCATCCTGCCTTCGGTGAGCCAGCACGGCCATCTGGTCAACCGCATCACCGAAGCTGTGCTCGGCGTGCAGGTGCGGCATCCGGCCTTGAAGCTGGTCGTGCGCGAGGCGCCGAATGGCACGCTGCAGGACTGGGTGATGCGCGGGCTGGTCGGCGTGGCGATCGTAGAGACCGGACTGCCACACATGCCGCGCCTGCCGCTCGGGTCCTCGGAAAGCCTCGCCGCGGTGGTACATGCGCGCTTCAACTTGTTGCCGGCGGGGCCGGTGAAATTCGCCGACCTCGTCCGCCTGCCGCTCGCTTTGCCGACCAGCCATTTCGGCTTGCGCCAATTGGTGGAAGCAGCCGCCGAGGAGCGTGGACTTCGCATTCAACCTTTCATGGAAATCGACGCGCTGACCATGGTCGCGGCCGTGCTGGCGCATGCGCCGGTTTGCACCGTGCTGCCGCCTTCCGCGGTGCTTCGCGAAATGTCGGAAGGCGACTTGGTCGCGCATCCGATTGTCGATCCGGAGATCGTGCGACGATTGTTCGTGATCTATTCCGGCGAACGGAGCTTGAGCGAGCCGGAGCGCGATCTCGTCAACACGCTGCGCGATCGGTTGTCGGCAGCAAAGGAATCCGAATGGACCGGGCGGCCGCGCTAATCACGAAAGCCGAAAGTGCCGTAGGCCTTTCTTCTCGGCCTCGTCGAGCGCATCGGGATAGCCGGCGTCGGCGTAGCGCATGACGCCGAGACTGGTGTCGTTGGTCAGGGCGAGATCGAGACGTTCGTCCGCTTCGCTCGTGCCGTCGGCGATAACGGTGACGCCAGCGCTGGTCATGTAGCCGGAATAGCCGCCGCCGCCGGAATGGATCGCCACCAGATCGGCCTGTGAGGCGCACATCGCCATGGCGTCGAGCAGCGGCCAATCGGCGATGGCGTCGGAACCGTCGCGCATGTGCTCGGTCATGATGTTGGGATGCGCCATGGCGCCGGCGTCGAGGTGATCGCGGGTAAAAGCGATCGGCCCCGACAACGTGCCGTCGCGCACCATGCGGTTGACCGCGCGCGCCAGCGCCGTGCGCTCACCATGACCGAGCCAGGCGATACGCGCGGGTAGACCTTCGAACGGCACATGTGTGCGCGCTAGCGCGATCCAATTCGCGAGGATATTATTGTCGGCGAAAGCCTCAAGCAGATAATCGTCGATTTTGCGGATGTCCTCGCGGTCGTTGGCGAGCGAAATCCAGCGGAACGGGCCGATGGCGCGCGCGAACAAAGGCCGCAAATAGGCTTCGGTGAAGATCTGAATGTCGAAGGCATCGGCCACGCCGCCTTCGTGCGCCTGCGTGCGGATCAGGTTGCCGTTGTCGAAAACGACCGCGCCGGCGCGTTTGAAGCCGAGCATGGCGCGTACGTGGCGCACGATGGTGGCGCGGCTTTCGTTCATCAGCGTCTTGGGATCGTCCAGCCGCATGCGGCGCACCTCGGCGAGGCTGCGGCCGGCAGGCACGTAACCATAGACGAGATCGTGGGCCGAGGTCTGATCGGTGACGATGTCGGGGATGACACCGCGCGCGAGCAGCGCCTCGTAGACATCGGCGGCATTGCCATGAATTCCGATCGATGTGGCGCGGCCCTCGCGCCGCGCGGCATCTATCATGGTTATCGCCTGGTCGAGATCGTCGGCACGGGCATCGAGAAACCCGTTCGACATGCGCTTGGCGATACGCTCCTCATCGATTTCGACACAGAGAATGACGGCACCGGCCATGCGCCCGGCCAGCGGCTGCGCGCCGCCCATGCCGCCGAGCCCGGCCGTCAAGATAAAACGGCCCTTCAGGCTGTTGCCGAAGTGGCGTTCGGCGATGCGCATGAAGATTTCGTAGGTGCCCTGGATCACACCCTGCGAGCCGATGTACTGCCAGTCGCCTGCCGTCAGTCCGCCCCAGCAGATCAAATTTTGCTTCTGCCATTCATAGAAGTTCTCGGCCTTTGCCCATTGGCCGACCATGTTGCAGTTGGCCATGATGATGACCGGCGCCTTGTCGTGGGTCTTGATCAGGCCGATCGGCTTGCCCGACTGCACGATCAGCGTTTCGCCGTCGATCATGGTCTTGAGCGTCTCGACGATCTTGTCGTGTGACGGCCAGTCGCGCGCCGCCTTGCCGAGCGCGGCATAGACCACGAGATTGGCCGGATCCTCGCCCACCGCCAGCACGTTCTCGAGCAGGCGCAACAGTCCTTCCTGGCGCCAGCCGCGGCAGCGCAGATTGGAGCCGGAGGTGACGGTGAAGCGCCGGTCCATGGCGGATCACGCCAATGCGTAAGACGTGATCGGAATGCCGAGCGCCGCTTCGCAGACCGGATAAACGCTCGGGTCTTTGACTGAGGCGCTGAGCGGTAGATGCGTCTTGTCGATATGGAAGACCGACAGCGTCATGCCCTCGCGCAAATGTCCGACGCTGACCGGCTTGCCGTCGCCATCCAACGTCGTGATCACATCCGGAAAGGTCGCCAGCCGCGCGCCTTTGCCGTCTTCGACCGCCATGTATTCGTTCATGACGTGTAGAACGAGATCGCCCTCGCCGGCGCGGATCGTAATGGTGCCGATATCGAAGGCGGCGTCGGTATAGGTGACCGCTTTGCGGCTGACCGTACCCTCGCCCAGAGTGCTGCCCGAGGTAGTCTTGCAGATTGCGTCGATCACGGCGCGGCCGCCCTTGGCTTCCGCCGCCATGATGGCGTGGCCGAGCGCCAGCGCGCGTGAGATGCCGCCGAGCGCAGCGTTCTTCTTGACGTAAGACGCCCGCACCGGGTTGCGGCATGAGGCGATGAAACCGCCCGACATATCCGCCGCCTTGCGCAGGATCGGCGATACTTTCGCCGTAGCGCCGCGCACCACCAGCTCGATGTAAGAATGACTGTCGCGATGGCCGCCGACTGCGACCTGGATAGTCGGCTCAGGGCTCGCGGCCATGCCGATCGAGCCCATGTCGCCGGTCGGATGGGCACGGATGTCACCGACGGCGTCGATGACCTTGGTGCCGAGCATTGCGCCCGGCAGCCACGCATTCATGGTGCTCGACATGCCGTTCTGCCCGATCATCAGTCCGTAGAGCGGCGCGCCCAATTCTTCCTGCAGCATCTCGACCGCCTTGACGTAGTCGACGCCGAGCATCTGCCATTCGGTGGTGCCGGCCGGCGCGCCGATGGCGGCGGCGGTGGCGATAAACGCGTCGTCGGGCACCTCGTCCATGGAGACGAGTTCGGGCTGACCGAGGGAGACCGCGGTGGTGCCGAGCATGCGGCCATGGTCGGCCCAGCCGCCGCCGCCAGCGGCAAAGATCGAACCGCCGCGGATCGCCGCTTCAACGTCATCCAAGCCAAGGATGCGCCCCATTCGCTTAATCCTTTTTTCCTTTTTGCAGCGACCGGTCGAGCGCTTTGACCGCCTGCAAGATGACGGCGGCGCCGGCGGCAATTTGCTCGCGGTCGGACCATTCTTCCGGCGAGTGGCTCTTGCCGCCCTTGCACGGCACAAACACCATCGCCGATTTGCAAATGCGGCTCATGAACGCCGCGTCGTGACCGGCACCGCTGGCAAGGTCGGTTTCGCTCAGGCCCAGTGTATGCGCGCCTTCACGTAGCGCTTCGCGCAGCATCGGATTGCAAGCGACCGGTTTGCCTTCGGACAGCGTCGTCAAAGGCGACCGTTGCACCCGCGCCGCAGCGGCATGCGCCGCGCTTTCGCGTTCGACCGCTTCAACAAAGCGTGCCGTCAGCGCCGGATCGGTGGTGCGCGCGTCGATCACCAGGCGGCAGTGGCCGGGAACCACATTGGCGGCGCCGGGCTCGACGGTGAGAACGCCGACGGTGGCGACGAAGTAGTCCTTGGCTTCACCCGCCAATTGCTCGGCGATGCGGCGCACGGACACCACCGTATTGGCGGCCGCCACCAGCGCGTCCTGGCGCAATTGCATTGGCGTGGTGCCGGCATGATCGGCGGCGCCATCGAGGACGATTTCGATCCGGCGGATGCCGACAATGGAGGTGACGAGGCCGACATCGAGCGATTGCGACTCGAGCACGATGCCCTGCTCGATATGCAATTCGAGAAATGCCCTGACGTCGGAACGCTTCGCCTCGGCGAGCCGCTCGGGATCGCCGCCCACGCGGCTTAGCGCGTCGCGCAACGTCTCGCCGCCGGGCTCGCTCAGGTTGAGCATCGATGCTTCGAGCGCGCCCGACATGCCGCGGCTGCCGACGCAGGAAAGACCGTACTCGCTCGGCTCCTCGGCGAGAAAGTCGATAACCTCGACGCTGTGGTCGAGCCGCTCGCCTTGGTCGCGCAACGACCGCACGATTTCGAGCGCGGTGGCGACGCCGGCGATGCCGTCGAAGCGCCCGCCAGACGGCACCGTATCGCTGTGCGAACCGACGGCGATAACGCCGAGCGCAGGATCGGCGCCATCGAGCCGGCCGATCAGATTGCCGGCGGTGTCGATATGCACGGCGAGCCCTGCCTCCGCGAAACGCTTGGCCAACAAAGCGCGGCCTTCAAGAAACAGCGGGCTGAAGGAGCGGCGGGTGTAGGGCCGCGCAGAATCGGTGAGTTCGGCCAACGCCATCACGTCGGCCCAGAGGCGGTCTGCATCGAGCGGCAGATTGCTTGCGGCCAAATCCGTCTCCCGATCAATGCGCCGGCAGCGGCGGCTTGACGAAGCGGCCGCGGCCCGGCTCGGCGGTCACCTTGCCGTCGGCGGCAACGCTGGCGCCGCGCTGGAAGGTCGCCGCCACGCGGAACGGCAGTTCGATGTCGTCATAAGGGCTCCAGGATACGAAGTTATTGCCGCTTTCCGCCGCCCGGTAGGGTCGCGGATCGCGCCGCAGCAAGACAATATCGGCGTCGCGGCCGACTTCGAGCGCGCCTTTCACATGCCCGATACGAAACAACGCCGCCGGATTATGCGCCAACAGCCGTGCCGCATGGGTCAACGACATGCCGCGTTCGTCGAGACCTTTAAGCAGCAACGGGTAGAGCACTTCCAGGCCCGGCACGCCGGAAGCGTTCTTCAACATGATCGGATCGGTCTTGCGGTCCTCCGACCAACTGACATGGTCGGTCGATACGATGGTGACGTTGCCGACGGAGAGGTGATGCCATAGCGCCTCGCGCTCGCGCCGCGGCCGCACCGGCGGGTTGATCTTGGCCTTGCCGCCGAGCCGGCGCACGTCATTTTCCTCATCGAGTGTGAGATAATGAATGCAGGCCTCGATGGTGGCGGCGCGGCCCTGTTCACGATAGGCGGCGGCCAGTTCGTAGCCGCGCCCGATCGACGAGTGCACGATGTGCACCGGGCAGCTGGCGCCGGCGCCGAGTTCGAACACCTCGGCGGTGGCGAGCGCTTCGGTGATCGGCGGACGCGACAGGCCGTGGGCGCGATAATCGGTGATGTTGCTCGCTTCCACCTTGGCGATGGAGGCGCGCACCATCTCGTCGTTCTCGTTGTGAATGCCGGCGATCAGGCGGCGCGGGCCGATGGCCTCGAAGCAGGCAAAAAGCATCTGCGGTGGAATACGCGGGAAACGCTGCGGATGGGTGCCGAAGGTGGAGAACTTGAACGCGGCGGCGCCGGCGTCGACGAGTTCGTCAATGCGCGCGGCGCCTTCCTGCGGGTCGATCGTGGCGTAGAGCGCGAAATCGACGCGCGCTTGCGCGGCCGCTTCTTTCACCTTGGTTCGGAAGCGGTCGGCATTGGCAATGAGACAGCCGTCGTCATAGGGCATGTCGACGATTGTTGTGACACCGCCGGCGGCGGCACTGCGCGTCGACCAAATGAAATCTTCCTGGCCCTTCTGGCTGCGGCTGTGCACCTGCGCGTCGATGGCGCCAGGCAGCACCAAATAGCCGGCACCGCCGTGCCTTTCAGCGGACGGCGCAGGACCCGACCCGACCGCCTGCACCAACCCGTCGCCGACAAGCACGTAGCCGTCATCGACGATGCGGTCGGGAAGAACGATCGTGCCGATGAAGACTTGATCCGCCATGCGCTGCTCTTGTTCAACCGGCCGGAACGTTAAACGAGGGCAGCAGCGGTTAGCGAACCCGTAGACCCGAAGCCGCCGATAGGAAAAATCAAATCCTCCACGCGGACGACCCATTGGCGCTCCACGGGCGCGTATTGCCAAAGGTTGACCTGTCCCTATCGGAAACTAAATCCGGACATGTTGGTGGTGCAACCCTGTCCCTATCGCAAATTAGATCCGGACATACTGATGGTGGAGTCCACCAAGTATAGGCCGTCCTTCGATACGCCTGTGGCGTTGAATGGCCCTTCCATTGGGTGCATCCTTTCCTAACAAGAGGTGCGTGCGCATCGCATTGTAATAATCCATGTAGCATGCAAGGATGTAGCGAAGGTGCTGCTCGCCTGTCACCACAATGTGGTCCAGGCATTCTCGCCGGATCGAGCCGATCAGCCGTTCGGCATATCCGTTCTGCCATGGCGAGCGTG
>CAYLMY010000006.1:0-15026 GCA_964384635.1 uncultured Undibacter sp.
TTCAACATCGGCGGCATCATCGCGCCGCTGATTTTCGGCGCCATCATGGACCACGGCAGCCCGCGCCTGGTGTTCATCCTCGTGGCGGCCTGCAGCTTGGCGGCGATCGCGACGGTGGCGCCGCGGCTGCGGCGGCCGGCTTGAGCCGCGACCCCGCCGGACTTGTCAAATCGGCCGGTTTGCCCCATGTCAGGGGCCTCCGGCGCCCCGGTCGGCGGCTCGATCCGCAACGGCGCTATTGGGGAATAGTTCAACGGTAGAACATCGGACTCTGACTCCGAGAATCTAGGTTCGAATCCTAGTTCCCCAGCCAATCCCCCTTTTCATAAACTGAAATCGCCTGACGCACCCGATGAGCAGTTTCCGCTGGTCATCGCAACGACGGCGCGCAACAATCCGCCGCCTGCGAGACGGAGCCATCAATTCATGACCGAGACGTTTGGGCGGCTGGCCCTGCACATGTGGACTATCGACACTACGCCGCTTAAGACCGCGCTCGATGCCGCCAAGCAAGGGGGCTTCGATGCCGTCGAGCTGCGTCGCACCGATTTCAAGCGTTGCTTCGACGCCGGCATGAGCAACGATCAGGTACTCGAGCTTATCAAGCAGAGTGGTATCCCGGTCGGCGTGCTCGGCGTCGAATATGGCTGGCTGTTCGCCACCGGCGATGAGAGCAAGCGGCTGTTCAAAGTGTTTCGCGAATCTTGCGAAAACGCAAAGGCGCTCGGCTGCAAAATGCTGATGAGCGCGCCCGGGCAGATCAGCGGGCCGATCCCGCAGGCGATCAAATTTCTCAAAGATGCCGGCGACATCGCCGCCGAATACGGGCTCAAGCTCGCTATCGAATTCAATTCGCAGCACGACGTGCTCAATAGCCTCGCCGTGCTAACCGCGCTGATCGAGGGCGCCGACAAGCCGAATTGCGGCTATCTGATCGACGCCTATCATTTCACCCGCAGCGGCGCCGGCGGGCGCGGCTTCGAGAGCGTACCTGCGGAGAAGATCTACTGCTTCCAATACAGCGACGTGCCGCCTAACTCCGTGCCCGCCGGCGTGCGGCGGCCGACCGATCGCTTGGCGCCCGGCAAGGGCGTGGTCAAATGGCGCGAGATGCTCGGGCTGCTCGCCGAAAAACGCTATACCGGCTATCTCTCCTACGAGGCGCCCAACCCCGAACTGTGGGCGCGCTCACCCTATGATGTCGCGCGCGAGGGCGTCGAGCTTACGCGCCAACTATTGCGGGACGCGGTCCCGGCTTACGTCAGTTGAGGGCACCCATGGCAGCAGAACAGGAACTTCCGCTCTTTCTCGGTCTGAACGACAAAACGATCACCGACATCCCGAAGACGGTCGAGAAACAGCGCTACATGGTCAGCGTCGCGCCCAAGGCCGCCAATCCCGGCGAATGGGTGGAGCAGCCGCGGCTGCCGATCCCGACCGGCGAACACGCGGTGATCGAATGCCAAGGCAAAATCCATGTGGTGGCCGGCTACGCGAAGCATCGCGTCGATGGCAACTTTCACCAGGTGTTCGATTCCAAGACCGGTAAATGGGAATTGAAGGCGCCCTACCCGATCGCCTGCAATCACGTCGCCGGCTGCTCAGTCGGCAGCAAGCTCTACACCTTCGGCGGTTTCATCGAGCAGAACCGCTGCCCGCATTCCAAGTGCTTCGTCTACGATACCTTAACCGACACCTGGGAGCCGATCGCCGGGCTGGCGCGGCCGCGCGGTGCGATTTCCGCGATCGCGCTCGACGGCAAAATCCACCTGCTTGGCGGCCGCGACGTGCGCTCGGTCGAATGGCACGAGATTTATGATCCGGCCACCAACAAATACACGTTCCTTTCCGGCATGCGCGGCTCCACCGGCACTCAGCCCTTCGTCGGCCAGCGCGACCATATGGGCGTCGTGGTGGTGGACGGAAAAATCCACGCCATCGCCGGACGCATGGATTCGTACGACTTCAACACCTCGCTCAACGCCGTCTACGATCCCAAGACCGACGGCTGGACTTTCCGTGCGCCGCTGCCGACCGCGCGCAGCGGCCCGTCGGCGGTCTATATCAACGGCAAGATCGCGGTGTTCGGCGGCGAAGCCACCGGCCGAGTGTTCGGCACCAACGAAATCTATGACCCAAAGAGCGATGCCTGGGAGGCCGGCACGCCCATGGCGATCCCGCGCCACGGCTTGCATGGCCAGACCTGCGCGGTGATCGGCAATATGGTGCATGTGCCGGGCGGCGGCCCAGTGCCCGGCGGCAGCGTGCAGGGCGCCTATCACGACGCCTTTACGTTCGGCTGAAACCAACACCTTTTTACGCAGATTTCGCGATAAGCAGGCGGCCGCACCCCTTTATTCCCATGGGGCGGAGACAGACTTGCCCCGCCTTTCGATGTGGGGTACTCCCTCCCTCATCACTGACTCGATCGCGAATTTGGCTCGCGATTTCTGCCCTTAGCCGACAGGCAGACGGCTCATCGCGCCCATTTTGCGCCGCCGTCAACCATTGGCTTGATGCGTAGCTTGCTCGAGACTCATGCAATTATTGAATCGCGGCATTGGACTTTTCGGGCTTTCGCTCCTAGCCATCGTCGTCGGCATCATCGGCGGGATCGGTGCCGTCTTCTTCCGCGCCCTGATCGCACTCATCCATAATGTTGCGTTCCTCGGCCAATTTTCGATCACCTTCGACGCCAATCAGTTCACGCCCGCGAGCCCTTGGGGACCATTCATCATCCTAGTGCCAGCGATCGGCGGGTTGCTCGTGGTCTTTCTGGTCGACAATTTCGCGCCGGAAGCCCGCGGGCATGGCGTGCCCGAGGTGCTTGACGCCATCTATTACAAGGAAGGCAACATTCGCCCGGTGGTCGCCGTGATCAAGTCGCTCGCTTCCGCCTTCTCGATCGGGACAGGCGCCGCCGTCGGCCGCGAAGGGCCTATCATCCAGATCGGCGCGACATTCGGTTCCTCACTCGGCCAGCTGATTCATATGGCGCCGTGGCAGCGCATTACGCTGGTGGCCGCGGGCGCCGGCGCCGGCATTGCAGCCACCTTCAACACACCGATCGGTGGCGTGATGTTCGCCATCGAGCTGATGCTGCCTGAGCTGAGCGCGCGTACCTTCCTGCCGGTCGCGCTGGCGACCGGTACCGCCACCTTCATCGGCCGCATTTTCCTCGGCATTAGTCCTGCGTTCGAGGTGCCCCAGGCCTTCTATCTCCACAGCGAGCAGCCGCCGATCCAGGCGCTCTTGCTGTTCGCCCTGCTCGGTGCACTCATCGGGCTTGCCGCCACCGCATTCATCCGCGGTCTGGTCTTTGCCGAAGACAACTTCCCCAAGATCAAGAATCCGTACCTGCGCCACGTGGTCGGCATGCTGATGGTCGGCCTGTTGATGTACGGCTTGTTCTACTACCAGGGACACTATTTCGTCGAAGGCGTCGGCTACGCCAGCATTCAAGCCATCCTGGAAAACAACCTCGCCGGCTTTGCGCTGCTGCTCGGCCTGTTCGCCGCCAAGCTATTCGCAACCAATGTCAGTCTCGGGTCCGGTGCCTCGGGCGGCATCTTCTCACCCTCGCTGTTCATGGGCGCAACTCTCGGCGCCGCCTTCGGCGAACTCGTCACTATAGTTGGCCCGGTACACGGCGTCGATCCGGTCACTTGCGCCATCATCGGCATGGCGGCCATGGTCGGCGGCGCCACCGGCGCGGCCATGACCGCCGTCACCATGATCTTCGAGATGACGCGCGACTACGACATCATCATGCCGATCATCGTTGCCGTGGCGCTGGCCATCGGCATACGCCGCCTGCTCTCGCGCGAAAACATCTACACGGTGAAGCTGGTATCGCGCGGCCACGTGATCCCCAAAGCGATGCACGCCAATATGTTCCTGGTGCGCCACGCCGAGGAGGTGATGGACCGCAGCGTGTTGGTGCTGCCGGCGGAAACCGACTTCGCCGCTTTCCTACGCGAAACATCAGCCGGTGGCTTCAAGCATATCGTGGTCACGAGCGAAGACCGGATCGTCGGCGTACTGCGCGTCAATACCGAGCTGCGGCTTGGGCTGGAAAGCGCCTATTCCGGCGTGCGTCTCGGCGACATTGCGCAGAAGAATTTTACTGTCTCGCGCGCGGAAGACGTGGTCTTCGACGTCGTCGACCGCATGTGGCGCCGTGGCGCCAGCATGTCGATCGTCACCAAGGGTGGCCGCCGGGTTCCGCGCGGCGGCAACATCGTCGGCATGATCTCAAAAGAACACATCGCCGATTCGGTCGCCGACAGCGTGCGGCCTTACAGCAGCGAACTGGGCGCACCGCCTGACAAGGTGGCGTGAGCTAACCCACATTCGCTGAAAATTCGACCGAACGCCGGCGTCGCACTCCAAACAATCCTATAACAACAGCGGCCGCCCAAATGGACGGCCGCCGTCTTATTGTATTCGGGCGGTGCTAGCGCGCCGGCCGCAGATCAAGTCCGGCGACGCCGGCGGCCACATTGAGCCCGGTCTGCGCCTGCACGGAAACCGGCTGCAAGGTGATGGTGCGGTTCGAGCCGCCGACCAGAACGTTGGCGCCGACGCCGGCGCCGACCGTCGCCTCGGCGGTCGCGCCCACATAATGACCAGCGAGCGCACCAAACTGGCGACTGCTCGGCGCATAAACCGTCCAAAGCAATTCCCCGCCTGTGGTGGCGCCGAGGTCAAGACCGAACTTGGTAATTTCGCCTACATAGACTTCACGCGGGCCGGGCTGCGCTGGCGTGAACATGCAGGTTAGGTTTTTTTTCGATGCGATAATGACGCCGATGCCGGCGGAAATATCGCAAGTCAACGTGCCGACCTTGGTGTGGTTGGCCACCTGCGCCATGGCCGATGTCGGCATTGCGACCGCGACACCAAGCGCCAGGGCGGAAAGCACGCTCAAACCCCTGAGCATGTTGAGCTCCTGCTTTGAATGATCTTGCCGATAAACGTCCCCCGCCGAAAATGGTTCCAACGTTTTCGCGGCCTAGCGTCAGCCGATCCGCAAGCTCGAGCCCCGCCAATGTTCAACGCGCGGTGGCAACAATTTGGCTTGCGGGTATGACGATATGACAGCGCACACCGTCCGGCTCGAACGCGAGGCTTACTTCGGCGTCGAGCGCGCGCGGCAGATTGCGTTCGATCACCAGGCTGCCGAAGCCGCGCTTGCGGCGCGGCTTAACTTTCGGCCCGAGGTGCTCACGCCAATCGAGCGCGATGGTATTTTCGTCGCCGGCGGTTTGACGCCCCCAGTTGATCGACACGCGGCCGCCCGGCACCGAAAGCGCTCCGAACTTGGCGGCATTGATGACCAACTCATGCAACGCCAGGCCTAGATTTTGCGCCGCTTCCGGCTTAAGCCCGACCTCCGGGCCTTCGAACGCGACTTGTCCGCGGTCGAAATGGCTGGCGAGCTGCGAACGGACCAGCTCAGTCAAAGAAGCCCCATACCAGCTCTCGCGCACCAAAATGTCATGGGACGCGGCCAGCGCCTGCAGCCTCGAACCGAACTGGTTGAGAAACCCGTCGACCGAGCCGGCATGGCGCGCGGTCTGACGCGCCATGGCCTGGATCACCGCCAGCAGATTCTTCGAGCGGTGCGTCAACTCGCGCAGCAGCAGCCGCAGGTGCGCCTCGCCCTCCTTGCGTTCGGTGACGTCCACAGAAGCGCAGGTTAGGCCTACGATTGCGCCGGCCTCGTTGCGCAGGGGCTCGATGTGAAGATCGTGCCAGCGCGCGCCGGGTCCATCGGCAAGCACGATCTCCACGCGTTTCGGTTGACCGCTTGTCAGCGCCTCGCGCTTCAACGCGATGATGCTAGCGCCGGTGTCCGGCGGCAAAATCTCTTCATCGGTGCGACCGACAATATCCTCGACCGGGCGGCCGAGCATGGGACTGCTGATCGAGGTGTAACGCAACTCGCGGTCTTGCGTGCAGACCGTGACCTGCGAGCCGCGCAGCGCCGTTTCATAGCGCGCAAAGCGGGCCCGCAGCAGATTCAACTCCCGGCTTTGGGCATCGACCTGTGCTTCGAGCTTCCGGCGCTGCTGTTGCAGTTCAAGCAACTCGGCCAGTTTTGCGTCTTCCGGCGCTGGCATTTCGCTCGCCTCGGCGAACATTCAATGGACCCACCACGCACGCCAATCACCGAGGTGAAAAACGCGCTCGGCAAACTCTATACCGTAATTTTCAATGAACACGCTCATTGGATGTCCTGTCAATGAGCGCTAGACGGCCAGCCAAATCGGCTTGTCATCGTCCAACAATATCAACTCGCCCTGCGCTCTCTGCGCTTGGCCTTGCGCTCGAAGAACAAGGCCTGGCTCAATACCGCCGACACCGTCGCCGGCTGAAATGGCTTGGCGATCAGGAAGGCCGGCTCCGGCCGCTCGCCGGTGAGAAAACGCTCCGGATAGGCGGTGATGAAGATTACCGGCACCTGGAACGAGTTCAGCATCTCGTTGACCGCATCGAGCCCGGAGCTGCCGTCGGCCAACTGAATGTCGGCCAAAATAATCCCCGGCCGCTTGGCCTTGGCGAGCGCCACCGCCTCCTTGTGGGTGCGGGCAACCCCCAAGATTTTGTGACCGAGGCTTTCCACCAGACTCTCGAGGTCAAGCGCGATGAAGGTCTCGTCCTCGATGATCAGCACGTCGGTGGCGATTTCGGCGGCGAGCTCGCGGCCAGATTCTTCAACCAGCGCGCGCAACTTGGGGACATCGACGTCGAGCACCTTGGCAGCGTCGTCTTCCGACAGGCCTTCCAGCGCCACCAGCAGGAAGGCTTGGCGCGGCAATGGTGCGATCTGCGCGAGATGGCGCTCGACCGGTTGCGGCGAGCTATTGCCCGTGCCGGGCTCGCCGTTGACCGGGACCGAATTCCAGATTTTCGTGAACAGTTGATAGAGCGCGACGCGCGTCGAGGCGCCGGCTTCCAGCACGCTGGGGTCGTGCACAACCGCCTCCAGGACCTCCGTCACATAGGCATCGCCGGCCGGCTGGCTACCGGCGAGCGCGCGGGCATAGCGGCGCAGATAGGGCAGATGTTGGGCTACTGCTTGAGATACCGACAAAAATCCCTCCGAGTGGCCGCGAATCCTCGCACATGAGGCGCCGACCCCAAAAGATCCACTCAACCTTAGCCTTGCCAACGCCAGTATCTGTAAAAAGTTCCGTCATCGGGGAACCATATAGCCCTGCTTGGAATTGGATGAAAAAGAGCTGTGGCGATGCGGACCCGGGCCTAAGACCCGGGCGGGGATTTGGGGCGAAAAAATGAATGAGCGTAAGCCCTTGGGGCCAAAACCGATGGAAAGCGCAGCAACCAGCCGCGGCAAGAAAGCCGACGCTAAGCCGGCGAAGCTCAGCCGCGAAGTGCAGGCGCGCCTCGGTCAGCAGCTGCGCGCCATGTACGACGACGTGGTGAACCAAGGCGTACCCGACCGGTTCACCGAGCTGCTGAATCGCATCAACGACAACGAAAGCAAGGACAGGCCGTAGTGCCCATGGACGAGCAGGTCCGCAAAGCCGTTCTCGGCGCGGTGCCCAGCCTCCGCGCCTTCGCCATCTCATTGTGCGGCAACGTCGACCGCGCCGACGATCTGGTGCAGGAGACGCTGTTACGCGCGCTCGCCAATATTGATTCGTTCCAGCCCGGCACCAACATGTCGGCTTGGCTGTTCACCATCCTGCGCAACCATTTCCGCTCGGAATACCGCAAGCGCCGGCGCGAAGTCGAGGACAGCGACGGCCATTACGCCGAGAGCCTGAAATCGCAGCCCGGCCAGATCGGCCAGGTCGAGTTCGGGGAATTCCGCGACGCGCTAGCGCAACTGCCGGCCGACCAGCGCGAGGCGCTGGTGCTGGTGGGCGCCTCCGGCTTCTCCTACGAAGAAGCCGCCCACATCTGCGGCTGCGCGGTCGGCACCATCAAGTCGCGCGTCAACCGCGCGCGCACGCGGCTGGCCGAATTAATGGACATCGACAGCGTGGACGAATTCGGCCCAGACCAAACCACCCGCGCCGTGCTGGCGAGTGGGGAGTGAACAGGCGCCAACCAATCTGCCTTTAAAGACTAACGGGCAGAGCCGCTTGAGCCGGGCTGATTGACCTGCAATTCGATCACCCTCCCCCGCCGCCGAACAGAATGCGCTGCGGATGTTTGGCGAGATCCGTCACCGCCTTGTCGATGTGGATGATGGCGCGGTGGGCATCGTTGCCGACGATTTCGATATGCTTATTGGCGGTGTCCAACACCTTATTGGCGTTGTCCATAACTTTATTGGTATTGTCCATCACCTTGGTGGCGCCGGTGGTAATCTCGGCGGTGCGCTCGTCAAGATGATCGCCCAACTGTTTGAACGACACCATCGTTTCGTTGGCATTGTCCACTAGCTTGTCGAGCTTGTCGCCGTTGCGCGCCAGCGATTTGGAGAATGTCTCGATGTTCGTGATCGCGTTGTGAACCGCTTCCTGGTTCTCGGAAATGACCGCGTTGGCCTTGCCGAGCGTCTCGCGCACGGCCGTCGACATGTCCTGCCCGGCGTTGGATTCCGCGCGCAAGGTCGGCATTTCACCCGCCCTCCTCAGCAAAGGCGGCGCGGAGGCCAGCACACCTTTCAGCGACACCGAGGCGATTCCGGTCAAGCCGGCGTATTCCAGGGTGACGCGCGTGTCCTTGCGCACCGGCGTCGCCGGATCGACTGCTACCATTGCCGCGACCTCCGCGGGATTTTTGGTGAGCCTAAGATCGGTCACGTCGCCGACGCGGATGCCGTTGAATAGGACGGGCGCGCCGATTCGCAAGCCGGTCACCGAGCCGTCGAAGATCAAGCGGTAGGAAGCGCTTTCCTTGGTTCCCACCGAATTATGGAGCCAATAGATGAAGCCGAACGCGCCAACAATGACGGCGAACGTAAACAACCCGACTAAAACGTATTTGGCCCTGTCCTCCATTTATCGACTCCGCTGTTAACCCTTTACGGCCACATGCCAGTCCGCATGGGCCCGCGCGCCGTGGAAATAGGCTTTCAGCCAAGGATGCTGTGATGTGAGCATCTTGTCCATGGTGCCAATTTCGAGAATCTTGCCTTCACCCAGGACCGCGATCCGATCGCACACCCGGTGCAAGCTATCAAGGTCGTGGGTGACCATGAAAACCGAGATTCCGAGCGTTTCCTGCAGGGTCAGAATGAGTTGGTCGAATTCACCGGCGCTGATCGGGTCAAGTCCGGAAGTGGGCTCATCCAGGAACAGGATCTCGGGATCGAGCGCCAGCGCGCGGGCAAGCGCCACGCGCTTGATCATGCCGCCGGAGAGCTCGGACGGGTAGTCGCGATACACGTCGGGGCTCAAGCCCACCATTTCCAGCTTGGCGATCGCTATTTCGGTGGTGAGGCGGTTGGACAGGCGCAAGTATTCGCGGATCGGAAATTCGATATTCTTGCCGACGGTGAGTGAGGAGAACAGCGCGCCCTGCTGGAAAAGGATGCCCCAGCGTCGGTCAATCGCGCGCTTTTGGCGATCGTCCGCCTTGTCGATATCGACGCCAAGCACTTCGATCCGGCCGGCCCGCTTCGGCAAGAGACCGATGATCGTGCGCGCCAAGGTCGACTTGCCAGCACCCGAGGCGCCGACGAAGCCGAGGATCTCGCCGTGCAACAAATCGAGACTGACTCCGTTGAGAACCCGATGCGATTGAAAATCGACGACCAGGTCGCGCACCTTGATAACCGCGTCGGCATGACCGTTCGCCATAGGCTATATTCCGATCGAGGCGAAAAAGATGGCGAAGGCGCCGTCAAGCACGATCACCAGAAAGATCGATTTGACCACCGAGTCGGTGGTTTTGGTGCCGAGCGACTCAGCGCTGCCCTGCACTTGCAAGCCTTCGACGCAGGCGACCAGGCCGATGATCACGGCCATGAACGGGGCCTTGATCATGCCCACTTCGAAGCTCTCGATCGAGATCGCATCGCGCAGGCGCGAAATGAACACCGTCGGGTTGATGCCGCCGTAGAGCCAGGAGACCAAGCCGCCGCCATAGAGCGCAGCCATCGAACCGAGGAAGGTGAGTATCGGCACGGCGATGACCAGCGCGAGGATGCGCGGAAGGATCAACACCTCGACCGGATCGAAGCCCATGGTGCGTAGCGCGTCAATTTCCTCGCGCATTTTCATCGAGCCGAGCTCGGCGGTGTAGGAACTGCCGGATCGGCCGGCCACCATGATACAGACGATCACCACGCCGAGTTCGCGCAGCACCAGCACGCCAACCATGTCGACGACGTAGATGTCGGCACCGAACCTGCGGAAATGGAAGATGCCCTGCTGGGCAAGGATGGCGCCGATCAAAAGGGTGATCAGCAGGATGATCGGCACCGCGTTCCAGCCCACGCGCTCGAGCTGGTTCACCATGGAGGTGAAGCGGAAGGTGTGCGGGCGCACCAGCACGCGCAGGAACGCGATGACGAGCGCGCCCAACATCTGGGCGAGCAAATAAACGTCGGCGCCGACCAGGGTCATGGTGCGACCGACGCTCTCCAGCGTGGCGACGATGGAGTTCCCCCGCCGCGGCATGGGCGTCATCTTGTGGGTGCCGGCGCTCACCTTGTCGAACAGGCCGCGGTAACTCTCGGGCAGGCCGATTATTCGGGTCTCGCATCCCTGGCTGTTCCAGGTGCGCAGCGCGCGCTCGATCAACCAGGCGCCGTAGGTGTCGATTTGGTCGACGCGCGCCACGTCGATGGCGACGCGGCGCACCGGCGCCTTGTGGCGGGTGGCAGCATTGATCAGCGGCTCGAGCGTGCGCGCGTGCTCCGCCGTCCACGATCCGGCCGCGGCTAAATCGAGGGCGTCGCCGCGCGCCTGACTGACCAAAGTCCCTGCCGTCACAAAGCCGCTCCTTCGCCGATGCCAAAGCGCCTAACGCTCGTGCACGACCCTCTTCGGGCCGACATTGCGCGGACCGGGGCAGCCGCCGGGCCAGGACGAGGAAGCCGGTGGTACCGGTGCCGTAGGCTCGGCGGCAGCGCCGCTGTTCACACGGCAAGCAAGGGCCACAGCTCACGCAACCTGTCGGCCGCCTCGCGTCCTCCGGCACCCCAGCCACTAAGGTTAACAAACCGGCAACAAAGGTTAAACGTCAATTATCTCTTAAGGTTAACGGAACCCAAAACCGCGCTGGATATGGAAAGACGTTGTGTTAGATTTATGACCATGGGGGGTCGCCGGGCAGTCCGGCGCGGCAGCTGGCGTTACGCCGGTGGCGCTGCCATTCGCCCCGCCCAATTGGCGAGGTCGATGTGCGCGCGACAAGATGGCTTAAGCTTCCGATTCTGGGCGCGGTGTGCAGCGCGCTGCTGGCGATCACCCCCTGGGGCGCCGCCGCCGCTGGACCGGCCAAACAGGTTGCCACCATAGGCACCGCGACCGCAGAGCAAGCGACCGAACAGCCGGCGGCGGTCGCACGATATTTCGTCGATTTCCGCAGCCGGCCAGGCTACCTGTTCGGGCACACCTTCATCGTCTATGGGCAGATCGACGAGCACGGGCGACCGGCCAAAACCCACTACGCCGGCAACTATCCGATTGACGGCCAGCGCGGACTCATTCTCGGCTCGCTCATCTCGGTGCCCTCCTCGGTGCGCGGCGTCCGCGAAGACTACAAGGAACGACCCACAAATATTTACCGGCGGCGGCTGAGCCCTGCGGAATTCGCCAAGCTCAAGCGTGTGGTCAGCCATCTTCGGGCGAGCAAACGACAGTGGAATCTGCTGTTCCAGAACTGCAATGATTTCGCAATCGAGGTCGCGCATCGAATGGGCATGGAAACGCCCTTGTCTTGGCTGCCGCCGTCGGCGTTCATCGATAGTTTGCGAGAGATGAACAAGCGCTGAAGCGTGACCAATAGGCGCTACTTCATTTTCTTGGCGATGCAGTCCTGCACGAAGCGGGCGCGGTCTTCCATCTTGATGTGCTGGTCCATCGCCATTTTGTCGCATTCGCGCATAGGGTCGGCCTCGCCCGGCGGCGTCATTTTTTCCGGCGCGGGCGCCTTCATGGTGTCGCTCTTTTGCGCCACAGCGGCGCCAGTGAACAGCAACGTGCCGGCCAGCAACGCGGCAAAGCCCGTCATTAAGCGCGGCATGGGTGGCTCTCCTTCATATTCTTGTCGCGAGCCCGATGATCGCGCAGCTACGCCCGCCAAGGCAAGGCGGCGGCGCAATCGTTTGGAAACGTTTGAAAAACAGATGATTTTACGCGGTTGTCGCAGATCACTACCGCCGGCAAGGAAACCGGTTTAGTTGATTACTTGTTCATTCCGGAGGCGCGCGCAACGTCGCCGCGCAATGTGAAATGTGCGAACGATAATAGACGAGTGCGCTCAATGGCGGGTTTGCGAACATATCGGGCCAAACGCAAATTCAGCGTCACCGCCGAACCGCGCGGCAAGCTCGGCAAGCGCGGCCACGCCTTCGTAATCCAGAAGCACGCTGCCACGCGGCTGCACTACGATCTGCGCTTACAGCTCGACGGCGTGATGAAAAGCTGGGCGGTGACGCGCGGCCCCAGCCTGGTGCCGGGCGAGAAGCGGCTGGCGGTGCAGGTCGAAGATCATCCGATCGAATACAACAAGTTTGAGGGCACTATTCCCGAAGGCGAATATGGCGGCGGCACGGTGATGGTGTGGGACCGCGGCCGCTGGCAGCCAGAGGGCGATCCGCACAAGGGCCTAGCCAAGGGCCATCTCTCCTTCCACCTCTCCGGTAAAAAGCTGCACGGCGGCTGGCACCTGGTGCGCATGCGCAAGCGGCCGGGCGAAAAGCGCAGCAACTGGCTGCTGATCAAGCAACGCGACGACGCGGCACGCGCAATGCGCGACCGTGACATCCTCATGGAGCGGCCGCTGTCGGTGAAGACCGGCCGCACGCTCGAGGAGATCGCGCATCACAAGCGCAAAACCAAGCGGAAAACAACGAAGCGGAAAAAGCGTAAGGTCAAGCGGGCCAAGCGCCGATGAAGCACCGCCGAAAATCGAAGCGAGGAAAGCGCAAGACTAGACGCAAAGCGTCAGCGCCGAAGCGCGATCACCGCGCGGCGGCGCAGGCGCTGAAACAAGCGCCGCACGCCGCCCTCCCCCGCTTCGTCACGCCATGCCTGGCTACGCTGGTCGCCAAGGCGCCCGAGGACAAGCACTGGGAACACGAGATCAAGTTCGACGGTTACCGCATCCAGGCGCGGCTCGACCACGGCAAAGTCAAGCTGATGACCCGCAAGGGGCTGGACTGGACCAGGAAATTTCCGAGCGTGGCCAAAGCCGTCGGCAAGCTGCACGCCAAGACCGCACTCATCGACGGCGAGCTGGTGGCGCATGACAGCAAGGGCATTTCGCGGTTCTCCTTGTTGCAGCAGGACCTGACCTCCGGCCGCCAGGGCCGCATGATGCTATGCGCCTTCGATCTCATGCATCTCAATGGCGCCGATCTGAAGCCGCTGCCGCTTTTCGCGCGCAAAGCGGCGCTGGCAAAACTGATCCGGCGCGGCCACGACCGGCACTTGCGCTTCAGCAGGTCGCTGCATGGGCACGGGCCGGTGCTGCTCAAGCATGCCTGTAGGATGGGACTGGAAGGCATCATCTCGAAACGCGCCGACGCGCGCTACCATTCCGGGCGCGGGCGCGATTGGCTCAAGGCCAAATGCTCGGACCGGCAGGAATTGGTGGTGGCGGGCTTCGCGCCGTCATCGGCCGACTCCCATGCGGTCGGCGCGCTGGTACTTGCGTTCTATCGGCGCGGCAAGCTGTGCTACGCGGGGCGCACCGGCACCGGCTTCACCCACGACACCGCGCGCACGCTTTACCGTCGGCTCAAGGCCCATCAACGCAAGACACCACCGTTCAAGCCGGTGCCGAAACATGAAAGCGGCCGGCGCAGGCCGATCTGGGTCGAGCCCAAAATGGTGGTGGAAGTCGACTTCCACGGCTGGACCCAAGGCGACCGCGTGCGGCAGGCTTCGTTCCAAGGCGTGCGGAGTGACAAGGCGGCGCGCGACGTGGTGCGTGAGATGAAGCACTGATGGCTACCAAACGGCAACTTGCAGCCAAGCGGCGTGCTTCAGCGAAGCGTCGCGCGTTGGCGCAAAGGCGCGCCGCGCGTGGCAAGCGGCGGCGCGCCATGATGGGCCGGGTCATGCTCACCCATCCCGACCGCGTTTATTGGCGCGACGCCGGCATCACCAAGGAAATGCTGGCGAAATACTACAAAAAAACCTGGAAACGGATGCGCCCGCACGTCACCGGCCGCGTGCTGGCGCTGGTGCGCTGCCCGGAAGGCGCCGAGGGGCAATGCTTCTTCCAGAAGCACGCGCGCGCCGGCATCCCTACCGAGTTTCTCCATCTGGTGCAGGAACAGGGCGAGGAGATCATCGCGCTCGACCATCTCGACGGGCTGATCGCGCTGGTGCAGGGCGGCGTGCTGGAAGTGCACGCGCGCGGCAGCGTGGTCGACGACCGCGAGCGCGCCAACCGGCTGGTGTTCGATCTCGATCCCGGGCCCGGCACCACTTTCAAGGACGTGATCAAGACGGCGCACGACGTGCGCAAGCGGCTGCGACGCATGAAGCTGACAAGCTTCGTCAAGACCACCGGCGGCAAGGGCTTGCACGTGGTGGTGCCGATTCGGCCGGCGCCGTGGGTCATCGCCAAGACCTTCGCCCGCGCGGTCGCCGCCGGCATGGCCAAGGACGACCCCAAACGCTACACGGCCAACCCGATCAAGGCTCGGCGGCGGGGGCGCGTGTTCATCGACTATCTGCGCAACAGCCGGGAGGCAACGGCGATCGTGCCCTACTCCACCCGCGCGCGCGCCGGCGCGCCGGTGGCGGTGCCGGTGTCATGGGGCGAGCTGTCGTCGCTGAAAGCCGCCAACCAGTACACGGTGAAGAACCTGGCGCAGCGGCTGTCAAAGCTCGCCGGCGACCCCTGGGCCGGCATGGGCCGCA
>CAYLMY010000006.1:15126-33656 GCA_964384635.1 uncultured Undibacter sp.
CTGGCGCAGCGGCTGTCAAAGCTCGCCGGCGACCCCTGGGCCGGCATGGGCCGCAACCGCCAAGCGCTGCCGAAGTTCAAGTAATAAGCCCGCCGCCGTTTACGTCGGTGGCGCCCCGCGCAGCGCGCTGGTCGTTGGCGAGCAGCGGATCCAGGTCTCCGGATTGGCGGCGTCGGCGTCACCTAGGCGCAGATGCACCGTGTTCTCATCAAGCAGCTGCATGTACACGGTCTTGCCGGCGCCCGGCTCCGGCGCCGGCACCACGTAGTTGAACCAGTGGCGGCTGTAGTCGCCCTCCATGTGTTTGCCGCCGGGCGTGACGATCTGCGGACCGCGGATCGAGAAGCGGCGGCCGCTGGCCTGATGACACCAGTCGCCGTCGATGGCGTCGGCGAATGCCGGCGCGGCCAGCAGCATGAGGCCGAGCACGGCGCACACGATCTTAGAGCCTTTGCCGAACATGATGCGCCTCCTAAGCGCAGATCACTCAATCTACCTTGGCTTCGTCGCGATACATCACCTTGTGACGGGTCTCGCGCACCCAATCGTCGATCTGGTCGACGGTCATGTAGTTGTTCATGTCGAATTTTTCCCAGCTCATGATCTGCGGCAGCGTCTTCTTCCAGCGTTTGTAGGGCGCCTTGGCCGGCACGCCGAACAACATGATGTCGATGATGGCGAGGTCGTCGGGCACGCCGAGCAGCGGGCGCAGCGATTTCTGCGCATCGTCCTGGCCGATCGCGGTCACCCACCAGACCTGATAACCAAGCGCGGCGGCGGCCAGATGCGCCGACATGGTAGAAGCGGCGACGCTTTGCAGTAAGATTCTCTCTGCATTGGCCCGGTACTGCTTGTCGAGATCGGAATCGTCGAGCAGCACCGGAAAGGCACGCACGAAACGGAAATCGGCGACGATCACGACGAAACCCGGCGCCGTGGCCAGGCCGCGGTAATTGGGCGTAGGGAACTTCATCTTCAGTTTGGCGCGCTTGGTGGCCTCGGCGACGAAATAGTCGGCGATTTGCTGCTTTGCCTTGGGGTCGGTCACCACAATGTAATGCCAGGGCTGCGCATTGGCGCCGGACGGTGCGTGGCGCGCGGCCTCCAGCACCATTTCGATGTGCTCGCGCGGCACGGCGATGTCGGGGCGGAAGGCGCGCGTGGTTAGCCGATTGCGCACCACCTCCATGAGGCTCTCGTAGCGCGCGACGTTGGGCGTGAAGGTCGTCGCTTCGTCCATGGCCGTCCTCCCTGGGCAGCGGTTATTTTCCGCTATATTACACGCCGCCTGCAGATCGCGTCACACCCTCCGGTCGACATTTAAGGACCCATCCATGCCGCAAAAGCGCCCCGCGCCACGGCTCACCCTGATCGAGGAAGCCCAGATGAACCAGGCCCAGCATGTGTTGCTGGCCTCGCTGCGCGCAAGCCCCCGCGGCCAATCGATCACGCCGCGCGGGCCGTTCGCGGTCTGGATGCACGCGCCGGAGCTGGGCGAACTCGCCCAGAGGCTCGGCGCCCATTGCCGCTACCGCACCCAGTTGCCGGCGCGGCTTTCCGAGTTCGCCATACTCTGCACGGCGCGGGCCTGGCGCGCGCAGTACGAATGGTACGCCCATGCGCCCATGGCCGAGCGCGCCGGCGTTAGCCCTAAGACCATCGCGAGCTTGCGCACCGGCCGCGAGCCGAAATCGGCCCCCAAAGACGAACGCGCGATCTTCGCCTTCGTGCAGGAGCTCTACAAGGCAAAGCGCGTGAGCGACCGCACCTACAAGCGCGTGCACACCTTCCTCGGTGACGCCGCCATGGTCGAGCTGGTCGGCATCCTCGGCTATTATTCGCTGATCTCGATGACGCTCAACGTGTTCCGCATGCTGCCGCCGGCAGATACCAAGCTTCCGTTCACCGAGCCGAAATAGGTGCGCCGTTTGCGTCGCTAATTCATCTTCATACCCGGCATGCCGCCCCCTGCCCCGCCATGCATGGCACCCATGCCTTCCACCACGAAATCGATATCGACCTTGCTGGCCTTAGCGAAGTCAAGCGTCACCTTGACGTGCTCGCCCTGCTTGAGCGGTTGCGTCAGACCCATGAACATCAGGTGATAGCCGCTCGGATCGAGCGTGACGGTCTGGCCCGGCTTGATCTCGAGACCGTTCGCCAGTTCGCGCATCTTCATGATGCCGTTGTCCATCTTCATTTCGTGGACCTCGACGCTTTTGGCAAAGCTGGCCGTGCCGCCGATGAGACGATCAGGCGCGCTGCCCATATTGGTGATGGTCAGATAGCCGCCGCCGACCGGCGCGCCTTTCGGGGTCGCCCGCGCCCACGGCGCGGAGATTTTCAATTTGCCGGCCATGACGTCGGCGGCTTGTGCCGGCAGCGCGAAGGCGGCGAGAAGCGCTGCAATCGTGAAGACTGTACGGATCATCGGTAGCTCCTGATGCACGTGCACCGCATGGCAGCGCCGCGTGCGACATGAAATTTGATGTGAAAGGAAGCGCTGAGAATCAGGCGTACGGCGGGGCGCGCGCAAGCTGCGGGCTACGCAATGCGGGACGCACGACGTGCTCTAGCGCCTGAGGCGGCAACAGTGTGCCAACTTGCGTGAGGCCGAGCGGGATCAGGGTCTGCGGCGGGCCGGCAAGCGCGTGGACGCAGCATTGCATGCCGCAACCGGCTGCGCAGGGACAGCCGCTCTGGTGGCCCGCTGGAGATTGCGAGCTTGCCACCGATGCGCCGGCCGAACAGAGGCTGAAGGGATACGCGCCGCCCACGGCCACCGACAGCGGCAACAGCAGGGCCTGCAAGGCGATCACATAGGCCGCCGCCAGGGCAATGAAGGGGCGGGAGCGGCGGGGCTGGCGCATGGCCGGCACTTTAGGCGGTCCACCCGCCAGCGTCCAATTGCCAAACTACTGCGCGCAACCGCCCCGCCGTCGAACCGCCACTAAGGCCATGCTAAGCTTGCCGATCATGGCCAACGATCAACCGCCGTCGTCCCAGCCGGAGAGCCGCGTGGTGAAATTCCGCCGCGGCCGCGCCGGCGCGCACTCGGCCCTGAGCGGGGCGCCGCCGGTGGCGGACCTCGCTAAATTCGAGCGCGGCGCCGAAGCCGACGATTACCGTCATCGCATGATGGTGAACACGGCTGCGTTCCTGTTCGTGCTTGCGTTGATCGGCGCCGGGATTTGGCTGGCCGATACCATGGCCGCGATGCGCCGGGACCAAGACTGCGTTCTGGCAGGACACCGCAATTGCGCGCCAATCGAGGTCACCAAAAACCGTTGATGAGGCGTGACGCCGGTGCAAACCGGCCCGTTAGCCCTGCTTTTCCCGTCAAATGCCCGCCGCCATTGAACTTATCCCTACGCTTCGCTATACGGGCAGCCGACCGCTCGCCGGTGGAAGGCTAGGCTAGGGGCTATTTAGTGCGCGGCCCTCGCGCACGGCCTGAAATTGCCATAACGCCAAATCAATCAGAGAGTTACCGATGTCCTCGACGTTCGATACCATCGCCAATATTATCGCCGAGACGTGCGATATTCCGCGCGAGTCGATCAAGCCAGAAAGCCACGCCATTAACGATCTCGGCATCGACAGCCTGGACTTCCTCGACATCGCCTTCGCCATCGACAAGGCGTTCGGCATCAAGCTGCCGCTCGAGCAGTGGACGCAGGAAGTCAACGACGGCAAGGCGACCACCGACCAGTATTTCGTGCTCAATAACCTCAGCGCCCGCATCGACGAGCTCGTCGCTGCTAAGGGAGCCTAACCCCCGTGCAGCGTCCATGCGGCTCGAGTATTTTCAACTGATCGACCGGATCGTCGACCTCAATCTCGCCGGATTAACGATCAGGTGCGAGGCGACCGTTCCAACCGCAAGCACGATCTTTGAAGGCCATTTTCCTGGCTATCCGTTGATGCCGGGCGTGCTGCTGATCGAGACCATGGCACAGACGTCCGGCTGGTTGGTGGTCGCCGCCAACCGGTTCGAGCGCATGCCGTTCCTGGCCGCCGTGAAGGACGCCAAGCTGCGCACTTTCGTCACGCCCGGCCAAGTTCTGTCGATCAGCGCGGAGCTCAAACACGAAGGATCAGGCTATGCGATCACCGAAGCGAGCATCGCGGCCGACGGCAAGTCCGTGTGCGATGCCGCGCTCACCTTCAGCGTGCTCGCATTCCCCAATGCCGAGATGAACAAGCGCATGCGCGACACCGCCGCCAATATCGGTTTCCCGATGGGGGCGCCCGCCGATGGCTGACGGCGCGCGCGAAGCCTGGATCACTGGCATCGGCATCGTCTCCTGCCTGGGCGAAGGGCCGCAGGCGCATTGGCAAAAGCTGATGGCGGCGCACCCGAACGCCGACACCGCGATGTTTGCACCATTCATCGTGCACCCGCTGGCACCGATCAGTTTCGACGCCCAGATTCCGAAGAAAGGCGATCAGCGCCAGATGGAGCCCTGGCAGCGCATCGGCACCTATGCCGCCGGCCTCGCGCTCGACAGCGCAGGCGTCAAAGGCAAGACCGACATCCTCTCGCACATGGACATGATCGTCGCCGCCGGTGGCGGCGAGCGCGACCTTACAGTCGACTCGCAGATTCTGTCCGGCGCGCCGCGCGCGGCCAATCCGGCCGCCTTCCTCAACGAAAGCCTGATGAGCGGCCTGCGACCGACCTTGTTCCTGGCACAGTTGTCCAATCTGCTGGCCGGCAACATCTCGATCGTGCATGGGGTGACCGGCTCCTCGCGCACCTTCATGGGCGAGGAATCCGCCGGCGTCGACGCCGTGCGTATCGCGCTCTCGCGCATCGCCTCCGGACAGAGCGACATCGCGCTGGTGGGCGGCGCGCATAACGGCGAACGCCCCGATCTTTTCATGCTCTACGAGTTCGGCGAGCACAATCTGAAGGGCCAGTTTGCGCCGGTCTGGGAACGTGGGCGTGGCAAACCCGCCGGCTTCGCGCTCGGTTCGCTCGGCGCCTTCCTGGTGGTCGAGGCGCGCGACTATGCCGAAGCGCGCGGCGCCAAGCCGCTGGCGCGGCTCACGGCAGTGTTTTCCGACCGCTCCAAGCGCGCGCCCAACTCGGTCACCGCCGCGCTGACGCGGCTATGGGACAAGGTCAAGGACAGGGTCAAAGCCGGCCATGCCGCGGTGCTCTCGGGCGCTACCGGTAGCGAGCCCGCCACCGCAGAGGAGCGCGCCTTTCTGGAGGCGCATTCCGGCCTTGCCGTCCGCGCCACCGGGTCATATCTCGGGCATGGGCTGGAGCCGCAATTTCCCATGAACGTGGCGCTGGCGGCGGTCGCGCTTGGTCATGGTAGCCTGTTTCCGCCCTGCGACGCGACCGGCCTGGAGCGGCCGATGAGCGGGGAATTGAGCCAAGTCCTGGTGACCGGCGTCGGACATTGGCGGGGCGAAAGCCTCGCACTGGTGGAACGGGTCGCCTAAGGGAGTGCACGAAATGTCATCGACCAAGGACGAAATGGGCCGGCCGATCGTAGTCGTGACCGGGCTTGGCGTTGTCACCTCGCTCGGCGCCGGCAAGACCGACAACTGGGCCAAGCTCACGACCGGAGAATCCGGCATCCACACCATCACCCGCTTCCCGACCGAGGGCCTGCGCACCCGCATCGCCGGCACCATCGATTTCCTCGGCACGCAACCTAACTCGGCCGCGCTTTCGGAGCGCTTCGCCGATCTCGCGGCCGAAGAAGCCATCGCTGAGGCCGGCATCGGTGGGCGGGGAGATTTCCCCGGACCCTTGTTTCTGGCGGTGCCGCCGATCGAGATCGAATGGCCGCAGCGGCTCGCGCTCGGCGCCAAAACTGGCGCCAACGACACCGTCACCTATAGCGACATCCTGCGGGTGAGCGCGCAATTTCCCGACTATCACCCGCGTTTCCTGTTCGGCTCGGTGGCCGACAATCTGGCGGAGAAATTCGGCACCAAAGGCTCGCCGATCTCGCTGTCGACCGCCTGCGCCTCGGGCGCGAGCGCGATCCAACTCGGCGTCGAGGCGATCCGGCGTGGCGAAACCGACGCGGCGCTGTGCATCGGCGCCGACGGCTCGATCAATCCGGAAGCGGTGATCCGCTTTTCGCTGCTGTCGGCGCTCTCCACCAGCAACGATAATCCGCAAGGCGCCGCCAAACCCTTCGCCAAGAATCGCGATGGCTTCGTCATGGCGGAAGGTGCCGGCGCCGTGGTGCTGGAAAGCCTGGAATCCGCCAAGGCGCGTGGCGCCAAGATTCTCGGCGTGCTGGAAGGCTGCGGCGAAATGGCAGACGCCTTCCACCGCACCCGCTCGAGCCCGGACGGCAAGCCGATCATCGGCTGCATCCACAACGCGCTGAAGGACGCCGGCATCGCGCCCGACGAGATCGACTACGTCAACGCGCACGGCACCGGCACGCCGGAAAACGACAAGATGGAGCATCTCGGTCTGTCGGCCGTGTTCGGCGAGCGCATGAAAGGCATCCCGATTTCCTCCAACAAATCCATGGTCGGCCACACGCTGTCGGCGGCAGGCGCGGTCGAAGCGGTGTTCTCGCTGCTCACGCTGCAGCATCAGCGCATCCCGCCCACCATCAATTACGCGGTGCCCGATCCGGCGATCCCGCTCGACGTCGTGCCCAACAAGGCGCGCGATGCGAAAGTGACGCACGCCATCTCGAATTCCTTCGGCTTCGGCGGGCAGAACGTCTCGCTGGTGATGGGCCGCGAGCCGGCGTAGGCGCCGCGCCCGCCCCGCTTACCCAATGCGCGCGCTCCGACTGATCGCCGACCGCAAGCTGGAACTTGCCGAGGTGCCCGATCCTGCCCCGCCGGGCGAGGCTGAGGTGCAGGTTCGCATCAAGGCGGCGGCGCTCAATCATCTCGATCTGTGGGGCTTCCGCGGCATGGCCTTCGCCAAGCGGCAATTGCCACTAGTGGTGGGCGCGGAAGCGGCGGGCGAAATCGCCGGTGTCGGCAAGGACGTGACCGGCTTCAAGCCGGGCGACAAGGTGGTGATGTATGGCGCCATGACGTGCGGTGAGTGCCCCGCCTGCCGCGAAGGCCGCGACAACTTATGTGAAAACGTCGGCGGCATCATGGGCTTTCATATCGACGGCTTCGCGCGCGATCTCGTCAACATGCCGGCGCGGCTGGTCATTCCGGTGCCTGACGGCGTGTCGCTGCGCGATGCATCTTGCGCGCCCATCGCCTTCGGCACCGTCGAGCACATGCTGTTCGACAACGCCAAGCTGAAGCCCGGCGAGACCATCCTGGTGCATGCCGGCGGCTCCGGCATCGGCTCGGTGGCGATCAAGATGGCCAAGGCGCTCGGCTGCACGGTCATCACCACCGTCGGCGACGACGCCAAGGCAGAAAAGGCCAAGGCGTTGGGCGCCGACCATGTCATCAACTACAAGACCGAGCGCTTCGAGGGCGTCACGCGCAAACTTACCGCCAAGAAGGGCGTCGACGTGGTGTTCGAGCACGTCGGCGGCGAGGGCTTCAATGGTTCCCTGCTCTGCCTCAAGCGCGGCGGGCGCTTGGTCACCTGCGGGTCGACCGCGGGGCCGACCGTGACCATCAATCTGATGCAACTGTTCCAGCAGCAGTACAAGATTTTCGGCTCGTTCGGCTGCGCGATACGCAATATCCGCGACAGCCTGTCCAAGATCGCCGCCGGCATGACGCCGGTCATCGATACCGAGGTTGCGCTTGCCGACTTCGAGAAGGGCTTGGCGCGGCTGGAAAGCCGGCAGGTGTTCGGCAAAGTCGTCGTGACGTTCTGATGCTGCGTCGTCTGCAGCGCTTTCTCAAGAGTGGCGGCAACGCGGTGGTCGGCGCGTTAGCGATCGGGCTGCTCAAATTCCTGCGCCTGTTCGATCCCGACAAGCTCGCCGATTTTGCCGGTTGGACGACGCGCACGTTCGGGCCGTGGCTACCGGAAAACAGAATCGGCCGTGACAATCTCGCGGCCGCGTTTCCGGAAAAATCCGCCGTCGAGATCGACCGCATCGTGCGCGGGGTTTGGGACAATCTCGGCCGCATGGGCGCGGAATTTGCTCATCTCGACCGCCTGTGGGATTGGGATCCGGCCTATCCCGACCGCTATGGGCGCATCGAAATCTCGCGCGAGCAAATCGATCTTTACATGAAGCTCGCCAATGACGGCAAACCGGCGCTGGTGTTCGCCGCCCATCTCGCCAATTGGGAGTTGCCCGCCATTTGCGCGGCGACCTATCAACTGGACAGCGCGGTGCTCTACCGCCGCCCGAACATCCCCGCCATCGACCGCTGGCTCGCCCAGACGCGCGGGGCCAATATGGGCGAATTGATCAATACGGGGCTCGACGCGCCGGTGAAAATCGCGCAGGCGCTCGAGCGCGGCGCCCATGTCGGCATGCTGGTCGATCAGTATTATGTGCGCGGCGTGGAGGTGACTTTCTTCGGCCGGCGCACCATGGCGAATCCGCTGCTGGCGCGGCTTGCCCGCCATTTCGACTGCCCGATCCACGGCACGCGCGTCGTCCGCTTACCCGACCACCGTCTCCGCCCGGAGCTCACCGACGAGATCGCGCCCGCGCGCGACGCCGACGGAAAGGTCGATATTGCAGGCACCATGCAGAACATCACCGACGTGATTGAGGGCTGGGTCCGCGAATATCCGGAACAGTGGCTCTGGTTGCACCGGCGCTGGCGGCCGGAAGACGCGCAACCGGCTAGCGCCCGGTCTTCACCCGCGTCCAAATCCGGTTGATCAACCGCTGCGCGCGCGGGCCGCGCGCGCCCACGATATAGAGTTTGGCCATGGTGGCCGCGTCCGGATAGACGCCGGGATCGTCGAGCACCTTCTTGTCGATGAATTTCTGGCTTGCCAGATTGCCGTTGGCATAGGCGACCAGGTCGCTGTTCGCGGCCGCCACGTGCGGATCGAGCATGAAATTGATGAAGGCATAGGCCTCGGCGGTGTGCGGCGCGTCCTTCGGAATGGCGAGATTGTCGAACCACATCTGCGCACCCTCTTTCGGGATCGCATAACCGATCTCGATGCCGTTCTTAGCTTCGAACGCGCGGTTCTTCGCCTGCTTGATATCGCCCGACCATCCGACCACCAGGCAGATTTCCCCGCTTGCCAGCGCGTTGAGATATTCCGAGGAATGGAATTTGCGCACGTAAGGGCGGACTTTCAGCATGAGTTCGGTAGCGCGCGCGAGATCCTCCGGTTCGGTCGAGTTCGGATTAAGCCCGAGATAATGCAGCGCCGCCGGCAGGATGTCGTCGGCGGAATCCAGCATATGTACGCCGCAGTCCTTAAACTTGGAAAGCAGCTCCGGCTTGAACACTATGTCCCAACTGTCAACCTTGGTATTCGGTCCGAGCCGCGCGCGCACCGCCTTGACGTTGTAGCCGATGCCGGTGGTGCCCCACATGTAGTTGACGCCGTACTGGTTGCCGGGATCGTAGGCGGAAAGCCGCTTGGCAATTTCCGGCCAGACATTGACCAGATTGGGCAGCTTGCTCTTGTCGAGTTTCTGGAACACGCCGGCCATGATCTGGCGCTCAAGGAAATAGGCGGTCGGCACCACCACGTCGTAGTCGGACCTGCCGGCCAAGAGTTTGGTCTCCAGCGTCTCGTTGGCGTCGAAGGTGTCGTAGACCACCTTGATGCCGGTTTCCTTGGTGAATTGCTCGAGTACCTGCGGATTGATGTAGTCCGACCAGTTGTAGACATTGACCACGTGCGCGCTTTGCCCGGTGGCGAGCGCGACACCGACAAGGCTGGCGCCCGCGGCCAGGACGGCAATCGCGAATGCGCGGCGCATGGCAATCCTCGGGATATTCAGCTCTTGGTCGGAAGGCCGGCCGCCTTCCAGGCGATGATACCGCCGGCGAGGTGCGACTTGTAAGGATAGCCCCGGTCCTGCGCGGCGAGCGAGGCGGTGACCGAGCGGTGGCCGGCGCGGCAGACAAACACCACCTGCTTGCCTTGAGAATCGGGAATGGCGGCGGGATCGAAGCGCGACAGCGGCACGATCACCGCTTCGGGATAGCTTTCCGCAGCGACCTCTTTTGGCTCGCGCACATCGACCAGCAGCATGCGCCCGGCGCGCAGGCCGGCGGCGACCTGCTCGGGGGTCAGGTTCTCGACCTCATCGGCGCGCGCAATCCCTTCAGCCATGCGCAACTCCACTCTCAATGCCGATTGTTTTAGTCGGAATTGCCGCACGCCGCACCTGACTTTTGGGAACCCGGCATCAGACGGCCACCTGGGTTCCCACCTCCACCACGCGGCCGGTGGGAATCTGAAAGAAATCGGTGGCGTCGCTCGCCGAGCGCGCCAGCGCGATGAAAAGATGGTCCTGCCAGCCCGGCATGCCCGACTGCGGCGACGGCTTGAGCGCGCGCCGCGACAGGAAGAACGAAGTCGACATGATGTCGAACTGCCAGCCCAGCTTGCGCGCTACGGCCAGCGCCTTCGGCACGTTGGGCTGTTCCATGTAGCCGAACTTCAGCGACACGCGCGAAAAATGCGGCGACAGCGGAGTGATCTTGACGCGGTCGTCCTCCGGCACGCGCGGCGTGTCGGCGGTGACAATGGTGAGGATGACGTTGTGTTCGTGCAGCACCTTGTTGTGCTTCAGATTGTGCAGCAGCGCGGTCGGCGCGAATTCGGGATCGCTGGTGAGGAACACCGCCGTGCCGGGCACGAAATGCGGCGGCTTCTTTTCCAAGTTGCGGAACAACGTGTCGAGCGGCACCTCGATGCGCCGCGTCTTGTTGGCTAGGATGCTGGTGCCGCGTCGCCAGGTCATAATCAAGAGCACCATGGTGGCGCCGAACAGCAGCGGCGCCCAGGCGCCTTCGAACAGCTTCAGGAAGTTGGCGGAGAAGAAGGTAACGTCGACAACAACAAACGGAAGTATCAGCACGACCGCCTGCCACAGCCGCCATTTCCACAATTTCCATATGACAATGAAGGCGAGCAACCCGTCCACCACCATGGTCGTCGCCACCGCGATGCCGTAGGCCGACGCCAGCGCGCTGGAGGTGCGGAATAAGCCGACCAGCAGCAGCACGCCGACCAACAGCGCCACCGTCACGCGCGGGATGTAGATCTGGCCGACATGGGACGCGGAGGTATGCAGGATGGCGAGCCGCGGTAACAGGCCGAGCCGGATCGCCTGATGCACCAGTGAATAGGCGCCGGTGATCACCGCTTGGCTCGCGATCACCGTCGCCGCCGTCGCCAGCACGATCATCGGCAGCAGCACCATTTCCGGCAACAGACGGTAGAATGGATTCTCGATCGCGGTCGGGTCGGCCAGCACCTTGGCGCCCTGCCCAAAATAATTGATCAGCAGCGCCGGCAGCACCAGGCAGAGCCAGGCAGTCTGGATCGGCTTGCGGCCGAAATGGCCGAGATCGGCATAGAGCGCCTCGCCGCCGGTCACCACCAGGAACACCGCGCCGAGCGTAACCAGACCGACGGTGCCGTGGCTTAGCAGGAACTCGATGCCGTAGAGCGGATTGATGGCGGTGAGCACGTAAGGATCGTCGCGGATGTGCATTCCGCCGGCGATCGCGATCGACACGAACCAGATCACCATGACCGGCCCGAACATGGCGGCGACCTTGGCGGTGCCGCGGCTCTGCGCGGCAAACAAGCCGATCAGGATGCCGACGGCGATCGGCGCCACGTATTCGCTGAAGGCGGGCGTGGCGAGCTTGAGCCCCTCGACCGCCGACAGCACCGAGATCGCCGGCGTGATCACGCTGTCGCCGAGGAACATCGAGGCGCCGATGACGCCGACGATAAATACGAAGGTGGTGCGTCGCCCGAGCGCGCGGCTCGCCAGCGCCGTCAGCGAGAGTGTGCCGCCCTCCCCGTTATTGTCCGCGCGTAGCAGGATCAGCACGTATTTCGCGGTGACCGTGATGATCAACGCCCATAGGATCAGCGACAACACGCCGAGCACGATGCTGCGGGTGACCGGATGGTTCTCGCTCGCCGCCATCGCCGCCTCGCGAAAGGCGTAGAGCGGACTGGTGCCGATGTCGCCATAGACGACGCCGACGCTGCCGAGCGACAAGGCGACGAAGCTCGGGGGCGCTTCCTTGCCAGTACCCGCAAGGTCGGCCTCGACGGAAGCTGCCGTCTCGTTCACGCCATCATTCATCGGTGTTGTTTCGGTCCGCCGTCGGCTGGAAGGCGCGGCTTATATCACCGCAACGGGCGAGACAATACCGGCGTTTTACACGATCCACCGGCCACGGAAGCTGGCCGAGGTCCGGGTTTTGGACGCTTTAGGGGGTGAAATTGGCCGGAATCGGCGGGGCTTCTTTCATCAGGGTGATGGTCACCCGGCGGTTCGGCGACATGGAGGGGTTGTCAGCGAACAACGGATCGGTGTCGGCCTTGCCGGCGACCATGAAGATGTGGCCGGACGGCAGGCCCTCGCTGGCAAGAATCTGGCGCACGGCATTGGCGCGGTCGGCGGAGAGTTCCCAGCCGCCGTAGCCGGGCTTGGCCGGCACCTTGCTGGTGGCGGTGTGGCCGGTGATGGAGACGCGATAGGGCATCGCCTTGAGCGCCGGCGCGATCTTCTGGATCAGCTTGCGGGTGCGCTCATAGGGTTCCTTGCTGCCGTCCGCGAACATCGAGCGGCCGTCCTGGTCGACGATCTCGATGTTGAAGCCCTCTTTGGTCTCCTCGAACATGATATTCTTGGAGGCCTCGCTGAGCTCCGGCATGTCCTGCAAGGCCTGGCGCAGCGAGGCGGAGGCGAGCGCGAAGTCGCGATCCTGTTTGAAACGCGCGCCAAAGCTACGCTGACGGTCGTGCTCGTCGGGCGACGGCGTAGCGGACGCCTCCTTCGGATCGATATGGGCGGCGTTTTTCAGCTTCGGCCGCGTCGGCAGGCCAAGCACCTCGATGATGCCGGAATAGCGCACTTTGTCCTGGACGCCGAAGGCGTCGCGCATAGAGCCGGCGACCACCTGCAGCTTGGCCGCGTCCTGGGTGGAAAAGGCGACCAGCATCACGAAGAAGCTGACCAGCAGCCCCATCAGGTCGGCGAAGGTGACGAACCAGCCGTGACCGCCGCCGTGTCCCTCTTTACGCTTTGCCATGGTACGCCTTCAATTGCAGGGCCGGCTTAAGCAGCCACCGCCTCCGCCTCGTCCGCTGCACCTTCGCCTTCACCGTGGCGGTGCTTCTCGGGCAGATAGGCGAGCAGCATCTCGCGCACCAAGGTTGGGCTCTTGGCGTCGCGGATCATCAGGATACCGTCGATGATCAGCGTGCGGTTGATCTCTTCGTCCACTAGCTTGAGATGCAGCTTGTCGGCGATCGGCAGGCACAACAGGTTGGCGAGCGCGGCGCCGTAGAATGTCGCCAGCAGCGCCACCGCCATGAACGGGCCGAGCTTGGAAGGATCGGTCATGTTGGCAAACATCTGCACCATGCCGATCAGCGTGCCGATCATGCCGAAAGCCGGCGCGCAATCGCCGACCGCGCGGTAGATCTTCTGGCCCTCGTCAAGATGGGTGAGGAAGTTGTCGCGGTCGCGTTCAAGATTGTCGCGGATGAAGGTGGTGTCATAACCGTCGGCGACGAAGCGGATGCCTTTGGCGAGGAACGGGTCTTCGATTTCGACTTTCTCCAGGCCGATCGGCCCCTGCTTGCGGGCGATCTCGGCGAGACCGGCGAGCTCGTCGACCAGGTCGCGCTGGCTCATGCGGCGCAGCGAAAAGGCGAACTTGGCCCCCAGCGGAAGGCCATGAAAGATGGAAGCGAGCGGGAAGCGGATCAGCGTGGCGGCGAAGGAGCCGCCGAAGATCACGATGAATGCGTGCATATCGGCGAACATACGTAGGTCGCCGCCCAGCATGATCAGCGTGGCAAGCACCGCCGCACCCGCCAGCAGGCCTAGACCTGTTGCGATATCCATGACTTTAACCCCGCCAACGCCACCACTTCCGGAGAACCGCCTCCGGAATCCGACCCTAGACGGGCGCCGTTAAGAGGCGGTAAAGCCTAACCGTTGGTGAAAGAAAATCCGCCCAGCCACGCCCGTCGAGTCCGTGACCAGCCGCCGAAATGCTGTAAATATCGCGGCAAAAGGCGACTACCCCGCGGGGGGGTCGGTTAAGGGCCGTTAAGAACTAGAGGAGTGCGACCCATGCGTGAGATCGGCCATTTCGTCGGCGGCAAGGAGGTCAAAGGCACCTCGGGACGTTTCGGCGACATTTTCAATCCCAACACCGGCGAGGTGCAGGCCAAGGTCGCGCTCGCCAAGCATTCCGAGGTCGAGCATGCCATCGCCAACGCGGAGGCCGCGCAACCGGGCTGGGCGTCGACCAATCCGCAGCGGCGCGCCCGAGTGATGTTCAAGTTTCTCGATCTGGTGCAGAAAGACTTCGAGAACCTGGCCAAGCTGCTCTCCGCCGAGCATGGCAAGGTGTTGAGCGACGCGCGCGGCGACGTGCAGCGCGGTGTCGAAGTGGTCGAATTCGCCTGCGGCATCCCCCACCTGATGAAGGGCGAATACACCGAAGGCGCTGGCCCCGGCATCGATCTCTATTCCATGCGACAGCCGCTCGGCGTGGTGGCCGGCATCACGCCATTCAATTTCCCGGCCATGATCCCGATGTGGAAATTTGCCCCCGCTATCGCCTGCGGCAACGCCTTCATCCTCAAGCCTTCGGAGCGCGACCCGTCGGTGCCGATGCGGCTTGCCGAGCTGATGTTCGAAGCCGGACTGCCGGCGGGCATCCTCAACGTTGTCAACGGCGACAAGGAGGCGGTGGATACGCTGCTCAATGATCGCCGCGTCAAGGCGATCGGTTTCGTCGGCTCCTCAGCGATCGCCGAATATATCTACGCGACCGCCTGCGCCAACGGCAAGCGCGTGCAATGCTTCGGCGGCGCCAAGAACCACATGATCGTGATGCCGGACGCCGACATGGACCAGGCGGTTGATGCCTTGATCGGCGCCGGCTACGGCTCGGCCGGCGAGCGCTGCATGGCGATTTCGGTGGCGGTGCCAGTCGGTAAGAAGACCGCCGACATCCTGGTCGAAAAGCTGATCCCACGGGTGGAAAGCCTGAAGATCGGTCCGTCCACCGACGACAAGGCCGACTATGGCCCGATGGTCACCAGGGATTTGCTCAACAAGGTGCGCGGCTACATCGACACCGGTGTCAAGGAAGGCGCCAAACTGGTGGTCGACGGGCGCGGATTCAAGTTGCAGGGCTACGAGAACGGCAATTTCATCGGCGGCTGCCTGTTCGATGAGGTCACGCCGGACATGAAGATCTACAAGGAAGAGATTTTTGGACCGGTGCTATCTGTGGTGCGCGCCAAGGACTACGAAGAGGCGGTGCGGCTGCCATCCGAGCACGACTACGGCAACGGCGTCGCCATCTTCACCCGCGACGGCGACGCCGCGCGCGATTTCACCAACCGCGTACAGGTCGGCATGGTGGGCGTCAACTTCGCCATTCCAGTGCCGCTCGCCTATCACACCTTCGGCGGCTGGAAGCGCTCCGGCTTCGGCGACCTCAATCAGCACGGGCCGGACTCGATCCGCTTTTACACCAAGACCAAGACAGTGACTTCGCGCTGGCCGTCCGGCACCAAGGAAGGCGCCGAATTCGTCATCCCGACCATGAAATGAGGGCTCGAGTCCGGAATGAGGCTGTCCGCGTAAATCTTTCACGAGCCGGCACTGGCAGCTCGCGCAGGGGCCGCTCACGATCAACGAACACAAGAACGCACCGCTGGCGCGGCTCAAATTCGCCGGCGGCCATTTCGAAGGCCAATCCACCGCCGGCGTGCCGGTGACATTGAGACGCTAAATTACACGGGAACCCCATGGCCGAATTTCAGCTTTATTGCTTCGCCCAGTCCGGCAATGCCTATCGCGCCGCGCTGATGCTCAATCTGATCGGCGCCGACTGGGAGCCGATCTGGATCGACTTTTTCGCTGGCGGTGCCACGCGCAAGCCGGAATACCGCGACGAGATCAACGAGATGGGCGAAGTGCCGGTGCTGGTGCACGGCAGGAAGAAGCTCACGCAATCGGCCGTGATCCTCACTTATCTCGCCAACCTCAGCGGCAAGTTCAAGCCGCAAGGCGAAGATGAAGAGCTTGAATCGTTGCGCTGGATCATCTTCGACAATCAGAAGGTCAATGGCTTTCTCGGACCATTCCGTTTCTTGAAGAATTTCGCGCCGAAGCCGGGCGATCCCGCGGTGATGGCGTTCATGAAGGCGCGTATTGATGCCAGCCTTGCTATCGTCAATAAGCGGCTGACCGGTCGGCAATTCCTGGTGAGCGACAAGCCGCTCATCGCCGATATTTCAATGACCGCCTATTTCTACTATCCGCCCGAGGAATTCGGCTTCGACATCGCCAAGGAGCACCCGGCGATCGCGGCCTGGATGGAGCGCATGAAAGCATTGCCCGGCTGGGCGCATCCTAACGACCTGATGCCCGGCCATCCGTTCGGCACGCGGCCGGAAAAATAGCCGTCAGTTCAGCCGCGCCGGGCGATCGTCATCGCCAGCAAGCCTAGGCGATCCATGCGCGAGTGGCGCTTCAGCAGAGGCGGTGGCACCGGCGGTAGTTGCGGCCACCGTTGCGTCCTTACGCTGGTATCCGCGGTAGGACCACCAGCCGAGCGGCAGACAGGCCAGATAGGCGAGCGTGCCGATGGTCAGCACTTCCCACGGATAGCTGATCAGCAGCGCGAAGAACAACACCACCACCACGAAGACCGGCAGCACCATTTCCGGCGGCACGCGCTTGCCCACCCGCTTGCCGGAGAATACCGGCAGCCGCGATACCATCAGAAGCGCGATCAGCAGCGTGTAGAGGAAGGTGACCCACACCACGACAAGGCCGGTCGGCATGCCGAGCAGGTTGAGATAGATCGGCAGCAGCACGGTGATGGCGCCGGCCGGCGCCGGAATGCCGGTGAAGAAATTACCGGCCCAGACTGGCCGGTTGGGCTCGTCGATCATCACGTTGAAGCGCGCGAGGCGCAGTCCGGCGCAGATCGCGAACACCAGCGCGACGATCCAGCCCGCCGATTTGAGTTCGTGCAGGCCCCAGAAATATAGGATCAACGCCGGCGCCACGCCGAAATTGACAAAGTCGGCGAGGCTGTCGAGTTCGGCGCCGAAGCGCGAAGTGCCCTTGAGCAGTCGCGCGATGCGGCCGTCGATGCCGTCGAGCAGCGCCGCGAACACGATGGCCGCGAGCGCGAGCTGAATGTTGTTCTCGACCGCCATGCGGATGGCGGTCAGCCCCGCACACAACGCGAGCAGAGTGATGAGGTTGGGCAGCAGCGTGCGCACCGGGATCGCCTTGAAGCGGCGGCGGCGCGACGGCAGCGGTGCGGGGTCGAGCGGCTGAAATACCATGGGCGTTAATATAGAGGCTTGCGGGGTTGCGCGCCACGGCGCGCCGACGCGGATTTGGCGGCTGCGTTAACGATTTACCCGCTGCGGAAGGTCCGCCCGGGATCGCTGCTCCGCAAATCGGCGAGCACGGTTTCGCCGGCGATCGCCGTTTGCCCCACCGCCACCAGCGGCGCCGCGCCTTCGGGCAGATAGACGTCGAGGCGGGAGCCGAAGCGGATCATGCCGAAGCGCTCGCCGGTGCCGACGGGCTGGCCGGTGCGTACGAAGCAGACGATGCGGCGCGCCACCAGTCCGGCGATCTGCACCACCGCCACGCGGGCGCCGGCGGTGGCGATCACCAGCGAGTTGCGCTCGTTATCGGCGCTGGCCTTGTCGAGGTCGGCATTGAAGAACTTGCCGGGCTGGTAGACGATTTTTTCGATCTGGCCGGCGACCGGGCTGCGGTTCACGTGGCAGTCGAACACGCTCATGAAGATGGAGACGCGCGGCAGCGGCGTTGCGCCGATACCGAGCTCGTGCGGCGGGGCTGCGGTGGTGATCTGGCTGACGCGGCCGTCGGCGGGCGCCACCACCAAGCCGTCGCGCACCGGCGTGACGCGCGGCGGGTCGCGGAAGAAATAGGCACACCACAGCGTCGCTAGCGTGCCGAGCCAGCCGAGCGGCGTCCACAGCCAGAACAAAATGAGGCTGACGAGCGCGAAAGCACCGATGATAGGATAACCCTCCGGCGTGATCGGGGCGAGCTGCCGGCGGATCGAATCGAAGATCGACATTCGGCTATTCTACTCCGCCGCGTCGGCTGGCAAATCGATAGTCACTGGCGCGTTCACGCCAATCTCGTCTTCGACCGGCGGCGGATTGCGGTTGGGCGCAACCGGTTCGCCGGCCAGCGCGAGCTTCTCGCGCGCTTCTTCCGCCTCGCGCTGCCGGTTCCACATACTGGCATAGAGCCCGTCGTTGGCCAGCAGCGCGGCATGGGTGCCGCGTTCGACGATCTCGCCCTGATCGAGCACGATGATCTCGTCGGCGCCGACGATGGTGGAAAGCCGGTGCGCGATCACCAGCGTGGTGCGGCCGGTCGAGACGCGATCGAGCGCGT
>CAYLMY010000006.1:33756-36356 GCA_964384635.1 uncultured Undibacter sp.
AGCCGGTGCGCGATCACCAGCGTGGTGCGGCCGGTCGAGACGCGATCGAGCGCGTCCTGGATTTCCTTTTCGGTGTGGCTGTCGAGCGCGGAGGTGGCCTCGTCGAGCAGCAGGATCGGCGGGCCCTTCAGGATGGTGCGGGCGATGGCGACGCGTTGTTTCTCGCCGCCCGAGAGCTTGAGGCCGCGCTCGCCGACTTCCGTTTCGTAGCCCTTGGGCGCCAGCCGGATGAAATGGTCGATCTGAGCCAGCCGCGCGGCTTCCTCCACCTCGGCGTTGCTCGCCTCCCAGCGGCCGTAGCGAATGTTGTAGCGGATGGTATCGTTGAACAGCACGGTGTCCTGCGGCACCATGCCGATGGCCTGGCGCAGCGATTGCTGCGTCACCTGCGCGATATTCTGGTCATCGATCAGGATGCGGCCGCCGGACAAATCATAGAAGCGGAACAACAGCCGCGAGATCGTCGACTTGCCGGCGCCGGAGGGCCCGACCACTGCCACTGTCTTGCCAGCGGGTACCTCGAAGCTGACGCCTTTGAGGATACGGCGTTCCGGCTCATAGGCGAAGGAAACGTTCTCGAAGCGGATTGTGCCACTTGTGACCTTGAGCGCGCGAGCGCCGGTTACATCCATGATTTCCGGCTCGCGCGCGAGGATCGCAAACATGCTCTCGATGTCGGTCACCGCCTGCTTGATCTCGCGATAGACCATGCCCATGAAATTGAGCGGCTGGTAAAGCTGGATCATCATGGCGTTGATCAGCACGAAATCGCCGACCGTCTTGGTGCCGGCTCTGACTTCATAGGCGCACAGCACCATGGCGGTGGCGAGCCCGATGGTAAAGATCACCGCCTGCCCGGCATTGAGCACGCTGAGCGAGGTATAGGCCTTGACGCTGGCATCTTCGTAGCGCGCCATGGCGCGGTCGTAGCGCTGCGCCTCGCGCTGCTCGGCGTCGAAATATTTCACCGTCTCGTAATTGAGCAGCGAGTCGATCGCCTTGACGTTGGCGTCATTGTCGCTGTCGTTCATCTTGCGACGGATGCCGATGCGCCATTCGGTCGCATGATAAGTGTAGACCATATACATCAAGACGGCGATCAGGACCACCATGACGTAGCGCCAATCGAACTGCCACATCAGCACGGCGGTTACGAGCGTCACTTCGACGATGGTCGGCACCAGTTGCAGGATCACCATGCGCACGATGGTCTCGATCGCGTCGCGGCCGCGCTGGAGCACACGCGTCAGTCCGCCAGTCTTGCGCTCGAGGTGGAAGCGCAACGACAGCTCGTGCATATGCACGAAGGTGCGGTAGGCGAGCCGGCGCACCGCGTGCATCGCCACCTTGGCGAACACGCCGTCGCGCGTTTGCTGGAGCAGCGCCATCAGGACGCGCATGCCGCCATAGGCAATGGTCATGGCGATGGGCACGGCAACCACCCAAGCGAACCAATCCGCGGCCGGCGCGCTGCCGGTACCGGCAAGCGCATCGGTCGCCCATTTGAATGTGAAGGGAACCGCGACCGTCGCGAGCTTGGCTGCCAGCAACAGCGCCATGGCGCCAAGCACCCGCAGCTTCAGGTCGCGGCGGTCGGCTGGCCAGATATAGGGCCACAGATGGACGAGAGTTGAAAACAGCTCCGCGCGGCTGGCGGAGATGCGCGGATCGCTTTCGGAGGTGCGGTGGTGGTGATGGTCGCTCATTCAGGGCCCGGACGCGTCGAACCCCTCCATATAGGAGGATTCCAGCCAACAATCACCCTCGCGGCCCAGCCAAATAAACCGTTTCGGCAGGAGTTTCCGCCCTCGCCTTGACGGCGCCATCGACGCAGCGCACATGCAGGGCCATGAACAAAATCGCTAAAATGAGCAAAATCCAAAGAATCTGCGTCTATTGCGGCTCCAGTCCGGGAACCGACCCGGCCTACGTGCAGGCTGCCCGCGCCTTCGGCGAAATCCTCGCCAAGAACGGCATCGGCCTGGTCTATGGCGGCGGTGCGGTCGGCATCATGGGCGAACTCGCCCGGGCGGTGCTCAAGCACAACGGCGCGGTCAACGGAATCATCCCTGAGTTCCTGATGGCGCGCGAGCACGCGCTCAAGACCACGCAAGGCCTGATCGTCACGCGCGACATGCACGAGCGCAAGCGCAAGATGTTCGAGATGGCGGACGCCTTCGTGGCGCTGCCGGGCGGCGTCGGCACGCTGGAGGAACTGGTCGAGCAGCTCACCTGGGTACAGCTCGGCCGCCACCGTAAGCCGGTGCTGGTCGCCAATATCGAAGGCTTCTGGGAGCCGCTCTGCGCGCTGTTCGATCACATGCGGGCGCTGCAATTTATCCGCGGCGAGTTAAGCTTCGACCTGCTGGTGGCGGATAAGGTCGACGACATCGTGCCGATGCTGCAGAAAGCAGCCGATGCGGTGCCTGAGTCCGCAAAGCGGATGACCGCGGCGGACGCCGAGCGATTCTAATCACTATTTTGGCGTGACGAACGTTACCGCCTCGATGCGGTTGCCGTCGGGATCGCGGATGAAGGCGGCGTAATAATTCTCGTGATACTCGGCGCGCAAGCCGGGGGCGCCGTCGGAAGCGCCGCCG